>NZ_JANAVN010000005.1:0-355231 GCF_024213565.1 Paenibacillus sp. Lou8.1
TGGCCAAACGCATCAGACTGTAAATCTGCTCCCTTACGGGTTCGGTGGTTCGAATCCATCATCCTCCACCAGTTTTATAGGGGCATAGTTTAAAGGTAGAACAACGGTCTCCAAAACCGTTGGTGTGGGTTCAATTCCTGCTGCCCCTGCCAATCATTCATTACTTGCGGCGGTCGTGGCGAAGTGGTTAACGCACCGGACTGTGACTCCGGCATTCGTGGGTTCAAGCCCCATCGGCCGCCCTTTACTTATTGGGGATTAGCCAAGCGGTAAGGCAACGGACTTTGACTCCGTCATGCATAGGTTCAAATCCTATATCCCCAGCCATATTTATGCGGACGTGGCTCAGCGGTAGAGCATCGCCTTGCCAAGGCGAGGGTCGCGGGTTCGATTCCCGTCGTCCGCTTTGTTACACTCTGGCGCCATAGCCAAGTGGTAAGGCAAAGCTCTGCAAAAGCTTTATTCCCCAGTTCAAATCTGGGTGGCGCCTCCATAATTGAATACGCCGGCGTGGCGGAATGGCAGACGCGCTCGACTCAAAATCGAGTGGGAAACCGTGGAGGTTCGAGTCCTCTCGCCGGTATTAACTAAAAGAGTTCATTAGAGACATTCTCTAGTGAGCTTTTTTTATTCGAGTTTTAGTACCTCACTCATTGTTTGAGCTGAAGATACTTTCGAGTTGTACTCCAAATGCGAATAAACATTGGCTATTATTGCGTAATCACTGTGACCCAGCCATTCCTGAACTTTTTTCATGCTTACCCCTAATACATCTACATAAATATACTCCAGGTATTCAAGACAATAAGAATTGTCAGAAGACAAGCGATAGGATTCCTGTTATTCCTTCATACGAATCAGAAGCTCATAGAACGTGTCCACCAGTGGCAGTATACGGCGACTGGCTTTATTCTTGGTTCGGTCCTTTTCAATTTCAATATATCTACCATTCAAATTGCCCGATGTGGGGGTATGTTTAATATTAATAGTCCAATTCAATAAATCAATAGCCGACCAGTTTAATCCTACGACCTCGCTTCGGCTTAGCCCATAAAAGGCAGCCAGGATAACGGAAAGCTCAATTCTTTCGCCTCGGATTACTGCGAGGAGTTGATTCAGCTCCTCGGCATTGTAGAAGTTCACGTCGTAATTGTTCTTTTTTGGGCTTTCAACTAAGTCAGCGAGATTCGCCACAATCGGCTTTATTTTCACGGCATACTGAAGGGCTCTGCAAATGTTCGCGTGGTAATGAATAACGGTATTGGCGCTGACACCTTGCACATTCATTTCATGGGTATACAAGGTCTGAAAATCCTCTGTAGTTAAATCATCAAGCAATACATCCCTTTCTCTCGGAAAAAGGATCTACGCGGCCTTTTACAGTGTCGGAATAGGAGATATAGGAGATAAGCCCGATACTGTTTTTCATCATCTCTAACCATTGAAGCATAAAGTCTGCGAACAGCTTTTTGCTATTAACGGATGGAGTAGCCGCTTTTACTCTTACAGCATATCTTCGTTTTCAACCGCGAGTGCTTGTCCTTCCATATGATAATTCTTCCTGGCTTCCTGAAGCAAGATTTCGGCTCTTTTCTTGGTTCCTTTTATCTTAAGCCCCGTAGGGATCCATTTTGGTTATCGTTTACCATTCTCATCTTTACAGTTAGGCGGATGTCCCGTTGCGCTTTCTCCTCTTCCAACAACTCCAGAGGGTGAACCCGATCCTTTTTCAAATACCGGTTGGGCTTCGGAATGGATTTGCTACAAAAGTGGTAGCTGAATCCGCCGATGGATTGCTTTAGCGCCCAGAAGGTGCATTTGATTTTGAATCGGGCGGTATAAAGTTCGATGATCTAGGTCGCCTCCAGTGTCAGATCGGTGCTGGCTAGAATGGAGCATCGCCTGTTCGGATTCACCAGCAAAAACTACAGTTTTTGGTATACTCTTTGGCCCCATAACATATCCAGACACAGGTAACTGACGGATTATTCATTGCCATACATGCTCACGATAGCGTACTCAAACGCGACGGTACGGCTTTAAAACAGCTCAGCCAAGCACCACCTTTGTCCTCTTTTTACGGTAGCGACCCCGGTCTGTGGCAGGTGTACCATGACGTTCATAGGCAACGGTATTGGACTTGGCTTCGGTTACCATATCCATCCGGGTGCTGCCGAATTGATCAGAGGTAGGCAAAACCATTTCCGGGACGTGCCCTAGTCAAAACACAGCATGAGGCCGATGACAATGACAACAAACCCATGAAAAGCGCCTCCAAAATTGCGTCACATTTAACACAATTGATATTGATTATCAATATCAATTGTGTTAATATGATTTTGTTCACTAGTGAACAAAAAATAATCTAATGGTGACACTGAACTTGGTCTGCAACTACTACAAGAGAGGGGAGATTGGGAAATTGGAGTTTCAAAATCATTTTAAAGGTCATCTTTACGAGCAATATATTAAAATGCTACATCTGAATGAGCTGTATACTGAACAAGAATTTAACTCGTTTCGACAACAGGCCAGAAAGTACCAGATTGACATGCTCTCCAACAATATTACTAGTGTACACGTTATTGATTGTATTGGTGATTATGAACCGATAAATCATACCGGGATTGTGGAGAAGATGGGGTTGTCCAAAGCTAGCATTACTAAAATTAGTGCAAAGCTGCTGGAAATGGGCTTCATTATGAGAAGTCAACTGAACAGCAATCGTAAGGAGATTTACTTTAGTTTAACGGATAAGGGAAGACACGTTTATCATTTGCATAAAGAACTGCACAAAGAAAAAGAAGAAAGGTTTTACCAATTCATTGAATCCTATTCAGAGGTTGAGCTGCAGACTATTGGAAAATTTATGAGTGATTTGGTGGCGCGTGCCGAAGAATACTCCGAAGGGAAGTTTACGATAAATGACGACATTAAAGATTGAGGAATTAAGATCCAAGATTGAAGGGAAAGAAATTTTAAAAGGGCTCACACTGGAGATTCATGGCGGAGAGATTCATGCGATTATGGGGCCTAATGGGACGGGAAAAAGTACATTGGCTTCAGCTTTAATGGGCCATCCCAAATATGAGGTTACTGGCGGTAAGGTGACATTGGACAATGAAGACCTTTTGGAGATGGAGGTGGATGAGCGTGCCCAGGCAGGCTTGTTCCTCGCTATGCAATACCCAAGTGAAATTGCTGGCGTGACCAACTCGGACTTTCTCAGAAGTGCCATCAATGCACGGCGTGAAGAAGGCGATGAGATATCCTTAATCCGTTTTATCCGTGAAATGGAGAGCAAAATGAAGGGGCTGGAGATGAACCCGGAATTTGTGCATCGTTATTTGAATGAGGGATTCTCTGGCGGTGAAAAAAAGCGGAATGAGATTTTGCAAATGATGCTACTTGAACCCAAGTTTGTGATCCTGGATGAAGTGGACTCAGGGCTTGATATTGATGCACTGCGTATTGTGGCCAATGGCGTAAATGAGATGCGCAGCCCGGATAGAGGCTTTTTAATCATCACCCATTATCAACGACTGTTGAATTATATTACCCCGGATTTTGTGCATGTCATGATGCAAGGCCGGATAGTTAAATCTGGCGGTCCGGAGCTTGCACACCGTTTGGAGGCTGAAGGGTACGATTGGGTGAAGGAGGAACTTGGGATTACGGATGAGACGGTAAGGGAAGCTTAAAAGCCGGAGAGGAGGAACAGCACGTGGATATACAAGCTAGAGTTTCAATGAATGTGGACGATTTACGCGCATGGTCAAGCGCTAAGGATGAACCTCGTTGGCTGATTGAACGCCGCGTTCACGCACTCGAACTGGCAGGGACGCTGGAGTTGCCTAAAGTGGAGAAAATCAATCTTGAAAAATGGGATATCTACGAAAGTGGAGATTACAAAGCTGAGAATGCGTGGTCTAGTTTGGAGGAAGCGCCGGAGGTTGTTCGAGGTTTGGTTGCTTCTCCGGTGAAAGGCGGGCTAATCGTTCAGTTCAACTCGGATGTAGTGTATACGAAATTGTCCGAGAGCTTAGCCGCCCAGGGAGTCATTTTAACGGATCTGCATACTGCGGCAAAAGAACATGAGGAGCTGGTTCAACGTTATCTCTTTCAGGCAGTAAAGCTAGAAGAACATCGTTTATCTGCTGCACACAGTGCCTTATGGAGTGGTGGCGTTTTTCTATATGTCCCAGACGGTGTAGAGGTTGAAGCACCTATTCAAGCGATCTTTCTTAACGATACAAGCGGTGTGTGTTTTGCTCCTCACGTCTTAATTGTGGCAGGGAGCAACAGCAAGATCACTTATGTGGATAATTGTGTATCGAGTGGTGATGATGTCAAGGTATTGCATAACGGTGTGACGGAGGTCTTCGCGGGGGCGGGCTCAAAGGTGCAAGTAGCTTCGGTTCATCAGCTTGCTGCAACTACAACAGATTTCACCCAGCGACGGGCGGTCGTTCTTGCTGATGGGGGTGTGGAATGGATTATCGGTGAGATGAACAATGGTTATACCGCCAGCGATACCAAGACTTTGCTACAAGGCAACGGGGCGGTCTCCGACAATAAGGTGATTGCTATTGGCACAGGCAATCAAAAATCGAGCTATACAACTCAAGCTCAGCATTTTGGCAGAAGCTCGGTAAGCCAGATGATTACGCGTGCAGTCATGCTTGAAGAAGCTACGGCCATTATCAACGGCATTACAAAGATTGAAAAAGGCGCAACCCATTGTGATGGTCAGCAAACAGAACGCGTGCTTATGCTAAGTCCTAAAGCTCGCGGCGATGCCAATCCGATCCTGCTGATAGATGAGGATGATGTAACCGCGGGTCATGCTGCATCCGTGGGGCAAGTAAATGCAGAGCAAATCTATTATCTGATGTCGCGCGGGATATCACGGAGTGAAGCCGAACATCTTGTTATTTTCGGATTTCTCGCTCCTGTCATTTCGGAGATCCCGCTGGAAGGTGTTCGCAGTCGCCTAAAAGATTTAGTGGAAAGCAAGCTAGGCAGATCATAGCAAATCAAAATGAATCTTGAAAGGTTAAAAAGGAGTGATACTAATGGCTAAAAAAGCACCAGATATGGGCGAATATAAATATGGGTTTCGCGACAAGCACCAGTCTATTTTTCAATCTGGAAAAGGTCTGACGGAAGAGATTGTCCGGGAAATTTCCCGGATCAAGGAAGAGCCGGAGTGGATGCTCAATTTTCGGTTGAAAGCTTTGAATCAATTCTACAAAATGCCGATGCCTGAATGGGGAGCGGATTTGACCGGGCTAAATCTTGATGACATCCAGTATTACGTTCGCCCTTCTGAAAAACAGGGAAAGACCTGGGAGGAGGTTCCTTCCGAGATCAAAGCAACCTTTGACAAGCTGGGAATCCCTGAAGCGGAGCAAAAGTTCCTGGCGGGCGTATCCGCTCAATATGAGTCGGAAGTAGTTTATCACAGCATGCGGAAAGAACTGGAGGATCAGGGCGTTATTTTCCTTGATACGGATAGTGCATTAAAGCAATACCCCGAAGTGTTTAAGCAACATTTTGGGACGATCATCCCTCCCGCCGACAATAAATTTGCGGCGCTTAATAGTGCGGTTTGGTCAGGCGGTAGCTTTGTATACATTCCGAAGGGTGTTCAGTGCGAGGTTCCTATACAAGGTTATTTCCGTATTAATTCTGAAAATATGGGTCAATTCGAGCGGACATTAATTATTGCCGAAGAGGGCAGCTTTGTCCATTATGTTGAAGGATGTACAGCACCTATTTATAGTACCAGTTCTCTGCATAGTGGAGTTATTGAAATTATTTGCCGGAAAGATTCCCGTGTCCGTTACACGACCATTCAGAATTGGGCTCCTAATATCTACAACTTGGTAACCCAAAGGGCTGTGGCAGAAGAAAATGCCACAATGGAATGGGTGGACGGCAACATCGGCTCCAAGGTAACAATGAAGTATCCGGCAGTATTATTGAAAGGACGGGGAGCCAAGGGGTCCATCCTGTCTATTGCCGTAGCCGGTAAAGATCAGCATCAAGATGCTGGCGCGAAGGTAATTCACCTTGCTCCCGAGACAACATCTACGATTATATCCAAATCCATCAGCAAGCAGGGCGGAAAAGTAAACTACCGAGGGTTGTCCAGCTTCAGCCGCGATTCCGCAGGGTCCAAGTCCAATATTAAGTGCGATACGTTGATATTGGACAACATGTCAACATCAGATACGATTCCGTACAATGAAATTAAAAACGATCAGATTACTTTGGAGCACGAGGCAACAGTATCCAAAGTGTCCGAGGAACAATTGTTTTACTTAATGAGCCGCGGGCTTACAGAACAAGATGCTACACAAATGATTGTAATGGGCTTTATTGAACCGTTTACCAAAGAATTGCCAATGGAATATGCCGTTGAAATGAATCGGTTGATTCAATTTGAGATGGAAGGAAGCATCGGTTGATTCATTAATTTAATAGATCAAACCTTTATCATTCTTTAAAGAAGTGCGAGGTGCTAGTAATGAAGAAAAATAATTCGGACGATTCAGAACTAGCTCAAATTACCCGAGAGATACGAAAACTTCAGTTCTGCTTCTATATGCTGTCAGGATTGAGCGCAAGTTGTGGTGTGATGATACCTTTAGACTCTATTTATACGCTTATAAGGGAACTTTCGGATCAAGAGGCCACTCTTAGGCAAAAAGCAAAGAATCACTCAGACGATCTAGGGTGAAAAAAGGTCTGAATTGACGGTTGGTAAAACAATGGGAGGAGTTGACATAATGGATGAAAATGGAGTTTTATTCGATGAAGTATCGGAAGTTCTTCTCAAACTACGCCCTTTCTTACTGCGGGACGGTGGAGATGCTGAACTGGTCGAGGTTGAGAACGGTATAGCAAAATTAAGATTTTTGGGAGCTTGCAATGGTTGCCCAAGTGCTACGATTACGTTAAAGGTTGCTATTGAGCGCGCAATTCTTGAGGAAATTGATGATATTAAAGAAGTTGTACAAGTATTCTAAAATTTCCACTTCATCAAACAAGGTATTATCAAGATTATATTCGGTATCGAGTGGGAAACCATGGAGGTTCGAGTCCTCTCGCCGGTATACACAAAGGATGATAAAATGCTTAAAAGCATTTTATCATCCTTTTTATTATTCATATTCATGATTTAAGGAACAAAACTAACTTGGATTTAGATTAGTTGAGGGAAGAACTTTGCTTAGGTTTTCTCAATAGATTTAAATTTGACCCGGTCTTTGATCTTATAGTAAGATGGTGGTACTGAAAAAACATTTTCAGTTTATTAAGTACGAGAGAAATGAGGACGAATATGCAGGAAAGAATTTTGGAGGCTTTTGTAGATGAAGTTCATGAAAATGGATTGAAATTTACTATGGATGATCTTGCGAAAAGACTCGCTATTAGTAAGCGTACATTGTATGAAAATTTTTCGTCTAAGACGCTTATTTTAGAAACACTTATTGAGCGTACAAATGATGATATGATTCGAAAAACTGAGCAAATTATCGAAAATAATGAGTTATCTTTGTTAGACAAGATTAAGCAGTCGATTAGGGTCATGCCTCTGTATTATAAGTTTTACGATTTAAGAATATTGGACCAGATGAAAAAGTATTATCCTGAGCAATGGAAAAGGGTACATGCCGATTTAAATGACTGGTCTCCGATTAGAACATTAATTCAGGAAGGCATCCGAGAAGGAATTATTGTGAACAAAAATGAGGCTCTGATCATGAAGCTTATTATTGAATCTGTAAATTTAACGCTTGATCAGCGTTTCTTTCTGGATAACAGTGTGACGGTAGAGGAAGCAACTTATTCTATTGTAGATATTTTGTTGTTCGGATTGGTCGAAAAATAAAAAATAGCCTCATCAATATGCTGCATATTTGAAGAGGCCATTTTTTTATATGAAAACTAAGAAAACAATTTTAGTTTCAATTGTTTTTGAAAAAGAATAATGAAGTTTACCTAATGTTGAATAAAGAGATACGGAAAAGGAAGGGTGGAAATATGTCTATACTCACAAGAAATCGAGGAGCAATGCTGTTATTGATGCTTAACATTTTTTTGGCATTCATGGGGATTGGATTGGTTGTCCCTGTGTTACCTAAGTTTATAAGTGAGCTAGGGATGACTGGTTCCTCGATGGGACTGATGGTTGCAGCTTTTGCGTTGACACAGCTTTTGTTATCACCATTGTCAGGAAAGTTGTCTGATCGTTATGGACGTAAAAAGTTAATTGTTTCTGGGATGTTCATCTTCATGTTATCAGAGCTTGTTTTTGGACTGGCAAATTCCATTCCTACCCTGTTCATAGCACGAATCATGGGTGGAGCAGGGGCTGCGTTACTTACTCCTTCTATTATGGCCTATGTTGCTGACGTGACCTCGTTTGAGGAAAGAGGCAAGGGAATGGGCATGATCAATGCAGCGATCAACACAGGCTTCATAATCGGGCCAGGGATTGGCGGATTGCTTGCCACATATGGAATACGCATTCCCTTTTTTGCGGCAGCAGGAGCTGCGGGAATAGCAGCTATCTTGTCTCTGTTAGTACTGCCTGAGTCTTTAAGCAAGGAAAAGCAACAATATAATAGAGAGCTTCCACGTCAAAAAGAAAATCTTTTGCAGCAATTTGCCAAGTCATATCAATCTCCATATTTCATGGGTTTACTCATTGTATTTGTCGTTGCTTTTGGGTTAGCGAACTTTGAAACAGTATTTGGACTGTTTGTTGACCATAAATATGGTTTTACACCGATGGATATTGCCATCATCATAACGACAGGCTCCATTTTGGGAGCAGTTGTCCAAGCGACTATATTTGGATGGATCATTAATCGTTTTGGAGAGAAAAAAGTAATTCACCTCTGTTTGGCTATTGGGGGCCTGTTCATTTTTCTAACCCTATTTGCTGAACAGTACGTGATGATTATGCTGACGACCTTCATCATTTTTCTGGCTATGGATATCCTTCGTCCGGCAGTAAGCACTTCTCTATCGCGGCAGGCTGGAGATGAGCAAGGCTTTGTGGCAGGCATGAACTCGTCCTATACCAGCTTGGGTAATGTGATTGGACCGCTTGTTGCGGGATTGCTGTTCGATGTTCATATTAATCTGCCTTATATGGTTGCAGCTATAGCGTTACTGGCTTGTCTCGTCCTTTCACTACGTTCCAAGCAAGCAGGTGAGCAACACTCGATAGCCCGTGCAGCAGAACAGCATAGAGGAGGATAGCCGCAGGTCTATACTCATCCCCGACTTAGGTCTAGGTTCAAAAACCGTCTGGGGTCCGTTTTGTCAAACGCTTGTTCAGCGTACAATAAGGACATAAGCAAGACACAGTGAAAGGCGGTGAGAGATGATGAGAGTTAACAAAGGGAATGGGTTAGCCATTGTACTGATCGTGTTGGGTTCGATTATGCTGCTCGGTAAGTTTACTCCGTTTTTCGGTCACTTTTTAGGACATCTGATTGGTTACTTAATTCCGATAGCTATGGTCATGCTAGGCTACTACGGTGTGAAAAAAGGAAATGCGATCTTCGGCTGGATCGTACTTGTACTTGGGGTACTGATTTTGCTTGGCAAACTGTCCTGGCTTCTGGGACCGCTACTGGCAATCGGGTTAATCATATTTGGTGTTTCCCTGCTGAGTGACCGCAGAAGACGTTACTGATTTTAGCAGTTTGGCGAATGAAGAAAGATTGCAGTAACGAAGTGTTGAATTGTTGAATTATGGGATACGAATTGTGAAAGGAGCAGACGCAAATGAGTGTTTTTCGAAGAATGCGCGATATCACGGTAGCGACCTTTAATGAGCATTTGGAACAAAGTCAAGACCCAGTGCAACTGATTGACCAGTTCTTGTATAATACCCGCCAGGAAATTGCCGAAGCGGAAAAACTCCATCAACAGTATGCGATGCATACAAGACAGATGAAGCAGCAGTTGGATCATGCATTGTCCATGCAGACCAAACGGGAGGAACAGGCGCTACTTGCTTTGAAGGCTGATGAAGAACATATCGCGAAGCTGGCCCTTCAGGAGAAAATGCTATATGCAGAAAAAGAAGAGCAGTATAGAGAACTGTGGGAGCAGAGCCGTGAATCACTACGTGAGCTAGAACAACAGCTAGATACATTAAAGACAGAATATCAAACGGTACACAGCAAGCGTCAGTATTATGCGGCACGTGTACAGACGTTGAGACTCCAGCAGCAAATGAACGAACGGGCTGGTACATACGGTGGACGGAATGTTCCCCGAATGTTCAACCGCTTGGAAGACCGGGTAGCCGATATGGAAGCAGAAACGATGAGTCTGCGTGATTTACGTCGGGGTGAGGGCGACCATGCACAGGATGCCCAAGGCGGTGGATCGCTGCTCGAACAAGAGTGGGCGAGACTGAAAAGCAAGCTGAACAACAGCGGGAAGGAGTAATTTGATAATGACCCGAATTTACAGATCAAGCCGGGATAGAGTAATAACAGGTGTATGTGGCGGTCTTTCTGACGCAACAGGAATGGACTCAACATGGATTCGTATTCTGGTTGTGATCAGTTTCTTTATTACAGCAGGAACCACATTTATGATTTATGTAATTGCGGCCCTAGTTATCTCCAAGGAGCCGAGATCTCCTTTCGATGGAGGATTTGGCCCTGACAGCGGTCCCTACAATCAACAGGATCCACGCTATTATGGCAGTAACAATACAAGATCGCAGTATGGGCAGGGAACTGGTTACAACCAGGGCGGTGCATATGGCAATTCGAACCCGTTTTTTGGTCAAGATGCCCGCAACTCATCTAAATTTAACACAGGTCAGAACAGTGACCTGGATTCCATGATGGAAGATATCGAGAAAAAGGCAATGAAAAAAGAATTGGCAGAGTTACGCAAAAAAGTAGAGCAATTTGAGAAGGGAGATCGTAAATAATGGGGATCTTTAAAAGAATGAAGGATATGACAAGAGCATCGGTGAATGAAGTGTTGGATAAAGTGGAAGATCCGATTATTATGTTGAATCAATATCTGCGCGATATGGAGGCGGAAATTCACGAGGCTGAGGTAACGGTTGCCAAGCAAATGGCGAATGAACGACGTATGAAACAGCGTTTGGAGGAAGCGGTACGTGTATCCAATGAGCGTGAGAAACAAGCTGAATCCGCATTGCGAAATGGTCAGGAAGAAGTAGCACGCAAGTTGTTGGGAGAGAAGATTTATTTTGTGCAGAAGCAGGACGAATACCGCGACTTGCATACACAAGCTGAGCTTCAAGCAAAAGAATTGGTACAGCAGCTTCACGACATGAAAGATGAATTCTATAAAATGCGCAACAAGCGCAATGAGTTGGTATCACGTGCTCAAATGGCGAAAGCCAAAAAGCAAATGTCTCAAATCAATAGTTTGCACACGATTGAAAGTGGGTCTGCTTCACTGGGCTTCCACCGTATGGAAGAAAAAATCATGCAAATGGAAGCTGAAGCTGACGTACTGCGTGCTCCTTACCGTCAAGCTCCAGGAGAAGCATATGTTAATCCGGCTGAGGCTGAAAAACAGTTTAAAGTGGATGAGCAGCTTCAACAGCTTAAGTCCAAAATTCAGACAGGTGCTAAACCAGTCGATATGAAGAAGGACTGACTACTCGGAAACAAGACATTATGATATGCTGTATGGAATGGACATTGGTCGATGATCGTGCCTAATCTGTATGGTTCAGGAAAGCCATATGGCGGAATGTTGCGCCACTATGGCTTTTCCGTCCTGTATAAACAAAAAGGGGGTGCAGCATGGAGAGAAGAAAATCAGCCTTGGCACTGGCAGGGATTGGCATCGGGATTATCATTTTATTCGGTCAGTGGATTGGGTTCCTCTCCGTGGTTGCACTGATCCTAATGTTGGCCGGAATATATAAGATCCGCAATTCCAAAATCAAAAAGGGCTACACGATGCTTGCGATTGGTGCTGGACTGTTAGTACTGGATCATTTGTTCCTGTTTGTGGTAGTTACACTAGCATCATTAGCTGTATTCTATTCACGTTCAAGGAAGCTGCATAAAGGTCAAAGCTCCATATTCAAGCACAATTTTATATCCAATCATAAATGGGATGAAGTGCCTTGGAGCCTGCGCAGCACAAGCATATGGCATGTGGTTGGGGACGTGGATGCCGACCTGACGTTGGCTCTCCCAGAGGAACGTGAGCCCGTCATATTTTTGCAGGGGATCTTCGGTGACATTGACATCACCCTACCGGATAATTACGGTGTAGAGGTGGAGATGTTCATATTGTTCGGACAGATTCAGTTTGACCGGGATCATGAGGCGGGGATGCTCAATCGACTGGTTTGGAAGTCTCCCCATTTTGAGCAGAGTGAGTATAAAGTGAAGTTTGTCGTTTCGTACTTGGCGGGCGATGTCCGCGTCCGATTTTATTGAATCAGGAGGAGCCGGGATGAATCATAAAAAAACGTCCAACATGGTAACCCGCAGTATGGGTGAAGGTATCCTCCTGTGTGTTGTTGTGGGCGTAGTTGTCTTTTATATGTTGTATACATATGGATATGTGAAGTCGTTCCCAACCTGGGGAATGATATTGAAAGTTGCAGGAGCCGTTATATTGGTGTTGATTGGTACAGGGGCAATGTACGGATTTTATGAAAGCTACCGCTTTAAAAGCAGACTGGAAATGTTGAGAGAGACGTTGCTGATGTGGGAAAAGGGAACGCCAGCACGTGAGTTGCCGCCCCTAGGGCATGATGAGCTTGGCAGGTTGGGAGAGCAGCTGGAACGGATTGGGCGTAAATGGCAGGAACAAGTTACGTCTTTACAACGCTTATCTACGGATAATGCTCAGCTGGCAGAACAGGCACGGATGACTGCGATTGTGGAGGAGCGGCAGCGGCTGGCCAGAGAGTTGCATGACGCCGTATCACAGCAATTATTTGCTATTTCAATGACGGCGACGGCTGTGGGGAGGACGCTGGATAAGGATTTTGATAAAGCGCAGCGGCAAGTTGCGCTAATTGAAGAAATGTCTTCCGTGGCACAATCCGAAATGCGGGCGTTACTACTTCATCTGCGGCCTGTCTATCTGGAAGGGAAACGGCTTGAGCAGGGTTTGCGTGATTTGGTACAAGAGTTGCAGGCAAAGGTACCGATGGAGATTGATTTTGAAATTGAAAGCGGAGTACAGTTGGTTAAAGGCATTGAGAACCACTTGTTTCGCATTGTTCAGGAAGCGATGTCTAATACATTGCGCCATGCCAAAGCAACCCGCATGGAAATTCGTATCGTGCAACGCCCGGATTCTATCAGGCTGACGATTCGGGATAACGGTATTGGTTTTGAACTGGATGAGAAAAAGCAGACTTCATATGGATTATCCACAATGCAGGAGCGGGTCAGTGAGATTGGGGGAGCTATTCAGTATATAACGGCTCCGGGAAAAGGAACACGGATCGAGGTGTCCGTGCCAGTTATTAATGATGAAAGCGGAAGGAACGATGATCATGGAAACGGAATTACCGATTAGCGTACTGCTGGTAGACGACCATGAAATGGTACGGATTGGTCTTGCGGCGGTGCTGGGGACGGAAGAAGGTATTGAAGTGGTCGGCGAGGCCGGAAGCGGAGAAGAAGGCATACGGTTGGCTTCTGAATACAAGCCAAATGTGATTTTGATGGATCTGGTCATGGATGGCATGGATGGCATCGAAACGACACGCCAAGTAACTCGCCTGCTTCCAGAGACCAAGGTGATTGTGCTGACGAGTTATTTGGACGATGAGAAAATGTATCCGGTCATTGAGGCAGGGGCATTCAGCTACTTGCTCAAAACGTCTCGTGCTTCCGAGATAGCGGATGCGATCCGTGCAGCTGCACGCGGACAGTCCGTACTAGAGTCACAGGTGGCCTCCAAGATGATGAATCGATTCCGCCAGCCACAGGCTGAGGCACCCGCGCATACGGAGCTGACTGATCGTGAGATGGAGGTGCTTCGCCTGTTGGCACAAGGGAAGTCTAACCAGGATATCGCAGATGAGCTGATTATCGGGATTAAGACGGTAAAATTCCATGTCACGAACCTTCTCGCTAAATTAGGAGTGGAAGACCGTACACAGGCGGCGATCTATGCCTATAAGAACGGATTAGCAGAGTAGAAGTAGAATAAACGAATACAAAGAACCGGAGACGACAATAGTCCTCCGGTTTTTTTGTGTTCCATAACAAGTTGTTTAGATCAGGAGGAATAAAAAGGCGATTAAAGCCAGATCTAATGCAAGCCCTGCCCCGTATCCATATCCGCCGTACCCACCGCGATAGCCTGTTCTGCCATTTCCAGCAAATCCGCCTGCGTCATAAGGAAAGGATGGGCTCAGAGGTGCGTTGGGCGACTTAATTAAGGCATTTAGTTTGGCCGAGGTACGAGCTTTGTTTTTAGGATTCTTTTTTTTCTTTTTAGAGGAAATCTTTTTCGGGGTTTGTTTTCCTTTGTTACTGTAGCTCCCGGCATAAAGACTCCCAGGAAAAGAAGGTGGATATCCGTTCAACATCAGCTTGCCTTTGCTACACCCACTTAAGATGCCGATGTGTCGTGTACCATCACGCATAACGGCACAGACCAGACGTCCACCATGAGGTGCCACATTGGCTTCATTTACAGGATAAATCGGAAACATGATTTCACCTCTTTTGGTGTAAGATGCATTGTGATCATAGTCTATTCTTACGGTGCCTACGATGTATGGTCGAACACCCAGTAGGCAGATGAATATTTTAGAAGGGCTTGGCCGTAGTGCTGTGTGTATAAAACCTCTGACAATGGGAATGCTATTGATAGATTCATAGATTTCAATCCAGCCGAAAAAGAAAGTATTCAGAGCGTAGGTGTGGGAAACGGATGGTTGTGGAGCGGGGGGAACGATAATGTTAAAAGCAGAGCTGATTAAAAAGGGGATTATTGCAATTTTGGTATTAGGAACGGTGCTGGTACTAGCTGGCTGGCGTTACGGAACCCTTCAGACAAACCGAAATGACTCCCGCGAGGCAGAAACGGCTTTACGCTCATTGTTAATCATCTCGGATCAGACCCCGGGTACGTTGGATAAGCTGGTTGTGAAGTGGCAAGGCGATTGGATTTCTAACCATGAAGAGCCAGCAGATGTGGCGGCACAGATAGCTGATCAGCTGAATATACCCACAGTAAACAAACTCGTAGAAAATGGACACACGGTTTATCGTTCTGTTCGTGATAGTGAGGATCTAAGAATCCGCTTAAATGTGATGGAACGTCAAACTGGACAATGGTATGTAGTTGTTCAACTGGAGAGCAATGATGCAGGACGTGAGCGGTTAATTCAGCTTCATAAGCTTTGTGCTGAGCAATTAAAGTCTATGGGAATTCAAGCACAGTGGAACACGGCCCTTCAGCGTTTGCTGCATACAAAGGAATCCAAAGATCAACTGTTGAAACTGACAGAGGCGAGCTTAGCAGGGAACATCTCCATGCAGGCCAAAGAAAGATATACGGATGCTACTACTGTGGCTATATCCTATGAAGCTCCAGAGCTGCCGTTAATGGTTCAAAGCGGTGAGCATCAGGTCCAGATGCAGATGGCTGTACATGAAGATAGGGAGCAGCAGGATACACGTATAACACTCGGTTTCCCGCTTATCACGATTGAATACTGACTTATAAGGTAAATTTATGATTCATCGGATAGCTTATCCATGTAGGATATGATAAAATATCAACAAATCTTTAGTTCCATGTTTTTCGAAAATCAAGTATGATCTTGTATAAATATACACAATACTACATGCAGATTTCGGGGATTGTGGATTGCGGAATCTTGACATGGGAAGAATGAGGTACTTCATGGCTGACATACCTGTTAAAGAATCTGTTGTGACGCAAGGCGCAGTTCTGTTTATTTTTGGCGCTACGGGCGATTTGGCTCGTCGCAAGCTTTTTCCTGCTATTTACAGCTTGTACCGCGAAGGCAAGCTTGCTGACGATTTTGCCGTTATTGGTGTAGCAAGGCGTCCTCGCACAGAAGAAGAATTCCGTAATGACCTGTATGCTTCCATACAGGAGTTTAGTCGCTACAAAGCAGAAAATGATCAAGAATGGCAGGCATTTGCCGAGCATTTTGAATATAAATCGCTGGATATCAACAATGTCGAAGGGTTCCATGAGCTGAGACAGCAGACGGAGTCTATAGAAAGCAAGTTTAACATACCGGGAAATCGGTTGTTTTATTTGGCCTTGGCTCCTGAGTTATTCGGAAGCGTGTCGAAGAGTTTGAAAGATGGCGGCATGATGGATGGAAAGGGCTGGAATCGCCTGGTGATTGAGAAGCCATTCGGTTATAACCTCGTATCTGCACAAGAATTGAACGTTGAAATACGAGAAGTATTTGCCGAAGAAGAAATTTATCGGATTGATCACTATCTTGGCAAGGAAATGGTACAAAATATTGAGGTGATCCGCTTCGCGAATGCCTTCTTTGAACCACTGTGGAATAATAAGCATATTGCCAATGTGCAAATTACGCTTAGTGAAACGGTAGGGGTGGAGGAACGCGGAGGTTACTACGATCATTCCGGCGCCTTGCGGGATATGGGACAGAACCATATGTTGCAAATGCTAACGATGATTGCGATGGAGCCACCTAGTCGCTTGTTGCCTGAGGATATCCGTGATGAAAAGGTAAAAGTGCTGCGTTCGCTGCGCCCTTTTGAAACGTCTGAGGATGTGAAAACCAATGTGGTGCGTGGTCAATACACCGAAGGCAGTTATCGCGGTCAGCAGTTGCCGGGGTATCGCCAAGAAGACAAGGTTGATCCACAGTCGAACACAGAGACTTATTTTGCTTCACGCGTGTTTGTTGATAATTTCCGTTGGTCTGGCGTACCGTTCTATATCCGTACGGGCAAACGTCTCCCTGTAAAAACAACGGAGATTGTTGTGGAATTTAAGAGCATGCCAACGAACGTGTACCTCGGTCAAAAGCATAAGCTGGAACCGAATTTGCTCGTGATTCGGGTCAATCCAATGGAGGGCATTTACATTAAAATCAATGCCAAGAAACCCGGTTCGGAATCAGATATTGAGCCACTGGCTATGGATTTTTGCCAAAGCTGTATGGTGGGTATCAACTCACCGGAGGCTTATGAACGGTTGCTGATGGATGCAATTGAGGGTGATTCGACGTACTTCACACGTTGGGATGAGGTTGCCACGGCATGGGGATTCGTCGATCGAATCGCCAAAGCATGGCAGCAGACCCCGGATACGCTGGAAACCTATGCTGCGGGTTCATGGGGACCGGAAGGTGCTCACAAGCTATTGGAGCAGGATGGCTTCAAGTGGTGGCCGGTTAGCGGTCAGGATGAAGATAATGTCATCTGGCGAGTAGGCGGCGTTCAGTAATCCCGATTTGTCCTGCATCCCCCTATGTCCTGTTCAGGACGTAAGGGGATGCTTTGCGTTCGGAGTGTGCTATAATAGCTTAGTCTCAGGTTTTCAGTTTGCAACTGATTATAAGTTAAAGGCAGGCTAAAACATGTAAATAGATCGTATTTATAATGAATATGGTAACGGAGTACGCCGAATACTGGAGCTAACGGCAATATAGCCGATAGAGCCGATGAACTTATGAAAACAGGCGTGCATCATGGCCTTTTTATGAATAGTTTGAGCAGTAATGCAATGGATTTGATCATGAAGGGATATGTGAAATGAGTAAAACAACAGATATACTTCAACAGGAAGTCGACAAACGGCGTACGTTTGCGATTATTTCTCACCCGGATGCGGGTAAAACGACACTGACGGAAAAGCTGCTGCTGTTCGGGGGCGCGATTCGTCTTGCGGGTTCAGTTAAAGCGCGTAAAGCAAGCAAACACGCTACGAGTGACTGGATGGAGATTGAAAAACAGCGGGGGATCTCTGTAACATCCTCAGTAATGCAATTTGATTATAATGGTCACCGCATCAACATTCTGGACACCCCAGGTCACCAGGATTTCAGTGAAGACACGTATCGTACATTAACAGCAGCAGATAGTGCAGTCATGCTGATTGACGTAGCGAAAGGTGTGGAAGCGCAAACGATTAAGCTGTTTCAAGTTTGTGCGAAGCGTGGAATTCCGATTTTCACCTTCATTAACAAACTGGATCGTGAGGGACGCAGTCCTTTTGATTTGATGGAAGAGCTGGAGCAGGTGCTTGGCATCCGTTCGGTGCCTATGAATTGGCCGATTGGTACAGGACGCGAGCTGTGCGGTGTCTATGACCGTGTCAAAAATCAGGTCGAGCTGTTTCAGGGAGATGATCATTCCACGATCAAAGTACAGAAAGTGGAAGATTACAATGATCCGATCATTCGTGAGATGGCGGGCGAATATTTGCATGACCAATTATGCCAAGACTTGGAGTTGCTTGACGTCGCGGGTGACCCTTTTGACATGGAGAAAGTACAGCGCGGAGAATTAACACCTGTATTCTTTGGCAGTGCGATTAATAATTTTGGTGTACAAACATTTTTGGAAAACTTCCTTCAGCTTGCTCCTAAACCGGAGCCGCGCCGTAGTACAGCCGGGGAAATTGAGCCAACAAATGAAAAGTTTACTGGCTATGTATTTAAAATCCAAGCGAACATGAACCCGGCTCACCGTGACCGTATTGCATTTTTGCGTATTGTCTCCGGTAAGTTTCAACGCGGGATGAGTGTTAAGCATGTACGGATGGGCAAGGAGATTAAGCTATCTCAGCCACAGCAGTTCCTGGCACAGGACCGTGATATTGTCGAGGAGGCTTTTCCTGGCGATATTATAGGATTATTTGACCCGGGTATTTTCCGTATTGGTGATTCACTCAGCCAAGGTAGCGAGGTTGTGTTTGATGAATTGCCGACCTTCTCGCCTGAGATTTTTGCCAAGGTAACGGTGAAAAATGCCTTAAAGCACAAACAGTATCTGAAGGGTATTGATCAGTTGACCGAGGAAGGTATGATTCAGGTGTTCCGTACGGTAAGCTTTGACGATACGTTATTGGGTGTTGTCGGCCAACTGCAATTTGAAGTATTTGAGTACCGCATGAAGGGTGAATATGGCGTTGATGTACAGCTTCAGCGTATGCCATTCCAATTTGCACGTTGGATTGTGGATGATCAGATTGATCCGAGCAAGTTCCGTATTAACTCTACACTGGTAAAGGATAAGAAGGGCAATTATGTCGCCTTGTTCGAAAACGAGTATGCCATGCGTACGGCTATGGAGAAAAATCCGACAGCTAAGTTCTTAGAAATGGCTCCATAAGATTGAATAAGCAGAACAGTTTGATCTCGGTCATTTAATGTATACAACGAATAGTCCACTCGATGTTAATGCGAGTGGACTATTCTCATTTTCGAATACGGGTAAAATAATGAGCACAATTAAATCGGAACCAAATGTTAAATAGCTAGAGCTAGGTTAAAGGTACGGGTTTGATTTTATCGATTTGTTCATGTGCCAAATGGACGAACTCCTGCTGCTGGCTTGGGCTCATATGCTTCCAAGCGATTTCAAGAATGACACCTAATCCAGGCAAAGCAGCCTCTGGTCCATTCACTGACCCAATAATCATATCCGTAAGATCAGATTCTGATTTGCCGTGAACTTTGTGGACAATCGCTTGTCGTAAATCCATTGTAATGGGCATGTGTACCTCCCGTATGTTGTAGTAGTGGTCGAGTGTATTATGGCTTGGGCTGTTGCCCAGTATACATGAAGAAGCATTTGGAATAAGTATGTCAAAATTTATGTTTGTAGCATGATATGCTATACTATGACGGACAGTATGGTGATCGGGAGGTAAAGAAGGAATGGCAAAAAAACAGTATGCGGTCATTGGTATGGGCCGTTTTGGTTCCAGTGTTGCCAGTGCGCTGAGTGAGATGGGTTTTGATGTGCTGGCTATTGACTCGGACGAGCAGCGTACACAGGAAATGTCGAATATTGTGACGCATGCGGTGTCTGCCGACTCGACGGATGAGGAAGCGCTGCGAGCGCTGGGTATCCGTAATTTTGACGTAATCGTAGTTGCGATTGGTGAAGATATACAGGCCAGTATTCTGACGACATTGATTCTCAAGGACATGGGCGTACCCGCTCTTGTGGTCAAGGCACAAAATGAACTGCATGGGAAAGTGCTGCAAAAAATAGGTGCGGATAAAGTCGTTTATCCTGAACGGGATATGGGGTTGCGGGTAGCCCATCATTTGACATCTCCCAACATTTTGGATTATATCGAGCTGTCCAAGGACTACAGTATTTTGGAGATGAGAGCCGCCGATTCCATGATTGGAAAAAATCTCAAAGAGCTCGACATACGCGCACGCTTCGGCTGTAATGTGATGGCGATTCGCAGAAATCAGGAAATGAACATTTCACCTTATGCCGAAGATCGTCTGGAGTCGGGTGATGTGCTGGTCATTGTAGGCCACAAGGATGATCTGACCAAGCTGGAGCTGGCTTTTGCAGCCTAATGAGGCTTGGTGTTAAAGCAAAAGTGATACATCATTTATGTTTAAAGAAAAGGACCAAAGAAACGGTAGGTTAAACGAATGGAAATCATTTCACCGAATAATGCGCGTGTAAAAGAGTGGGCGCAACTGCTGGAGAAAAAGCATCGCACGCGGAAGCATAAATATATTGTCGAAGGTATTCATCTGGTGCAGGAAGCGCTGCGTTCGGACGTGGCTGTCGAAACCGTCGCCTATGATTTGGACAAGGGCATTCCCGACGAGCTGAATGGCCTAGATCAAGCCGACCAGCCGGTGGAATGGGTTCCCGTGTCAGCGGCGGTCATTGCAAAATGCACCGATACGAAGACGCCGCAGTCGGTCTTTGCCATCGTGCGTAAGGAGGAGCGCAGTGCATTCCCGGCATTGCTGGAGCAGCCGGATGCACTGGTGATGGTGCTGGACGGGGTGCAGGACCCCGGCAATGTAGGCACCATCATCCGCAGCGCGGACGCTGCTGGAGCCGCAGGCGTAATATTGGGTCATGGCTGCGCCGACCTGTACAATCCCAAAACGATCCGCTCCACAATGGGATCGTTGTTTCACCTGCCGGTGATTGAAGGCAGCCTGGAGGAGCTTTTACCGCAGGCCAAAAGTAAAGGTGCCCGCTTGCTCAGCACCTCGCTGGATGCGAGCTTGTCATGCTATACCATAGATTTGCGCGCTTCCACTTGGCTTGTAATCGGAAACGAAGGCCAAGGGATTTCTGCTGCTACCGCTCGCATGGTGGATGAGTCGGTATTCATTCCGATGCAGGGGCAAGCGGAATCGCTAAACGCAGCGATGGCTTCTACAGTGCTATTATTTGAGGCGATGAGACAACGAAACTAAGAGAAGAACACGGGTGCAGGTGTGCGGTTTATAACATCAATTGAGACTAATTATATTGTCAAATGAGATTAGGAACATCTACGCTTATATAATATATTTGCTCTTATCATAAACAATTGGAATTTTGAATAAATATTCTAAAAAGCTATTTCATTTGAATTCCAAATAGAAAGGTATTTGATTATGATATTCATTAACAAAAAAACTATTAATAAGCTAACTGAATCGCATAGAGAACCTAACATGCTTATCTGCTATTCAACTCCTCAAAGCCTTTCGGCTTGGACAAGTCGGGCTATATTACTCCTAAATAATGATAAAATTATTATCCTTTTCCTGAATCTATTTTCCACTAAAGTAGTACAAAAAGTTGAATTTGAAGTAGCTGATATACAAGAACAAAAATATCATTCCATATATCTGTCTTCTGCAATATGGTCATTTAACAGTAAAGGACAGCATTGGAGGTTCAAGATAATCAAAAAAATTATACCTCTTGGCTCTATGCAAAGGGATTTTCTAAATTTCTTGCAACAAAATATTTTAATTAGCGACTGAGTAGATCACCGATCTCCGAAAACATGTGCCCTTCCAGACGAAGGCGAACAGCCAGGTATCTTTTGCAAAGTCGTTTATCTGAGGTCTCTTTCATGGTTCTTTTCATTACCCAATAGGCGATTGAAGTAATGCTGTTGGTTGGTTAATTGCGTGTTATTTATCAAATGAATTTGACAGGTTCCCAAATCTTTGTTAGAGTTTCAATCAAATACGTATAACCTTTTCATGGGATGTTACCGATAGGGCATAACCTGAATTGGCTTGTTTACACTGTAAGTGTATACAGGCTGGTTTGGGTTTTTTTATTGTCTATCACCCTTCGCTACCCCTTTTATCACACATTTGGAAGGAGAATGTTTATGTCCAGTTATATTTTTCCTAAAGACTTTTTATGGGGAGGTGCTCTTGCTGCCAATCAGGCCGAGGGTGCTTATTTGGAAGACGGTAAAGGATTGAGTCTAGTGGATCTGCTGCCTACCGGAGAGAAGAGAAGAAGCATAATGAAAGGAAATGTTCCCTCGCTGACTCCACTTGAAAGCGAATTCTATCCTTCCCACGAAGCCATTGATTTCTATCATCACTATCGCGAGGATATTGCGCTATTTGCAGAAATGGGCTTCAAGGCGCTGCGTGTTTCCATTGCCTGGGCTCGTATTTTTCCAACGGGAGAAGACGCTACTCCCAATGAAGCAGGTTTGCAATTCTACGATGATTTGTTCGACGAGTTGCATAAACATGGCATTCAGCCAGTCGTTACCCTCGCTCATTTTGACGTGCCGGTAGATCTGGTCGAGAAATATGGAAGCTGGCGGAGCCGGAAGCTGGTAGGCCTGTTTGAAACCTATGCCAAAACAGTATTCACCCGCTATAAGGATAAAGTGAAATACTGGATGACATTCAACGAGATTAACATGCTTCTCCATTTGCCGTTTCTCGGTGCCGGTCTTGTTTTTCAAGAAGGTGAAAACGTTAAACAAATTCAGTACCAGGCTGCACATCATCAGCTTGTCGCAAGTGCGCTGGCTGTTAAAGCGTGTCACGAGATTATCCCGGATGCCCAGATTGGCTGTATGCTTGCTGCCGGCAGCTTCTATCCGTATACATGTAATCCCGAAGATGTATATCAGGGCATGGAAAAAGACCGCGAGTCCTACTTCTTTATTGATGTACAGTCACGCGGCGAATATCCTGGTTATGCGAAGCGCTTCTTCAAGGACCATGGATTAAACATTGAGATGGAATCAGGCGACGCAGCCATTCTGAAAGATCATACCGTTGACTATATCGGATTCAGCTATTATTCGAGCCGGACGACCAGCACAGACCCGGAAATCGTCAAGAACATGACCAGTGGTAATGTATTTGGTTCCGTAGCCAATCCATATCTGGACAAGTCCGAATGGGGCTGGACGATCGATCCCAAAGGTTTCCGCATCACAGCCAACCAATTGCATGACCGTTACCAAAAGCCACTGTTCGTAGTGGAAAACGGTTTTGGTGCCAATGATGTGGTTTCGCCTGAAGGAGAAGTTAACGACGATTACCGGATCGACTATCTCAAGTGGCATATTGCCGAAATGGGTGAGGCTCTTCAAGACGGAGTCGAAATTATCGGTTACACAAGTTGGGGACCTATTGACATTGTCAGCGCTTCCTCAGGAGAGATGAAAAAGCGCTATGGTTATATTTATGTGGACCGTGACAACGAAGGCAACGGTTCGTTGAAACGTATTAAAAAGAAAAGCTTCCACTGGTACAAAAATGTAATTCATTCCGACGGCGAAAATCTGGGCGAATAATCGTACCACAAGTAAATAGGATCGGACGTCCCGGGCCCACGGGGATTTCCGATCACCGTTTCTTCATTGAAAGCGTTGACAATCGTTCATCTTCGGGCTATACTTGACGCAATTCCATCATTTTTAGGATTGTTACTGCGTAGCAGGCAAAACCTAAGCCACGAATAAGCGGATGTTACAGTCTTGTTTATTTGGCGTGCTTCGGTTTTTTTTCTGTTTACAATAAAGAGGATGGAGCATGTGTGGCTCTTGCTGGCATATGGAACGGGGGATCGAGATGAACATAGCAAAGGTCATTAACAACAATGTAATCAGCGTCTACCAGACGGACGGCACCGAACTCGTGGTGATGGGTCGGGGGATTGCTTTTAAGAAAAAGCCTGGAGACAAAGTAGACGAAACCAGAATTCAGAAGGTATTTGCTCTGAAAAACAAGCAGACGTCCGATAACTTTAAAATGCTGTTGCGTGAGGTACCGCTTGATTTGATTGTGATTGTGGAGGAAGTCATTAATGACGCCAAGCATAATCTGAATAGAAAGCTGAACGAAAATATTTATGTTTCGCTGACTGATCATATCAATTTCGCTGTTGAAAGATACCGGGAAGGATTGGAAATCAAAAACGCGTTATTGTGGGAAGTCAAGCAACTGTACAAAGAAGAATTCGCGATGGGTCTGAAAACGTTGGAACAAATTAAACAAAGGCTCGGTATTGAACTGCCTGTGGACGAAGCGGCTTATATTGCGATTCACATCGTGAATGCTGAAATGAACGAGGAAGTCATTACGACCATGAGTATCACGAAGTTTATCCAGCAAATTATCAATATCGCAAAATATCATTTTAAGGTGGAGTTCGACGAGGACTCTCTGAGCTATTTCCGTTTTATTACGCATCTGAAATTTTTCGCCCAGCGCGTATTTAAGGGAAATCACTACGAAAATAACTATGATCATTTGTATGACATGATTAAGGAAAAGCATAAGGAAGCGGCTGCTTGTACAGAGAAAATCGGAACTTTTGTGCAAAAAGAATACAACCACGAATTGACGAACGAAGAAAAATTGTATCTGACCGTGCATATTGAACGGGTGGTGAACAGATAAGTCGAACGTTTTCAACGAAAAAGGACCAAGAATAGACGATTAAAAGTTTTTGTTGACAAATATGGTAGAATGATTATATTATGAGAGTAACAGGAATTTAATAAGTTTTAACTGGGATTGTTACTGGTTATGCAGGCAAAACCTAAGTCATGAAAAATCGCGGGACTAAAGTGCCCACCATTTTTCAAGGCTTAGGTTTTTTGTGTGCCTAAATATGTAAAAAGCCCCTTAGAACATGGAGGTGTCCATCATGAGTTATGAAAAACTGGCTAAGGAAATTGTACACCTGGTAGGTGGCGAAAAAAATGTAGTATCGCTCGTTCACTGCGCCACACGCCTGCGTTTTGTGCTAAAAGATGAGGCAAAAGCAGACAAGGGAAAGTTGGAAAAAACCGACGGAATTATCACTGTGAAGCAGAGCGGTGGTCAGTTCCAGGTTGTAGTCGGCAACAAAGTACCAGAGGTATATAATGCAATCGGCAATGTATCCAATATCTTGAATGAAACTGGAAAAGAAGATCATTCAGCTAAAGGCAACAAAGGATTTGGTGCCGTAATCGACGTGATTTCCAGCATTTTTGCACCTTTGCTCGGAGTTATGGCGGGGTCCGGTATTTTGAAAGGTCTGCTGCTGATTGCGAGTAACCTTGGCTGGTTGCTACCGAAAGACACTACCTATATGATTTTGTATGCTGCGGCCGACAGCTTGTTTTATTTCCTCCCTCTCTTGTTAGCGGTTACAACGGCAAGGAAATTTGGAGGTAATATCTTCGTTGCCCTGACCATTGCCGGAGGGTTGCTTTACCCGACCATTGTCACGCTAAAAACGGAAGCTACACCTACGGACTTTTTCGGTATTCCTATTGTTATGATGAGTTATTCATCTACCGTTATTCCGATCATTTTAGCCGTCATCGTCATGAGTAAGCTGGAAAAATGGTGCAATCGAGTGATCCACGAGAGCGTCAAAAACTTTATTACACCTTTGATTCTACTTGTAATTATGCTTCCTCTAACCCTGATCGTGTTTGGTCCAGTCGGGGTGTATGTCGGCAACGCGATCGCTACTGCACTCGTTGCTGCATTTAGCTTTAGTCCATTGCTAGCTGGAGCAATCCTTGGTGCTTGCTGGCAGTTGCTCGTTATTTTCGGTGTTCACTGGGGTCTTGTACCTGTATTCATTAATAATATTGCTGTTAATGGCAGAGACGGAATCAAGCCTTCCGCTGCGGCCTCCATCTTTGCTCAAACCGGTGCTGCGTTCGGTGTTATGCTGAAAACCAAAAATAAGAAGCTGAAAACGCTGGCGGGTTCCGCTACACTTACCGCTTTATTCGGCATCACGGAGCCAGCCGTCTATGGGGTTACGCTGCCGTTGAAACGTCCGTTTATTGCAGGTATTATCGGCGGCGCCGTTGGTGGTGCCATTATCGGTCAAGCGGGAACGCAAGCATTTGCCTCCGGCGCACCTGGATTGTTGACCTTGCCGATCTTTTACGGCCCTGGTGGACAAGGATTCCCGGGATTGATTTTAGGGATTACCGTTTCATTCCTGGTGTCGGCCATCTTGACTTATATTTTAGGTTTTGAAGATCCAGTTGAAGAAGAGGAAACTACTAATAATTCGGCTAAAGAATCGACCTCTACAGTTGTTGTTTCTAATGAAGAGATACTCAGCCCAATTGAAGGAACTGTGGTCGCTTTGTCGGAGGTTCCCGATCCTGCATTTGCTTCGGAAGCTATGGGCAAAGGGATCGCCATCCAACCGACAACGGGCAGAGTCGTGGCCCCGTTCGATGGAACCATCACCGTGGCGTTCAAGAAAAAACATGCGCTTGCAGTTGTTTCGCATCATGGCGCAGAAGTTCTAATTCACGTCGGAGTAGATACGGTCAAGCTGGACGGTAAACATTTTACGTCCCATATCAAAGAAGGCGATCAGGTGAAAGCTGGGGACCTACTGCTTGAGTTTGATGTTGAGCAAATCAGGGCAGAGGGTTATCCTACGATTACGCCAGTTATCATTACGAATTCTTCCGAATATACTGAAGTCCTTCCAATCGCTCAAGGAGAGGTAACGGAGCAGGCCCCACTGTTGAAACTGTCTAGTGCTTTGAATGAGAAAGAAAGCATTGTCTAATGTCTTAAGGACAAGGCTCTGATGATCCATATTCTCGGATCATCAGAGCTTTTTTGTCGTTATTTTATGTAGCTGGTAAGCCCACTTGTAATTGACAATATGTCAATTAAATTAACTTGTATGGGGGTAAAAACTAATCTATAATTTTTTGTAATTATGCAAATTTTCTGAAAACATAGACTAGAAAATCAATGGATTGATCAGGGGGAAATACAAGGAATGTTAGAGCAGTCGGCAGAGGCAGTAAACGGCGTCATTTGGAGCAATCCTGTGGTATATGTCTGTTTGGGTGTGGGACTATTATTTTCGATCATGACTCGATTCCTGCAAATCAGGCATTTCAAAGAGATGATCCGCCTAGTATTTAAAGGGAAAAGTTCCGAGGCAGGTGTATCCTCCTTTCAGGCCTTTACGATGGCACTATCGGGGCGTGTAGGGACGGGGAATATTGCTGGGATTGCTTTGGCGGTTGGTATGGGTGGACCTGGGGCGATATTTTGGATGTGGGTCATGGCCTTTATCGGGTCGGCTACAGCTTTTGTAGAATCCACACTGGCTCAGGTGTATAAGGTAAAGCGCGATGGTCAGTACCGAGGCGGTCCAGCCTTTTATATTGAAAAAGGGACAGGCTTAAAATGGTTTGCCGTCATTTTTGCAGTTACTGCGTTGGTCGCGATGTGTTTACTAATGCCGGGAACTCAATCGAACTCCATTGCTGTAGCTTTTCACAGTTCGTTTGGCATAGATATGAAGGTTTCGGGGATTTTAGTAGTCGTGTTGCTGGCGCTTATCATTTTTGGTGGTGTAAAAAGGATTGCCAATGTGGCTCAGGTTGTCATTCCGTTCATGGCACTCGGTTACATCCTCGTCTCTTTCTACATTATGATGACGAACATTACTGCACTTCCCGATGTATTTTCGCTGATCTTTCGTAGTGCCTTTGGCGTGGATTCTGTGTTCGGCGGTATAGCAGGGACGGCGATTGCTTGGGGTGTAAAGCGGGGGATTTATTCCAACGAAGCCGGACAAGGCTCTGGTGCGCACCCGGCAGCCGCTGCGGAAGTATCTCATCCGGCGAAGCAAGGGCTGGTCCAGGCATTTTCCGTGTATGTAGATACCTTTTTGGTCTGTACGTCCACGGCTTTTATGGTTCTGTTCACAGGTATGTATAACGTGAAGGGACCCGGTGGCGATTTTATTGTGCACAATCTTCCCGGTGTTGAAGAGGGGACCCAGTATACACAGGCTGCTATTGAGTCGGTATTTCCGGGCTTCGGCTCCAGTCTGCTGGCAATTATCTTGTTCTTTTTCGCGTTTACAACCATTATCTCTTATTATTACATCGCAGAAACAAATATGGCCTACCTGGTTGCCGACCGTAAAGCCAAATGGCCTATGTTCGTCCTAAAGCTGGTTATTCTGGGTTCGACGTTTTATGGAACGGTCGTCAAGGAATCAGATCTGGCGTGGACACTGGGGGATATGGGTGTCGGCATTATGCTTTGGGTGAATCTAATCGCCATGATTCTGCTGGCCAAACCTGCTTTCCGCGTGCTCAAGGATTACGAACGGCAGCGAAAGCAAGGGCTAGATCCGGTGTTCGACCCGGAGAAAGCAGGTATTTCAAATACCGAGTACTGGTCAAAGGAATATCAGCCTCCTTCAGATGAGTTGACAATCACCGCCAAACCGAGCAAGCTTCAAGCCTAAATAAGATAGATAAGTAAGATCAAAGGTGGCTCCGCGGGGAGTCATCTTTTTTTCGTTATCTTGCCTTTACATCCCAAGAAGGGTACATATGTTCACTATTTAGTCTATAATTTAGATAGAAGGATTTTGAATAATTCTGCCATGGATATGTGGGGAGGCCACATTTGCATTAGAGAGGTGATTTGAATGAGTACATCCGATTTATCCATAACTGACGACGAGTGGAGCGCTATTGTAGAAAACGACAAGTCATATGATGGGGTATTTTTGTACGCTGTGAAGACAACGGGAATATTTTGTCGCCCCTCCTGCAAATCCCGACCTCCCAAAAGAGAGAACATCCGTATATTTAAAACAGTAGAGCAGGCATTGGTCGAGCATTTCCGTCCATGCAAAAGATGTAAACCGACAGGACAACGATTGCCTGATCATGAATGGATCGCACTGGTTACAGAATACGTGAATTCTAACTATATGAAGGGCTTAACATTGCACATCTTGGCTGAAATAAGCCATGGAAGTCCGTATCATTTACATCGTACCTTC
Organism: Paenibacillus sp. Lou8.1; assembly: GCF_024213565.1. Classification (NCBI taxonomy): domain Bacteria; kingdom Bacillati; phylum Bacillota; class Bacilli; order Caryophanales; family Paenibacillaceae; genus Paenibacillus; species Paenibacillus sp. Lou8.1. Next base: position 29,307 of record NZ_JANAVN010000005.1, read on the forward strand.
AAGCGGATCATGCATATAACTCCAATGGAATATATACAGCAGACCAGGTTGGAACAAGCGAAGAAGCTGCTCATTTGCTCAGATATATCTGTTGCGGAAGTGGGGGAGAACGTAGGTCTGTGCAATGCACCTTACTTTATTACGTTATTTAAAAAGAATACAGGCTACACCCCATTGCAATATCGCCAACTCAAATTGAAAGCAACACAAAATGGAGGTACACAGCATGGCACAGCAAATAAATAAAACGATCTATTGGTCATTGTTGACACATGAGGATTGGAATTTATATATTGCAGCTACATCGGAAGGACTATGTTATGTAGGTTCGCCCAATCAACCTGTAGAGGAATTGTTTTCATGGGCGGGAAGACGATTTCCCGGCAGTCCTTTAGTTGAAGAGGATGCTGCTTTACAGCCCTATGCCAAGGAGCTGATTGAATATCTCCAAGGGAAGCGCACCCAATTTACATTGCCCTTTGATTTTCATGGGACTGCGTTCCAGATGGCGGTTTGGAATGCATTGTGTGATATTCCGTATGGGGAAACACTATCCTATTCAGACATTGCCAACGCTATTCAAAAGCCAGCCTCTGTTCGTGCGGTGGGGACTGCCATCGGTGCTAATCCGATTTTGGTCACAGTCCCTTGTCATCGGGTCATCGGTAAAAATGGAGCTATGACCGGATATCGTGGTGGTTTGGACATGAAGGTGAAGCTTTTGCAGCTCGAAAAGGAAAGTGTGGCATCGGTTCAGTATGAAAAATGAGTATTACAAATCCCCCAAGACTCTTTTGAATAAAGGGACCGGCTTCTTGTCAGGATATACACATTCGTTGAACCCGTATACAGGTTGTACCTTTGGTTGCTCGTATTGCTATGTACGCCAATTGCCAGTCTCCACATTTCGGAAGGAAGCGTGGGGGACATGGGTTGATATTAAAAATCAGGCGGCAGATATTCTTCGCAAGGAGCTTCGTAGAGCCAAATCCAAAGGTAAAGTCACGATTTTCATGTCGTCAAGCACAGATCCTTATCAGCCTGCCGAGTATAAGGAAGAGGTGACCCGTTCTCTGCTGGAGGTGATGGTGGAGGATCCCCCGGATTTTCTCTTTTTACAGACGCGCAGTCCACTGGTACGGCGGGATACTGATTTACTGCTCCGATTGGGGGATCGTGTTCGTGTGAGTATGACTGTAGAAACAGACCGAGAAGATATACGCAAACATTTTACCCCGGAGGCTCCTCCCATCCAGGCTCGTCTCCAAACGCTACATCTCTTAAAGGAGGCAGGTGTACCTACGCAAGCTACGATTGCTCCGATGCTTCCAAGCAGTGAACATTTTGCAGACAAGCTTTTGCCTCTGGTCAACCGTGTCTGTATTGATGATTATTTTATGGGAGATGGCAGTGGGGGGAGACGAACGCGTAGCTTGAAAATGGGTGTGCTGTACGAGTCATTGGGGCTGGAAGAATGGTATCATCCTGCTGCCTATAAGGCGGTTTATGAGCGTTTTCTTCATGTTTTTCCGAAGGAACAGCTCTACGTGAGCAAAGAAGGTTTCGAACCTTGATGTAAAAGCAGTCCATGCCATTGAATCAAGAGTGAACCATATAAGGGGGCAGCGGGAGAACGAATGCAAACCGTAATGACCAAAAACTTTGACTATGGGGAAAAGGAAATCAATTATCTAAAAAACGTAGACACCGTACTTGGTGCAGCGATGACGCAAATGGGCAAGGTAGAACGTGTGATCATTCCCGATCTGTTTGCGGCGCTCGTTCATGCGATTGTGGGACAGCTTATATCGGCCAAGGCGGTTCAGACCATATGGGCAAGGATGCAGGAGAAGTTAGGCGTGATCACTCCACAAAATATAGCTGTTCAGTCGGCTTTAGATATTCAAAGCTGTGGCATCACCATGAAAAAGGCCACATGTATTCTTAATATAGCCCAAACGATCGAGCAGGGCCTGTTGGATTTACAGGAATTATATGAGCTTTCCGATGCACAGGTGATTCAGAAATTGTCCTCGCTGCAAGGAATAGGACCTTGGACGGCTGAAATGATGCTGATTAATTGCATGGAGCGTCCAGATGTCGTCAGTTGGGGCGATATGGCTATTCGACGGGGAATGATGAAGCTGTACCATTTAGATACCTTGACCAAGCAGCAATTTGAGGAGTACCGCCGAGTCTATTCGCCTTATGGTTCGGTGGCCTCCATTTATTTGTGGAGTATTTCATTTCGTTAAGAATCAGGGAGTGGAAATGATGGAGAAAACAATTAGAGAACAGATACTGTCATATGTGGATGCAGATTTTCAGAAATTTACGGCTGCATTGCTTCCGACGATTAATAATGTGCTGGGTGTACGTCTGCCAGTGCTGCGTAAGCTTGCTCAAGATATTGCCAAAGGGGATTGGCGCCTCTACCTGGAGACCGCTGAAAGTGAACACTTCGAAGAAGTAATGCTGCAAGGTATGGTGATTGGTTCTGTAAAAACGGATATAGAGGAAGTTTTGAGTTATACCGCCAAGTTTGTTCCTAAAATTGATAATTGGTCCGTATGTGATAGTTTCTGTGCCGGATTGAAAATCACGAAACATCATAAAGAACGGGTGTGGGAGTTTATTCAGCCCTATCTATTCTCCAAGAAAGAATATGAAATTCGGTTTGGTGTGGTTATGCTTCTTAATTTTTATATTGAGGAACAGTATATGAAGCGGGTGTTTACTTTACTGGATCAGACCCATCGCGAGGATTATTATGTACAAATGGCGGTAGCATGGGCGATATCGATCTGTTATATCAAGCTACCTGAGGTAACCATGGCGTATTTAAATCATAATACATTAGATGATTTTACCTTCAACAAAGCACTGCAAAAAATCACGGAATCATATCGGGTGGATCAGGCCACAAAAACGACCATCCGCAGTATGAAGCGAAAAAGAAAATAGGATCGGCTCCCACCTGTAAGTGTTATACTGAAAAAAAATGCGTGTATGAAAACGACAGGAGGGGAGTCAGTGAATTCGATCCCGCTGGGAGTACTTGTTGTGGATGATGAAACTAGACAGCGTCGAGGTCTGGCTGCCATGGTCAGGGATCTACGTCCCGAATACGAGGTATGGGAAGCCAAGAACGGGAAAGATGCTCTGACCATTTCGTTATCCAAACCGATCCAAATCGTTTTTACAGATATTCAAATGCCGATCATGAATGGACTTGAATATCTTCAACAATTGAGAACATTCGGTCAGCATGAGACTAAAGTTATTTTAGTGACAGTCTACCAGGAATTTAGCTATGCACAGCAGGCGGTAAGGTATGGGGCGAATGATTATTTGGTGAAACCGGTGCAATCACAGCAACTCATTGAAGTGATTCAACATATGGAGAAGATCATTGTAGAGGAACAGGAAACACTGAGTGGGAACCAAACAGCGTTGAATCAGATTGAGCAGAGTATGCCTGCATTTGTGGAGCATTTGTTTAGCAGATGTGTGACAGATAAATTACAGCCTAACGAGAAAAGCCTATTAAAGAGTCACTTTGGATGGCAGGGGGTAGGAGAAGTTCTCGCGTTGGGAGCATCCATAGCCCACCCGGAGGATATACATATGTGGGATTCTCAGCTCCGTAATACGGTTGTTGAAATATTGCGGCCTTGGGCGTCTTCTATCGTGTTTCCACTTGAAACCCATAAAGACCATGTGGTTGCAGTGGTGAATTGGAAGGATAGGGCTGAAGGCAAGGAGGCCAAAAGAACACTTCAAGCTGGGCTGAAAAATTTGGAGCAACAGCAAGCGATTTCAATCTGGTTTGCTTGGGGTCAGCCTTTTAATTTTGATGAAATGCAAATAAGCCAATCTCACGAAAAGGCCGTCAGCCTAATCTCCATGCGCTTTTATACACCTCACATCAGATGTCTGAACCTTGTCATTTCAGAAGATGAGCAGCCAGTACAAGAAATGAGCGCATACGAACAAATGGCCTTTTTTAAATTTATTGAAAGCGCTATCTCTAATGGAGAGTCAGATCAGCTATTGGATCGGGTGCAGAATTTCATTGGACAAATGACGCAAGGGTATCCTGCACCTGAAGCGCTTAAAGCAAAATTGGTACACCTTCTGTTGGTTAGTTTACAACGGATTAATATAGGGTGGAGTGAGGAAGTCTACTCACGTTTCTCGGAACGTTTGAACAAAGCTGTCGAAGAGGCTACCTGTCTTCGGAATCTTGAGGATGGTGTTGCAACATGGTTAAAAGAGCTGATTCTTGAGCTTCATAACGGCTCCAAAGGCGATCCCATTATGAGAAAGTGCAAGGAATTTCTAGATGCACATCTACATGAAGACCTTAGTCTGGAGATCGTGGCCCGGCGCTTCCACTATAATGCGTCCTATTTTAGCATTCTGTTCAAAAATTATTTTGGGCTCTCGTTCACGGAATATATGGTGAAGCTCAGAATGCAAAAGGCTCAGCACTTACTGCTGCATACAGACGCCAAGGTCGCAGAAATTAGCAGACAAGTTGGTTATAAAGATATCAAATACTTTTTTAAAGTGTTCAAAAAAAACGTATTGCACACACCGGAAGAATTCCGTAGGAAATTCAACTGATTGTTAGGTGAAAGGAAGATACGATGCGCCAAGTTAAATATATGTATCAAAAATTTTTGGACAGTAGCTTTCGTACGAAATTGATGCTGTCCTATTTTTTGTTGTCTGGTTTTATCGTTTTGCTCCTAGGTTTCGTTTACTTTGAAACGAGCGCACGGAATATCACTACAAATGTAACAGATAGCGTTACAAGCGTTCTGCGTAGTAATAACCAGTTGCTGGATAACAAGCTGACAGCTATTCAAAAAACCGTAGATATGATTCCAATCGATCATGACCTTCTTCAAACTATTACGAACGTGGATACTTCGGATTCTTCATCACTGTTACGAGCTGATCGCAGCATTACAAAAATTTTGTACAGATATTTTGGCAATATGGAGGAAGTATACGCTTCCCAAATTATTACACAAAATTATGCATATGGAAGCACTGATCGGATGTATATTCCTGTTCAGCCGTTCTATTCTTCTCCGTTGGCAACAACGGCGGTGGAAGCAGAGGGGGCTACCCAATGGATTCCCGCTTATTCGTATGCCGATACATTCCATCAGCAGGATTTAAAACGAGGCTCTTATGAGTTTAGTTCTTTATTTGCTGTAGTAAAGCAGCTCCATTTGACTGCATTAGATGATGCAGGAACCTTCCATACGCTTCCGGAGGGAAAGGAAAAACCTATACTTATATTGAATTTTCGTCCTGACTTGTTAAAAGGGGGTTTTGAAGATTACGCAGCCCGTAGCGGATTTGCACATCTATCCTATGGCATGATTCATGATAAAAACGGGATGGTCATGAGTTCAGATAGACAGCAACAAGTAGGGGAACCCGTGGCGGATTGGCTTAAGGATGCCATTACTTCGGAACAAGGGATGAAAATGGTAAACGTTAAAGGTCAAAGCATATTACTGGTTTACGAAGCCATGAAGACGACGGGCTGGGTATCTTATATAGCCATACCTATGGAAGATGTATTGGGACATCTGTCAACGATTCGCACCTACACGGTGTTTTTTTTAGGTTTTATGATGCTCGTTGCTGTTATTCTTGCTTATTTACTGTCTGTTTATATCAGTAAGCCCATCACGGATATGAAACAGGCGATGAAAGTAATGGAGAAGGGACATTTTGATATTCGAATTCCTGTACGTGGCTATGATGAATTGGGAGATCTGGTGATTCGATTTAATCAAATGAATGAAAAAATTAAAGATTTAATTGAGGAAAATTACAAGTCACGTCTACGAGCCAAAGAGTCGGAGTTAATGGCACTTAATTTACAGCTTAACCCCCATTTTTTGTATAACACCTTAACGACCATGTATTGGATCGCGTTAGAACATCAACAGCAGGAGCTGGGCCAATTGATCATTAGTCTGGCGGAAATGCTGCAAATTACTACTCGAAACAAAAACGATACATGGAGCTTGGAAACCGATCGGAATTGGCTGGAAAAATACATTTATATTATGCAGAATCGCTTTGAGGACAAGTTCAAGGTGGAATATGATATTGATCCCATTTTGCTTCAGATGGAAGTTCCCAAACTTTTCTTGCAGCCTTTTGTGGAGAATTCAATTATTCACGGCTTCGCGGAAATGGAATCAGGAGGTCTGATTAGAATCACAGCCTGGATTGAGAAGCAATTGGTGTGTTTTAAAGTGGAGGATAACGGATTAGGAATTCAAGAAGATCATATACGCCGAATTCAAGCTGGAGAAATCAGATCAACGGGCATTAAAAATGTAGACAGAAGAGTACGGCTATTATATGGAATGGAATATGGCGTTACGCTCCACTCGCCAGCAGGTAAGGGGGCATTCGTCCTGATTCGCATCAGGGAAATTCATAGATCTAATCAAATGACACCAATCCAATGAGAGTACGACTTTTAAAAATGTAAGCGTTTGCTAAAATGAATTTAGTGACGAAGCAACAAACGAAAAGATAAAAAAATAATCCGGTTTGGGGGCGTTACTCATGTTAAAACGAAAATTATGGATCGTCTGCATGTGCTTGATCGTTGGGCTTATGTCAGCCTGTAGTTCAAATGAGAGCAGCAGCAAACCAGTTGATTTGCAGGGTCACGAGCAAGTGACACTGACCTATGCCAGTTGGGGTAGCACCAATGAAAAGAAGGTTCAGCAGGAAATCGCTAAAAAATTTACAGAGAAATATCCGTGGATCAAAATCAACTATATGCATATCCCCGGAGATTACGTTACCAAATTAACGACGATGTTTGCTGCCAATCAGGCACCTGATGTATTTCCCATTTATAAAGCACAGGCTCTGCAATGGGCTGAACAAGGCAAACTATATAATTTAAATGAATTTTTGAAGGAGGATAAGGAGCTAACGAAGGAAAGTCTTATTCCTAATTCAGTCATCTATTGGGATAAGGACAAAGTGGCAGGGGTCAAGGTAACTGAGGAAGCTTTCGCCCTCTATTACAATAAAGATTTGTTTGATGAGGCTGGTGTTGCTTTGCCACCAGTAAAGGCTGAAGAGGCTTGGACATGGGAGCAGTTTTTAGAGACAGCACAAAAGCTCACCATTGATAAAGCGGGAAATAATGCGCTCAGCCCCAATTTCGATGCAAGTAACATTAAACAGTATGGAGTTCGGTTTGATACATGGATGTGGCATTTGCTTGTGCCTTCCAATAACGCAAGTGTCATTTCAGACAAAGGGGACTCGCTTAATCTTGAGAGCCCTGATGTGATTGAAGCTGTTCAGAAAATGGCTGATCTGATCAATGTTTATCATGTGGCACCGTCGCCGACGCAGTCCAAAAATATACCTTCCCCGGCCGTAGCACTGCAAAGTAAACGTGTAGCGATGGATCTGGATGGACAGTGGGTTCAATTGGATCTTGGAGAATCGAAGGTGAATTTTGGTGTAGGCGTGTTACCTAAACTGAAGAGCAGCAAAACGATCCTGTTTGGCGAACCGGAAGTGATTTCTGCCAAAACCAAACATCCTAAAGAAGCATGGATGTTTTATAAATTCTTGCTGGATGCTGAAAGCGGACTTGACATGCATTCCAGCGGATTGTGGATGCCTGTCATGAAAAAGTGGTACACCGAACCAGACTTGATTAGCAAATGGGCCGATGTCAAACCAGGTCATGCCGATGGTTACCGTGATGCTGTCATGAACCAAACGCTGCATAACGGTGTTAATTCTTACGACTATTATCTGAAAAACTCGGAAAAAATCAATGCCATCATTAACCCGGCGCTGGATCAGGTATGGCTAGGCAAGAAAACGGTGGAGCAAGCATTTAGGGAGGTTTCCGCAAAGGCCAACGCGGAATTTAAGGGGACGTATCCAAAAGAATAGGGTGAGTGTTTTGACAGAAAGAGAGGGATAGAATGCAATCATTATCTTCTATTCGTAAGAAGGAAAATGGGTTGGGGTGGCTTTTTGCCGCCCCTGCTATTCTCGGCTTTGTCATTTTTGTTCTGGGACCGATGATCGCTAGTCTCTGGTTCAGTCTTACCGATTACAAGGTTGCTTCACAAGCCCATTTTATCGGTCTGGATAATTACGTCCACTTATTTGACGGTACGGATCAATTTTTTTATAAATCACTCGGGGTTACGTTTTATTATGTGTTTCTAAGTGTGCCCCTGCAAATTATTGTAGCTTTCTTTTTAGCGATATTACTTAATCAAAAGGTAAAAGGTCTGGCTTTTTTCAGGACTGTTTTTTATCTCCCTACCATTGTGCCACTCATAGCATCGTCTATGATCTGGATGTGGCTGTTTGATCCGGATCTTGGCTTGCTAAATGTGGTGCTGCGTGCGCTGCATTTGCCCGAAAGTCAGTGGATCTATAGCGAAGGGTCGGTAGTTCCTACTCTGGTTTTAATGAGTTTGTGGACCGTTGGAGGAACCATGATTATTTTTCTGGCAGGCCTGCAAGATATACCTAGACATTATTATGAAGCCATTGAAATTGACGGTGGAAATGTTCTTCATAAGCTTATGTATATTACAATTCCATTGACATCGCCCACTATTTTTTTTAATACGATTATGGGCTTCATCGGTGGGTTTCAAGTGTTTGTTCAGCCTTACGTCATGACTCAGGGCGGACCCAATAACTCCAGCTTGTTTTATACCTTTTATTTGTTCCGCGAGGCATTTACCTTTTCGAATATGGGTCATGCCTGTGCTATTGCTTGGGTGCTCTTTATTGTCGTTTTGGTATTCACTGCCTTTCTGTTCAAGACAGCCCGAAAATGGGTGTATTACGAAGGCGGGGGGGCATGAAGATGAAAAAACACGGTTGGAGTGGGAGCAGGGTGTTACTCTACACAGTTCTCATAGTGGGCTCCCTGTTTTGTATGTTTCCTTTTTATTGGCTGGTGCGAAGCTCCATGATGGATTTAAGTCAGATTTTTTTGATCCCGCCGAAATGGATTCCAGAGCCTTTTGTACTCGAGAATTTTTTACAGCCGTTTGAAGAGTTATCGTTTGGACGCTATTTTGTGAATACATTTATCGTCGTTGCGGGTACTTTGGCGGGTGTACTTCTGTCGAGTACCATTTCTGCCTATAGCTTTGCGCGAATGAGATGGAAGGGAAGAGATAAGGTATTTGCTCTATTATTAAGCAGCATGATGCTGCCGTTTGCAGTCACACTGATTCCGTCATTTATTGGTTGGCAGGCATTAGGCATGGTTAATTCGTACGTTCCATTGGTATTACCTTCGTTTTTTGGTGGCGGCGTTTTTAATATTTTTTTGCTAAGACAATTTTACATGACTCTACCGCGAGAACTGGATGAAGCTGTATTTGTGGATGGAGGCAATCATTTTACGATTTTTACCCGTATTATTTTGCCTTTGTCGAGGTCAGCGATTTTGGTCATTGGATTGTTTACATTTTTGAACACATGGAATGATTTTATGGGACCGCTGGTTTACCTTAATGATGAGAGCAAATTTACGTTGGCGATTGGGCTACAGCAGTTTCAGGGAATATATTCGGCTCAATGGGGCGTTTTGATGGCCGCATCTTTAATTGTAGTCTTGCCTGCTATTATTCTGTTTGCCATAGGACAGAAGTATTTTATGGAAGGGATTGCCTTGACGGGGATTAAAGGATGAGGACAACTGCCAGGTATGCACTTTGCTTTTTTTGGAATCTAATAATAAAATGGAAGTAACTTTCGAAAAGGAGATGACGTGAATTGGCAGAGCAAGTGCGTCTTGGTAAAACAGATTTATATGTAAAACCAATCGGTTTGGGTGCAAATAAAGTGGGAGGACATAATCTCTTTTCCGATTTGAATGATGAAACGGGCAAAGAAGTCGTTCGCACAGCTTTGGATAACGGCATCAATTTTCTGGATACGGCTTTTATTTATGGACCTGAGCACTCGGAACGGTTGATTGGTGAGGTATTGAAAGAGCGTGGTCAGCGTGATAAAGCTGTTATTGCCACGAAGGGTGCACACAAATTCGTAAACGGAGAGGTCGTTTTTGACAACTCGCCTGCTTTTTTGCGTGAATCCGTCGAATCCAGTCTGAAAAGATTGCAGACCGATTATATCGATCTGTTTTATATCCATTTCCCGGACGAAGCTACACCGAAGGCAGAAGCAGTCGGAGAACTGAAGAAGCTCAAGGACGAAGGCAAAATCAAGGCCATTGGTGTATCTAACTTTTCCATTGAACAACTTAAGGATGCGAATAGTGACGGTTATGTAGATGTGCTTCAATCCCAATATAATTTGTTTCAACGGGAAGCTGAGAAGGATCTGCTGCCTTATACCAAGGGAAATGGTATTTCGTTTGTGCCTTATTTCCCGCTAGCTTCGGGATTGCTGGGGGGTAAGTATACGAAAGACATGACCTTCTCGGACATCAGAGCGAAAAATCCATTGTTTCAGGGTGATGCATTTGCTCGTAATTTGGACAAAGTGGAGCAGGTACGGGAGATTGCCAATGCGTTGAATGCAGAGGTTGCTCATGTTGTGCTCGCATGGTATTTGACCCGTGATTCGATTGATGCCCTCATTCCAGGGGCGAAGGGGCCGGAGCAGGTACTGGCGAATCTGAAAACGCTAAATGTCCAATTGAGTCAGGCTGATATCGAAAAGATTGACCATATTTTCAAATAATGAGTGCACCTTATATTTGCAATTATATATTTGTTCCATCTAGAGAAGCTGCCGGACGGGCGGCTTCTTTTTCGTGTACAACTCGCATATCCTTGTAGGGTAAGTTCAACGCTGCGGGGGGATCGGATGATGAGAAGACCGCAATGGCACAGCGCACCCAACAGAAGGCGACGCGGCAGACGTAGGTTTTTTTTTATTGTGGCACTGGCGCTGCTGGTAGGGATCATACAGATGGCTGCTTATGTGGAGCAGCATTTGAAGCCGCCCATGATGCACCTGGCAAAAGTGCGGGTTAAACAAATGGCGACGGAGGCTATTAATTCAGCAATTACAGCACAGGTAGAGCAGGGGAAGACGGCTGATAATCTGATCGAATGGAGAACGGATGCACAAGGAAGAACCTCCGGTTTTGTCCTGAATTATGCGGAGCATATGAGAATTACGTCAGACACGCTCAAAGCAGTCAAAGCAACGATGGACAGCATGAGCCATTTTGATGAGAGTGTTCCGATTGGTCAGGCATTGGGCAGTCCACTGTTGGCAGCTTATGGACCAACGGTCCCCCTAAAGGTGGAGCCGCATGGAGCAATCAAAGTGGATTTAAATACCCGTCAACAGGATGCGGGCATAAACATGATCTTGGTGGAAGTGTACATTCGGATTACGACGGAAGTGTCCGTGGTTATACCGTTTGAGATGCAACCTCAGATTGTGGAGACGGAAATTCCGGTTTCTTATTTGCTGGTGGTAGGCAACGTTCCGATGTACTACTATGACAATCAGGGTAAACCAGTGGGTAAAAATGGTGCAGCCGCTCCGCAGTTGGCGTTGCCTCCCCATTCCATAGAGAGTAGCGGCGCTATAGATCCCAGCATAGAAAGTGTTCCAGAGGCACAGGAAAACCAAAACACCTCTAGCCAGTCCCCAACGCCATAGAGCGGAGGGGACTGACGTGAGCTGCCTAGGAAAAACAAAAGGGCCCCTATGAGGAGGTCCCTTTTGTTTTTCCTGTTTTGAGCGCTTTGCGTTCGGACTGCTCCCACTGTCTTAATAACGGATACGGGTCAAAGGACCAATCTGCCCAACCATTGTCCCGATATATACCATAGTGCAGATGCGGTGGAAACTTGCCTTGGGTACCGGGTTTTCCATAGCCCGAGCTTCCGACCCAGCCAACCGTCTGGCCGGGTGTAACGATGTCTCCGTTGTGAACGGTTTTGTCAAAGCCGGAAAGATGCGCATAGTAGTGATAGCGGTTGTTGAGATCTCGGATTCCGATTCGCCATCCGCCGAAGGGATTCCAGCCCTTCATTTCAACTACACCGTAGCAGGTACTGCGAACTGGAACTCCATAGCCAGCAAACAGATCAGTTCCTTCATGTATCCGGTAGCCGCCCCAGCTGCGACGGCTTCCCCATGTGCTGCGGTAGCTATAAATGCTGCCTAAAGGAAGGGGGAAAGCTTGACTGACCAGATCCAGCTTGCCATACGTTCGATACAGCTTAGCAAACTGCTGAACTCTTTGAACTGCGCGGCTGTTATGGTAATATTCCCAAACGGCAATACCAAATTCATCCTCGTTGTTTCCATACTTTCCGAGATAAGATGCGATGCTGAACAGCAGATCCTTGTCATTATTACGGTCAGCGATTCCATCACCCGAACCGTCTTGTCCCAGCCCGGAAAATAGTTCAATGGAACGCGGATTTTGATCCTCCGAATCAGGGTTCATCATGCCGGACCAGACTGGTCCCGTGATGAAAATACCTATGATTCGTTCCGCATGCTTCCGATCCTTGGGATGGGCCACCGTAAGTGTGCGTTCATACTGGTCGATGGCGGCCAGTCTGTACCAAGGAACTCCAGTCAGGGCTTCGATGGAATGATATAAAGCCAGTCTGGACGTATACGACGAAGACTGAGCATGTGAAGCATCTACATTTGCGGTCAGGCTGCTTCTGGCGGACGAGGACTGTAAGTGATTGGCAAAGGCATGGGCAGGAAGCGGACAGGCCGTTGTCAGTGTAGTAGCACATAACAGCAGCGATAACAAACGAACAGCTCGGGCTGTCCGCGTAGGGTAAGGCACGTGAACCGACCTCCTATAGAAGGGCTTGATCGCCCAATAAATTCTAGGCCCGTATACAATAGCGTGAATAGGGCGCTTTTGTTTAGATTGAGCCATATCCGCCGCTTTTATCCATGTAAAGAGTTTACTTTTTCCGGCATCAATGTCATATCAAAAAGGGAACAATGAATGGAGGTTTTTCCATGGCTTTCATGTTATAATGTATGGCAATGACAGCTTAAGCTTATCAGAAAGAAGGTCTATGCCATTGTCTAGAAAAGTAAAGGAAGCTAAGCCCGACTGGATTCGTATTAAACTTACAACAGGCGATAACTATCAGGAAATCAAGAGCATGATGCGTTCCAAGACATTACATACCGTATGTGAGGAGGCACGATGCCCTAATATATATGAATGCTGGGCCAATAGGACAGCTACATTTATGATTTTGGGTGATATTTGTACGCGTGCGTGTCGTTTTTGCGCAGTAAATACGGGAATGCCTACGGAACTGGACTTGCAGGAGCCTGAACGCGTCGCGGAAGCGGCTGAAAACATGAATTTGAAGCACTGTGTCGTTACCAGTGTGGCTCGCGACGATTTGAAAGATGGGGGCGCTACTATATTTGCAGAAACGGTTCGTGCGATTCGCCGCCGATTACCTCTTTGCAGTGTAGAAGTATTGATTCCCGATTTTATGGGCGATATTGAATCGCTGCGAATCGTCATGGATGCCAAACCAGATATTCTGAATCATAATATTGAAACGGTGGAGCGTATGTCCGACAAGGTTCGGGCTAAAGCGAAATACCGTCGCTCTCTGGAGCTGCTTCAACATGCGAAGCAATTAAATCCGGCTATTCCAACGAAATCAAGCATCATGCTAGGTGTCGGAGAAGAGTGGGACGAGATCTTACAAGCCATGGATGATCTGCGTAAAGTCGATTGTGACATTCTGACAATTGGTCAATATTTGCAGCCGTCCGAGAAACATTTATATGTGCAAAAATATTATCCACCGGAAGATTTTGCGAAGTTAAAGGAAGAGGGATTACAGCGGGGATTCAGCCACGTTGAATCTGGACCGTTGGTCCGCAGCTCCTACCAAGCGCATGAGCAGGTGAAGTCAGCCGCTCAGCATAAGGAAGAAGGCGCCCTTTCGCAGGCTTGATCCGGGAAAGGCGGTCAGAATAGCTTGTTTCAAATCGGTGGTAAAAACTATGAATTGTTGCAGGATCACAAGAACGGGTGGAATCCCGAAGCGTTTCGTGATCGGTATAGTGAAGTGCTGGATCGCTATGATTACATTATTGGTGATTGGGGTTACAATCAGCTACGTCTGAAGGGCTTTTATCGAGACGGTCATCCCAAAGCAAATAAGGATACATCTATAGTGGTACTGGACGATTACATTAATGAATACTGCAATTTTGGCTGTGCCTATTTTGTGTTGCAAAAAAGCCGTGAAGTGGTTAATAAAAACGGCGTCAATGATGAAATCATTGCTCCAGATATTCAGCAGTTGGTAGATGCTCAAAGGGAACAAGCGGGAACGTTAGAACCCGAAGAGCAGCAAGAAGTATTGCAACATACAGCTGGAGAACAGGAGTGGCCGCAACCACAGCAGGACTCCTCAGCTACAGAGGAATCGCGAGTGGAGCAGCCTCGAGAATCCCGAGAACCACGTGAGTTGCAACGTCGGGAACCGAAGGATGCCCAGGAAGTACGTGAACGACAGCCACGTGAAGCTCGCGAAAGTCGTCCATCCAGAGAAAGACGTGAAGCAAAAGATGGACGGAATCCGGGTGAAGGGCAGCAAACCCGTGAACCACGTAGACAGCGCAATCAGCAGGGAAGTTTCGATAAAAAGGAATCGCGTGGACCACGCTATGAGCGCCAATCAAAGGAAAATCGGGAGGGACGGCAAGTTCGTGTCTCTCGTGAGCCTGAGGGCCAGCGTCAGACCCAGCCAGCTGCTAAAGCCGAAAGAGCTGAGGGTAGTAAAAAGAATAAAACATTTACAGCTCCACAACAAAACGGTTCCTGAATTTTCAGGAACCGTTTTGTTTGTAAAAAAAGAGCCAGAGTCGGCTCTTTTATAGGTTCTAATTAAGAAAAGCGTTGCGTACTCGATCCCAAAATGGGAAAGGACGGTAACGAGCGAAGCTGATCTTCTGACTTGCGACCTGACATCGAACAGAGATTAAGTCATCGACAGGAAAGTTCAGGTGATCTACTGTCAATAAAAGACGCTGATCTTTCCGTGAAAAAATATCACAATGATGGTGTTTGGGCAGTAGCAATGGCGATCCCAGTGTCCGATAGACGCGGTTATTAATGGAAGCGATCTCAGTCAATTGCAATGCTTCAATGGTGGGGTGAACCATAGCTCCGCCAAGTGCTTTATTATAGGCGGTCGTTCCTGAGGGGGTAGAAACACATATACCGTCACCGCGAAACATCTCAAAGGTGATATCGTTAATATCTACTTGGGCAACGACAGTGCCATCTACCCCTTTTAACGTAAACTCATTCAAGGCAATAAAAGAAGCATTGCCTGACTTCTTGTGAATTTCCAACTCAATCAGTGGATACTTAACGATTCTCGGGTTAAGCGGTCCCTCAGATCCGCTTTGGCTCATCAGGTGGATTAGCTCCTCCAGCTCGTCCGCACGCCAATCAGCATAAAAGCCCAGATGACCGGTATGTACACCAACAAAGGCAATATCCGGAATGCGGTCGATGAAGGTATGAAACGCATGAAGCATCGTACCATCGCCTCCAATAGACACGACGATTTCCGGCGATTCGGCATCCAGCTTGAAATTCTTTTCTTGGGCAAGACGGTGAAATTGCTGACTCAAGTCCATGGAGTGCTGATCCCCGCGATCCAGAACATAATATCTCAAGATGAAAAGCTCCTTTGTCATGGGTATATATCGATCATAATCAATTATGAGCAAGAACACAATCGTTCATTGCCTGTGTGTTCTTCTCAAACGTACGTATAAGCGACTTGTACCCACACTCAACCATGAGAGACTAAGCATTCCAGCCAGTATAAAGGCAAGAACTAGCAGACTTTGCAACAGCATGGCGGACGAGAAGCCAGGAGACCATACGATGTCGTATATTGGAGAAAAGACGGGAGAGCTTCCCTGGCCCATCAGAGGCCGCCATAACACGAGAGCGAGCAATGCCGAGATGAAGCCATGCGCAGCCCGGGCCAACAAAAATGGCAAATAACGAAGATCCGTCATATTTAAAATACTTGCAACCTGCGCATGAACCGACAGCCCGCCCCAGGAGAGAACAAAGGCGGCTGCGGCTACCTTGAATGGTAACGCCGCTGCCGTGGCTTCCCCTGCGGCTTGCGCTCCTAAAGTGACTTCGAAAATACCACCCACAATGGACTCCGTTAACGTAGGAGGAAGACCACATGCAGTCAATAGGCTTGCCGTAAGTAGATGAAGCCCGCTCATTAAACCGGAGTTCGTCAAAGCTTCTAAAATGACGCAGAAGAATACAACAAGCCCTCCTACGACAATAATAAGGCGCAGGGAGGAAGTAATCGCCTGACGAAGTAACTCACCCAATGGGCGACCATCTTCCAAACGAGCTGTATGCATGGCATATAATGCTTGGCGTAGGGGGCCAGGCTGTCCATTGCGACCTGCTGCTTTTGTATTCGTGGACTTCGACCAGGCTTTTTGAGTAGGTTGAGGACGGTCGCTGCGAGTATCTGTTTCCCCTGAGCGGGAACCGTGGAAGCGCATAAGCAGCCCGATGATGAGCACGCCACCATAATGGGCCGCGCCCAGTACGAGTGCAATTTCTGGTTGATGGAAGAAGCCAACGGAAACCGCACCGATCAAAAATATCGGATCAGAGGAAGTGGTAAACGCGACCAAACGCTCTCCTTCAATGCGTGTGATCCATTTTTGCTCCCACAGCTTGGCTGTTAGTTTAGCTCCAATCGGGTAACCAGATGCACAGCTGACCGCAGCGACAAAACCCCCACAGCCAGGTACACGGAATAGAGGCTGCATCAGCGGATCCAACAGCGCACCTATGAAATGAACAATTCCGAAACCGAGGAGAAGCTCGGAAATAACGAAAAACGGGAATAAAGACGGAAACAGCACGTCCCACCAGATGGCAAGCCCCCGAAGCCCGGCATTCAGAGAAGATTGCGGGTATACAGCCATAAGCATAAATAGGAAAAGCAGTGTAAGAATGAGCAGAGGAAGCGAGTAACGGCGGTACAGCGACATGGAGGCCCCTCCTTTGGAGTTGTACTAATATACCTATGTCGGGGATGGACAAAGAGTACAAAAAAATCAAAGAAAACGGTTACATTTATTGCTGTATTTTTGTGAATAGTATGTTAAAATAGGAGAACAACGATCCATAACCTTAAGGATGGAGTGATCAGGATGAGTATCGTTGCCGGTCTGTTCGTATGTGCTTTTGTGTATGTTATTCGTGCCTCTCTCGTCCATCCCGGTGAAGAGGATTGGCGGAGTTATTAGTTGTGTTTATAGAATGACGAAGCTGTGTGCAATGAAGCACACCCTCTTCATATGTTAAATTGATAAAATGACGCTTATTTTTAGCGTCATTTTTTGTTTTTTGATATAATACGGGTGTATATTTATTACCATAGCACAGAAAGTTGGAGGAAAAGTGAATCCTAGCCTGAGCATTTATGACAACCTTGGGGGTGCGGAAGGTGTTCGTGCTATTATTGAGGCCTTCTACCCGAGAGTTTATAAAGATCCGTTGTTAAGTCCCCTGTTTCCTAAAGACATGGAACCGGTAAAGGAAAAGCAGTTTATGTTCCTGAGCCAGTTTTTTGGAGGACCGTCCCTTTTTTCTGATGCATATGGTCATCCGATGTTACGTGCCAGACATATGAAGTTTCCCGTAACGGAGGAGCGAGCAGAGGCATGGTTGTCTTGTATGGCAGGTGCGTTAACGGATACGGGCATTGAGGAGCCGCTTCGTTCAATCATACTTAACCGTTTGTCTGGTCCTGCGCATCATTTTGTAAATACCCCGTAAGCTTTCGGGGATTGCCGAATTTTGGAGAGGGTTGTAAAAACATTGGAACTTGAACCGTTATATCAGATCAAAATCGCTTGCCCACATTGCGAAGAAGAATTTCAGACATCCCGTGTCAGACCAAGCCTAAAGAAGGCCATTCGTACGGATTCAGATTTTTGTGCTTATTATAAGAATGAAAATCCGGATTTTTATGTCGTAAGGGTCTGTCCTCATTGTGGATTTACCTCGACAGAGCACTCTACCGTTCAGTTAAGCGATCAGCAAACCAAGATATTTAAGGATAAAATCGGTAACCGCTGGCAGTCTCGCGAATATGGCGGGCATCGTAGCTGGGAAGAGGCATTAGAAACGTATAAACTGGGTTTACTCTGTGCCCAGGTCATCGGAGAAAAGGAACGCGTAGTAGCCAGTCTATTACAGCATATCGCATGGATGTACAGATACCAGGGAAATGAGGAGCAGGAGCTTCGCTTTCTCAAATTTAGTCTGGATTCGTATGTTCGGGTCTATGAGCTGGAGGGTGTCGGGGCGAATAATGCCAAACTGCTTTATCTGATTGGTGAACTGCATCGACGTACAGGCAACTTTCACGAAGCGGTACGTTGGTTTTCGCGTGTCATTAATGACAAAAAGATTATGGATGCAGCCATGATCCGGGCTTCCCGTGAACAGTGGTCTGTACTGCGAGAACAAATGTTGGCTAAAAATTTCCAACTGCCGGAGGAAATGCAGGACGCTAGCTCCTCTTGAAGAAATAAAGGTGTGCACTATGGCCGATTTAGGCTCATGGTTCACACCTTGTTTGTAAAACGGGTTATCTTACAACTGCCTCATGAATTAATGATGACGCAATGTGGTATCTGACAGCAAATAATCGTCATCACAATCCACCAAAGTAACCTTGTTATGGCAGCATGGAAACACAAGCAACTTTTTCATACCTTCGTGTATGAGCTTAAGTTCTTTTGGCTTCAGGGGCAGCAAAACATTATCATGGTCGCAAAACGGACAAGACTGTACATAAACGTCTCCCATGACGATGTCATAAGGCCAGGTTTTATGAAAAGGGATCATGATTTGTTCGATTCTCCGCCGTTCGGGTCAGCGGTTTCTTCTTTAGCCAGTTCGGCCAGCTTTTGCATCAAAATGTGCTGGGGTGTATGCATAAGGTGTTCCAGCGGAATGCCGAGCTTTTCGGATAATTTCACAGCCGTTTCCGGCGAAATTTGTAAGGGTCTCATCCTGTTTTCCTCCCAATTGTAGTGATTTACTATCACGATGTAGCTTTATTGTATATGAAACCACATGAATTCGCCAAAAAAGAAAGGTGGAACTATTATGAAAACGCCGTTAAAGCAAACATGGGATCTGGAATCTATTTTTAGCGGAGGATCTTCCTCTGCCTCATTTCATGCATTTTTGGAAGAAATGGAGAGCAAGGTTCAACAGCTGCAATCCCAGCTTAAAGCAGCCAAAGTACCACAAACGGTATTGGATACCGAGCGTCTGGATAGTGTACTGAATAGCATACAGGAGCTGTTTAATGGTGCGTCGCAGGCGGGTTCCTTTGTCTCTTGTCTAACTGCTCAAAACCAGCACGACAAGCTGGCTGTTCAATTGGGGGCGCGTGTCAACACGCTGTATGCCCAAGGGAAAAGTGCTTTAGTCTCTTTCCAGAACTTGCTGGCACAAACCAGTGAAGACATTTGGCAGAAATGGATGGAGCGCGAAGCTATCCAGCCGATTTCTTTTGTCCTGACTGAATATCGGAACGAAGCACGTGAAAAAATGGCTCCTGAGCTGGAAAGCCTTGCATTGGATCTCGCAGTGGATGGCTACCATGGCTGGGGCGACTTTTATGATACTATTGTCAAAAATATGACGATCCCCGTGCCGGAAAATGGCGAGATCGTAAACTTGTCTGTAGGTCAGGCTGCTAATAAGCTGGATGAAGCAGATCGCAGCGTACGTAAAGACGTGTTTGCACGTTGGGAAGAGGCATGGACTCAGGTAGAGGACTATTGCGCGGATACATTGAATCATTTGGCAGGCTTTCGTCTGAAGCTATATGAAAAACGAGGCTGGACAGATGTGCTTAAGGAACCGTTGGAAATCAGCCGTATGTCTGCACAAACGCTAGATACGATGTGGCAGGTTATTAATGAAACAAAGCCTATTGTAGTCAAATACTTGGAGCGGAAAGCAAAGCTGCTGGGCTTAGAGAAGCTATCCTGGCATGACATTGAAGCTCCGCTGGGGACGTCAACTACTAAAATCCCTTACGACGATGCTGCTGTAACGATTGTTGAGCAATTCGGTAAATTTAGCTCGAGAATGGCTGACTTTGCCCAAATGGCTTTTGAGAAAAGCTGGATCGAAGCAGAGGATCGTCCAGGCAAACGTCCGGGTGGTTTCTGTACATCTCTGCGTCTGAGCAAAGAGACCCGTATTTTTATGACCTATGCCGGATCACCATCCAACGTTTCGACACTGGCCCATGAGCTCGGACACGGTTATCATCAACATGTGATGAATGAATTGCACCCATTGAATCAAAATTATGCCATGAACGTAGCTGAGACGGCATCAACGCTGGCAGAACTAATTGTATCAGATGCTTTGCTGGAAGCTGCCGAAGGTCAGGAGAAGGTAGCTTTGCTGGAGGATAAAATTCAGCGTGGTGTAGCCTTCTTTATGAACATTCATGCTCGTTTCCTGTTTGAAACCCGTTTTTACGAGCTGCGGAAAAAAGGAGTTGTGGGAGCACAACAATTAAGCGAGCTGATGGAACAAGCGCAGCGTGAAGCGTTTAGTGGTGTCCTGGATGAGGCTCATCCTCATTTTTGGGCATCCAAGCTACATTTCTATATTACGAACACTCCTTTCTACAACTTCCCGTACACATTCGGGTATATGTTCAGTGCAGGAATTTACGCTTTTGCGAAGGAAAATCCTGACGGCTTCGCCGACCAATATGATGCCTTGCTGCGTGATACGGGTCGCATGACAGTCGAAGAATTGGCTTCCAAGCACTTAGGTACCGATTTAACACAGGCTGACTTCTGGCGTAATGCTGCGCAAGTTACTGTTCAGGATATTGAGCAATTTTTACAAATGACAAAATAACAGATTTACACTTTTGAAAGGTCTCCCATAAGGGAGGCCTTTTTTGTGATTTTTGCAGAAGATGATGAACAAAGTCGCAAAATGTCGAAGTGTAATTAACATTACCTGTTGGCGAAATTTAAAATGATGGATATACTTAGAAAATAGTTATAAATACCCAATTATGTTGGTTTTGATTGTAAGGTTAAAAATCTTCGCATATAATTGAGCCGTAAGACCTATTAAATATTTCTTGATAAGGTATATAGGAGGGTTTTTGTGATGGACGAAGTAGGTCAATTGTCGTTAGCAAGGCAGATGGATATCGTTTTAAAAGAACTGGATAATGAACTGGCGGGTTTGTCGTCAGGTATCGTATTTGTACAAATACGTAACAATGTAGTTGGGAAATTTGGGATTCGTCATAACCCACTTGCAGGTAAAGGGGGCACATTTGCAGCAGTAGAACCGGGGTTATCAGCAAAGCATCGGGAGGATTTTCGGCGTATGGCTCTAGAAACGCTAAATCATAAGCGTAGCTGGACTCATAGTGAGATTGCTTTCGATTTTGCCATTAGACAAGGAACGATTTTGGTAGATGCAACACTGGAGTCCAACTACAACATGGCGAATCTCATGATCCGCTATAACAAGCCTACATACCGAGCGGCTAATTCCGAATAATTCAATTAAAAAAAGTAAAGAAAAGGCGGCCTTCCTAGGGAAGACCGCCTTTGTTATATACCCGTTATAACACATTTTGGTAAATTACGATGAACGGAATGCTCATGTGGAATAATGACGCTTATTGACCTGAACGACCTGATAATTGCTGTTCGGCCAGCTGTACCAAGCGTTTAGTGATATAGCCTCCCAGAGAACCAGCTTCACGGGATGGCATGTCACCGTAGTAACCATCTGCCGGAATGGTGATGCCCAGCTCTTGTGCAGCTTCATATTTCAATTGTTGCAATGCGTTGTTGGCTTGAGGAACAACTAGGTTGTTACTGCGACGGCTTCTGCCTTGATTAGCTTCATTCATGTGTAGTCACCTCCTTCGGCTGTGATGAGGTTAGTATGCGACAGAGTTATGAAAATATGCGCCGAAGGAAGAAAAGTGACTAGAGGAAAATTACGGATATATGATATGAATCTGAGTTTTGAGATCGATGGATTGCTGAGGCTCCAAACGGATCAGTCCGGCTTCCCCGACAGGATCAGGTGAATTGGGCGCATCAGGCAGACATGTATAAGGCTCAATGCAAAGATACTGTTCGCATTCACCTTTGGTATATAAAACCCAATACTTATAATATTGCTCATCTGCTGTGTAGCGGATTTGATAACCGTCGTCACGAGTCAAAAGAGCTTCAGCAGGGCCTTCCGTTGCCCGCAGCAGAGTGTCTAGATTTGTTCCTTTCAGAGAAAGTCCCGAAGAGAGCTGTTCCAAGTCATCTAACGAAGTAATGATACCTGTAGGTAGTTGTTCAGCATCCTGCTCATATACGCCGTTCACAGGTAGCTTTAGACGCCAGCGCTCAGGTTCTCCGTCCACCATAAACCAAGTGTGATATCCTAAGCCAAATGGGGCTGCTTTTTCGCCCAAATTCGTTACGCGCAGCGTTTGACTTAATACAGCACCCTGCAAGCGATACGTCATCTCCAGACGTAAGGGAATGGGGAATTGTTCCATCCAGTGCGGATCACTTTCTGTTAAAAGCTCGGTAGTAACACTGCAACCTTCTTCATCCTCTTCAATATCACTGCAGCGCCAGGACTGATTACGATGCAGACCGTGTATATGATTGTCATTGGCTGTATTTCGGTCGAACTGATAAGGAACACCGTCAAACTCAAATTGTCCCTTGCGAATTCGGCCTGGAGGAATCAAAATGGGCAAGCCAAAATGATAAGGCTTTTGTAAATAGAAAGCCAATTCTTCCTCACCGGGCCGACGTACGATATCCCGGTCGAGCTTCAGATCACGCACTGAAATAATATTATTCCCGAGGCGAGGGATCATCGTAACTTCCAGTTCACTACTATGTAAAACATACGTGTCGTAACCGTTCCAGTGTTCTTTGGTCACTTGTTTCATATCCATGCTCCTTTGTCCACTATAATCGGTTGAAGCTTCGTGTCATTATGATAACAGATTTTTGGTCGTAGGGCACAATCGTCATTTGACAATAACATTATGCGGAATTATCATTAATGTAGTTTAGAAAGTAATGACATGGATAACGCGATGATGAGGACAAGTAAGCTTTCGCATAAGCTCTTCAGAAAGCCGGTGGTGGATGGGAACCGGTGAGCCTGCACTGCTGAATGGACCTTGGAGTGCCGCACAGAACAGGAATTTACTGTCCTCAGTATGACGGCCGATTGCTCCCCGTTAACGGAGCTTTAAGATTGCAGGCAGCCACGGAGCATAGCTCCGACAAGTAATAGGCTGACGGCAATGAATAAGGGTGGTACCACGGTCTCGCGTCCCTTGAGGATGCGGGGCCTTTTTGCGTTCTAATTTTGAAATACTGAGGAGGAAGAATATGAAAACTGTACTTTCAGGTATTCAGCCTAGCGGACAACTTACTTTGGGCAATTACATTGGTGCCATGAAAAACTTTGTCAAATTGCAAGAGGATCATCAATGTTACTTTATGGTCGTAGACCTTCATGCAATTACCGTACCGCAGGAACCGGCTCAATTACGTGAGCAGTCGGAGGCGGTAGCAGCATTATTTATCGCAGCAGGTATTAACCCGGAGAAATCCAATGTCTTTTTACAATCCCATGTTCCTCAGCACGCTGAGTTGGGATGGTTGATGACAACACTGACGAATATGGGCGAGTTGGAACGTATGACTCAGTTTAAGGACAAAGCGGCAGGCAAGGACTCTGTAGGAGCAGGGCTGTTCGTATATCCATCGTTGATGGCAGCTGACATTTTGCTCTACAACGCGGATCTCGTCCCGGTAGGCGACGATCAGAAACAACATCTGGAGCTGACACGCGATTTGGCGGGTCGCTTTAATCACCGTTATGGAGATTATTTTACTGTTCCTGAACCGTATATCCCTGAAGTAGGGGCGAGAATTATGTCCCTGGATGATGTATCCAAAAAAATGAGCAAGAGCAATCCGAATGCAGGCAGCTTTATTGCGCTACTAGACGAACCGAAAGTCATACGCAAGAAAATCAGCCGCGCTACTACCGATTCCGGTAGTGAGGTTAGATATGATCCGGCCAATAAACCGGAAATTAGTAATCTGATGGGCATCTACAGCCAGTGTTCCGGTTTGTCACTCCAAGAAGTGCAGGATCGCTATGAAGGTCAAATGTACGGAACATTTAAAAAAGAACTGGCAGAGACCGTTGTAGCTATGCTTGAACCGATTCAGCAACGCTATCGCGACATCCGGGAATCCGGTGAGATTGGACGTATTTTAGCCCAATCCGCAGAGCGCGCACAAGAAGCGGCTGAAGTCACGCTGTCTGCGGTCAAAGAGCGCATGGGCTTTCTGCCACGTGTACGCTAAAGCATATTGAGACGAAACGGATTAGGCCTTTTAAAGGATTGGATTAGGAGCGGCGTTGTCGGGCTTTGACCACGAAACCCCAGCCGATATTGCCGACAGATAATAGCCCCAGTAGAATGGCAAGCCATGCGGAATAACTGATGGATATTGCGGCCGCGGTCAGTAGGACAATGGATGAAACGGCAAACCATAGGGATAAACCTTTGCTCATTGGTAAAAACCTCCAGTGTTCGAATGTTGAATTTCAGGAATAAGTAGTTGTAAGCGAGCCATAATAATCTTGCAAGCTTGCAATGAACCTCACTCACAAAGAACTGAAAGGAGATTCAAATATGAGCAGACGTCGTTCAAACAACCTGCAAGTACCGCAGGCCAACGCCGCTTTACAACAATTAAAATATGAGGCAGCTCAAGAACTTGGCATCACGATCCCTCAGGACGGTTACTTCGGTAATGTTGTTTCCCGCGAAACAGGTTCTCTTGGGGGATATATCACGAAAAAGCTGGTCCAACAAGCAGAACAATCCTTGTCGGGCAGCAGCCGTTTGCAGTAATACACATAAACACTCCATCTTGGAAGCTGTATTATGAGCAACTGTGATGAAGAAAATCCGGAGCGATCATGCTCCGGATTTTTTTACGCATGGCTTATCACCATTGTGAATCACGCAAGTCCGCTTCGTCAAGAGGGCGCTTTCATGAGATGTGATTTATTACGCGTATGGCCAAAAAAACAGCAAGCTCCAGATGAAGGGAGACTTGCTGTCTGTTGTTCATACGGCTTGTTGTTAGCTTGTAGGCAGGTTTTAATTCGTATGCAGGGAAAGGCGTTTTTGCATCTTTTCGTCACTGAGCCATCCAATATAGCTGTTGATCAGTCCGAACTGCTTATCCATCGCGACCACAGCCACGAATGGATATTGTCTCCGGTGTCGATACCTGACGTCTCCCCATCGCACAATGTAGCCCCATTCCAGTTCTTCCACCTCGGCAACGGCAAAAGAGGAAAAATAGCGAAATGCTTGCACATCGCGATAGGATTTGGATGCTTCTACGGCAGGATGTGTGGATGGAATTGCATGTTTCGTCCAAAATAAGTGTTTGCCATTTAAACCGCCAATGTCATAACTTCCATTCTGATGAGCTTTTACCACATGCCACCGGTTCCATGATACGGTGGGAATGATATAATAGATGTCACCCTTCTGACGCTCATTGTCCATATCACGTACCGCTTTTCTGGTTATAAAATGACTCCAGGTTCGCCAAATGTAATATAGGCCAATAATAACGTACAGCGTAATAAACAAGGGAGCGGGTGGAATCAATCCGGTGACCCACAGCATAATCGCAGCAACATGGGTGCCAAAAATAAAGGGATCGAAAATATGGATGATATTCCAAGATATCCACTTGTTTGTAAACGGCCGGAATGCCTGTGTTCCGTACGTATTAAATAAATCAGTGAATACATGCAGGCAGACAGCAATCGTTACCCATAATGCTACATGACCTGGGGGCACATCTCTGAAGATCAGGCAAATCAGTCCTGTTATGGACAAGATCCATATCAACCAGAAGGGAATTGAATGCGACAGTCCACGGTGATTGCGAATGTAGGCTGCATTATTTTTCAACCGAAGCAAAGTGTCAAAATCCGGAGCTTGTGACCCTACGACTGTAGCGAGCAGTACGACTGCGGCCAACTTTGGATCTCCGGCGACGACAGGATCAGTGTAGGCCAGCCCGGCCAATCCGATTCCCATGACAAAGTGTGTGGCTGTATCCATATCTGTCGCTCCTTTTGTATTGTTTCCTGTACTTATTACTACCCAAATTTACTGTAAACGATCAGCAGGGGCGATTTGCCATCGGAATTGTGAACGTTTTGTGCGTTTTCTGTCAAACTTTTTGGGGTAGGTATATGATAAAATTTATATCGGAGTTCAACTTACTCCCGAATTCATACATCTCTAAGGGGGAGTTACTCACAATGGATAATATAAGTTATAAGACTTCTTCGGATGCGGCTACCTATTCTGTAAAATCTAAACCACCCGGCAAAGCGGGCACTTGGAAAGATTTTATTACAGTTACCAAGCCAGGCATCCTTCGTACCAATCTGGTTGCAGCCTTTGGTGGTTTTTGGTTAGCATCGCAATGGGACGTTGATTATATAAAGCTAATTCTTACACTTTTAGGTACAATGCTGGTTATGGCGTCTTCTTGTGTTTTTAACAACTATTTTGACCGTGAGCTGGATTTGAAAATGGAACGTACACGTAATCGCTCACTGCCAACAGGGCGTCTGACCCCTACAACGGTGTTGTCATACGCTATTATTTTGGGTGTTGTCGGGTTAGCTGTTCTATTCTTCTTCTCTGGTGTAAAGGCAGGATTACTGGGATTACTTGGTATGTTCGTCTATGTCGGTATTTATACACTTTGGTTAAAACGTTCGTCTACATGGAGCACATCCATCGGCGGTATTTCTGGTGCAATGCCTCCTGTGATTGGTTATGTGGCCGCTTCAGGTCGTATTGATATGGGCGCTTGGCTCTTATTCGCTCTCCTGTTCTTATGGCAGCCGCCTCACTTTTGGGCACTTGCTATTCGCAGAGTTGAGGAATATCGCGCAGCAGGATTTCCGTTGTTGCCAGTCGTAAAAGGTATCCATCGGACCAAGATCCAGATGATTCCTTATATTGTATTGCTGATTCCGGTACCCATCCTTATGTATGCTTATGGATATGCCGGTATGATTTTTATGATCGTGTCCGTGTTACTGTCCGTGCTGTGGGCATTCTACGCCTTTAAAGGTTTTACGATTAAGGAAGAAGAAACGGATTCCTGGGCAAAAAAAGTATTTTTCTTTTCCATTAACCATCTGACACTCAGCTTCTTGCTGATGATCGTCGATACGGTTCATAAGTTCTAATGTCATTTTAGAGGCATTTTATAGTGCACCATATAGCTGTCCAACAGGCATGAAAGCAGCCTGAGGACAGCTTTTTTGTTATTTTCTAGACTAAAGAACAGGTGGCGGGTATATAATGTATTCTTCCAACCCTGCTTTTTCCAATTGAGCGATCACATATTCGTCTGGAGTGCCTTCTACGCCAGCGTATCCTTTGCGGGTATACATATGGCAGGCATCCGGAAAAGAGTCTGCAAGCACACCTCTTATTTTCTTCCCTGAGCTGTCATTGTCCATAAATAAAAATATTTCGTCGTGCTTGGCCCGCTTGTGGAGGGATTCCAGTTTTATAGAGTTGAGTGTACCGAAGGTGCATAAAATGTGGACCTCCGGGTCAAGTAATCGGCGAAGTTTGCTGCGGTCATTTTTCCCTTCAACAATCACGGTTATCGCCATTTAAGCTCACCCCTTGTATGATACATATGCTCGAAATTCCCCGGGAAATGAAGAATATGTGTATAGTGTAGCTCCAAATAGGGTTCTCATGCAAAAAATAACAAAACAGCCTGCCAGAAGTGGCAGGCATGGGTACAAGGGACAACATGTTAGGGCAATTCAGACATTAAATCCAGCAAGTACGGAGAATGATGACGAGCAAAATATAAAGAACAAGAATGGTGCCAGTTGAAGTTCCAAAAACAGGGCAAGGGCTTACAGGATGACAGTGGCTCACAGGCTGCACCTCCCTTTGTTAGTGAATGTTCAGTCAAAATAGTCTATGTGGATAGGGGGATAGTGTACTGTGCATTTGCCCTCTGAAACGACATTTTGGGCTTTAAAGGTAGCATATTAGCATACCACTGCCCTCAGACTAGCTAGGAATGATAAGGTCCTGAAGCGGACAGTGGCGGCGTCGGAGATAATCGCTTAATAGGAACGAATAGCAGACCAGCCATCAGAATCAGAAATGCGATAAAAAAAGGAGAAATGTGATCGGGTAGCTGACCTGCCAGTACAGGTCCGGCAAAGGAGCCGATAGATGTTGCAATAGACTGTAGTGCAAAGGTTTTGCCCAGTCGCGCACCTCCAATTCGTATGAAAAGGGAGGCCAGCGCTGGGAAAATGATGCCTTTGGCTGTTCCCAAAATAAAAAGTATGATACCAATCGCCGCTTCGGGCGTGGTGGCGAGTGCGTAAAAACTTAGAGACATCAAAATAATGCCACAAAGTAGTCGCACCATTGGTGAATATTTGTTCAGAAACAGCAGGCTGAGCGTACAAAGTGCTCCCAAACTGATGATGGAAAAGAGCAATCCGGTGGACATCATGGAAGCAGAACCGTTATTCCGTAATGGAATTTCGTAAAATAAAATGCCTTGTGCACACGCCAAAACAAAAGGCAGGAGCAGGTAACGCCAATTGAATGGTAAGCGCGTCTTCTGTGCCCCGGATAGCGGAGCAGGTGTCGCATGACCATCAGATAATTGGGCCTGTGGAGCGGGTGCTGTTTTGGGCAAGGTGAAATAAGCCATAAGCCCCGTGACTACGAGAATGATGCCAAGGGAACTAAACGTCTCACTAAAGCCGAAACTGGCTACGATAAAAGCGCCGGCGGCTGGAGACAGGACAGAGGCCAACGTATGAACGACACCATGTCCCGACATATATTTGCCCTGCGTAACTGGATGATCGGATAGCTGTGCCAACATGGCTAGACAGGCCGGAGATAAAAAGGCCAACACAAAACCGCTAATTGCCCGAAGAAAAAGTAATTCCCACGGTGTGTGGATGTATGATTGAATGACAAGAATGATGCCTGCGGCTGTTAGGCTGAACATAATATATCGGCGGCTACCGTGTTTGTCGACCTTGGGGCCGGCCATCAAATTACCAGGCAGATGAGTTAGAGAGTAAATCCCCATCATCCAGCCAATAAAAGTAGGTGCCGCACCCAGGGAGATAGCGAATGGTGTCAAAATAGGATATTGTGCATGCAGATCGAAAAAAGCAATGAATAAAAAGAGATACAGCCAGAGGGCTGTTTTCATGGGATGACCCCCTTCCCTAATGTAAACTTTCATGTGGCACGACGTATTGGCCCTTCCTAAGTTGTACGCTGGAGTGGACGAACATAGACCACTTTGTATGGACAAGAATTGAATAACAAGGTATGTACAAGAGCTAAGCTGACAGGGCATCACGTAATCATGTATAATTACAGAGACAATTTTGTGATTTAAATGATGTAGTTGAAAACGGGAGTGTAGCGAAATGGATAAGGGCGTCTGGACAGAGTTTTTGGAACATAATTGGCAGATCGTTCAGGATAACTGGATGTATATATTAATTGGGCTTGTCCTACTGTTAGTCATATTGAAGATTGTAAGAACTCTCGTAAAATGGCTGATTGTCATTGTCGTCATTGCAGGCTTGCTTATCTACAGTGGCATTTCCTTTGAACAGGTCGGCAAGGTCGTTACTCAGGCAAAGGATGATGCGATTAACAAGGTTCAGAGCGAGGCTTTGAACATGATGATCAAAGAGGGACGGGATGCCCAATACACATCCAACGCGGATGGTACGTTTTCGGTAACCAGCTCCAACTTGGAAGTGAAAGGTCCATTTGATGGTGACAAGGTCAAGGTATGGTTTCAGGGGATGTCGCTGGGCGAGTGGAGTATGGGCGATACCGTCAAGAAATATATCGAAGGTGCGAAAGGCTCGGCTGTAACACAGTCGCCACAGTCGCCGTAGAGACAGGAGGAACACAATGAAACCATCCTGGCTGGAGCCTATTCTTCATTGGAATGGCGTGACGGTGTTTTTGATTGTCATTGTACTGCTGTCGTTGATTCAGGGCTGGAGACGAGGAGCTTCCAGATCTGTAGGGGCGCTGTTCAGTCTTATTGTAGATGGCATACTGACTGTGGCGGGTATTTTGTGCTCGCTCGGATTTGCCATGTGGCTTTCACCGAAGGTACAACAATGGCTGGCGGCTTACATGGAACATTTGCCTCAGCGAGAACTAAGTGGGATTGAGCAATTTTATTATACGTTGGTGGCAGGGTTAGAGGGGTTTCCGCTGCTGCGGTTCGCCGTATTGTTCATGCTCAGTTATGCGATCGCCCAATTTGTACTACGTGCAATTTATGTGTTGATGGTAGGTGGCAAGTCAGATTCTTCTTTCCATGAGCATGAAAAAAAATCAGGCTTTTTCAGCAGGGTGGCAGGGGCTGGAATAGGTACTCTTATTGGTGGAGCACGCGCTATCATGGTTATAGCCCTGCTATTCATCGGCGTAAGTCTGTATCCAGACAGCGGGTTTAGCAGCTACGTCCAAGCTTCACCGATTTATAAGCAGGGAGCGCAATCTGTCATTGAGCCGTTGTCCGGTACACTGATTAAGGATAAATTGCCCGTATTTACGCAGGCCGTTACCAAGGAATTAAACGGTATCCTGCAGCGTAAATACGAAATGATTGACCGGGAAATTCCGAACGATATCGGTCAGGCGTCAGCCAAGATTACGCAAGGGATGAGCGGTGATGAGCAAAAAGCCAGAGCGTTGTATGAATGGGTAGGCACCCGTATTAGCTATGATTACAGTAAGGTGGAAGCCTATGAGCAACGTGGTGACTGGCATGAACAGACTCCTAGAGATACGTTTGATACACGTAAAGGAGTGTGCATTGATTATGCCCGCCTGTATGCGATGATGGCTCGTTCGCAGGGGCTACAGGTCAAGGTTGTAACAGGCCTTGGATACAACGGACAGGGAGGATACGGGTCCCATGCCTGGAATGAGGTATATTTGAGCGGACAGAATCAGTGGGTACCGCTAGACCCGACCTGGGCGCAAAGTGGGGACTGGTTTAATCCGCCTGGTTTTGCCCAAACACATATCAAGGATAAAGTGATTTAATAAGGAGTGGAAAAGGGCACATGAGAAAGATAGACAACGAGCAGGGAAAAGACAACGAGACGTCTGATCGGAAAAGATTTAGCTTTCGGATCAATCTGTTCTTTTTCAGCTCGTTCATTATATTTACGGTCATTATTGTAAGACTGGCGATACTTCAATTTGTAGATGGACCTCAGCTTAAGCAGCAGGAGGCCAGTAATGTTACCAAAAATGTACCGCTTACGCCGATTCGCGGAACGATTTACGATTCCACCGGGCAGAACAGACTGGCGTATTCTACACCTGTACAATCGCTGTATATTACGCTCTCCAAGAATTATAGTGACAGCCTGGAAGAAAAGCGTAATCCAGATAAAAAGCTGTTGCCTGAGTTGGAAAAGATGACACAAAAGCTGGCAAATCGGTTTGCTCAATATGGTAATAAAGATGAGCCGAAAATGACGGCAGAACAAATTATGGATGCTATGGACCGAAACTATCAGCGATTTAGCGGTTTTACGCCGCGTTTGATTAAAACGAATCTTAACAAAGATGAAGTTGCCTATTTTATGCAGCATAAAAGTGAGTTTCCAGGCGTAGATGTCGTTGAAGAAACGGTACGTCATTACGATCCTGATACAGTAGCTGTTCAAACGGTTGGCTACATTAAAAGCTATAAAAGTGCGCGTGAAACGTTGACTAAATATAAGAATATCCAAAAATCCATGTCAGCTGAAAATGATCCGGGTCTCATTTATATGGATAACGAATCTGTTGGCTTTGATGGACTGGAATTTCAATATCAGGAACAGTTACGAGGGAAAAACGGATATAAAACAGTTCCAATTGATCCACGGAATATGCCGGAAGGCGTAGATTCTGTTACACCTCCGCAAAAAGGGGATAATGTCTATTCCACGATTAACAAAGAAATTCAGGTGAAGACTGAAAATGCTATTATGGATCAATTGAGATGGCTTCATACACACGCTGTATCTGGCAGGACTCATCCTTATGCTAAAACAGGCTTTGCTGTGGCTATGGAAGTGGATACAGGAAATGTGGTGGCGATGGCTAGTATGCCGGATTATGATGCGAATTATTGGCAAACGGGTACGATTTCAAAAGACAAATATGAAGAAATAAAACATGTGTATCAAAACGCTACAATTAAGAATGTTGGCTCAGGCCAATCTGGACAGCACCCAGATTCTACTGTGCTTCTCGGATCAACTATTAAACCGCTGTCTGTTCTTATTGGATTGGAAGAAGGACTGTTTACAACAAATACGTATTATCAAGACACAGGAGCAGCCTATTTCGGACGTAACAACTCTGCACGGGTGCGGAACTCATCTGGTCATGTGTACGGTTCAATGGACCCGGCTACCGCTATACGTCATTCCTCTAATGCTTTCATGGTCGATATGGTTGGCAAGCGCTTATATAATAAATACAGAAATAATGCTACAGAAGACCAGGGCGTTAACGTATGGGATCGTTATATGAAGGAGTTTGGATTAGGTGTTTCTACTGGAGTAGACTTGCCCGGTGAGTTCAAGGGGCTTTTAGAATATACGAAAAAAGACGAATCAGCCCTCTCCAAACTGGCATATGCTTCCTTTGGTCAACAAGGTAAATATACACCTATGCAACTTGCCCAGTACACAACGATGATTGCTACCAAGGGCAAACGGATGGAGCCACATTTGGTCAGCCAAATTAAAGATACCAACGGTAATGTAGTTCAAACGTTTAAGCCGAAGGTGCTAAATGAAGTGAAATTCCCGGATGCATACTGGAATGAGGTCATACGCGGGATGGCAACAGATGTCAGCGCATTTAAAGGCTTCCCTTATGACTTTGCTCGCAAAACGGGGACATCGCAGCAAAGTGTGGGCAGAGAACTAAAAGATAACGGGGTATTTATCGCCTTTGCACCACGCCAGAATCCCAAGCTGGCTGTAGCCGTTGTCATTCCTGAAGGAGGCTTCGGAGCTTGGAGTGCTGGGCCTGTGGCACGCAAAATCTTTGATGCTTACGATGAAGTGTACGGTCTGGACGGGGTACCTAAGAAAAAGGTTGAAACAGCAACTGATTCTAACGCAATCAAACAGCCATAATCCTTTTATACGATGACATTTCATGAAAGCTTCCCTTAGCCTTTGGGCTGAGGGAAGCTTTTTTATGTTTTTTCTACGTTTTCTTACAAAATTGTCATCTGGGAATTCATCGTTTATTGCTTTCGATATGGTAGGATCAGGAATATGAAACCCTTTGGAAGGAGTAATGACCAGCTAATATGGACAGAAGAAGTTTGGATAAAAAGTTTTCATTCAAAAAGAAAAATCATGAAGAGGATAAAGAGTCACGAAAAAAACAGACGGTTTTACGAACCAACCTACTGTTTTTTAGTGCTTTTGTGCTGTTTGCCCT
This sequence comes from Paenibacillus sp. Lou8.1, assembly GCF_024213565.1. Taxonomy (NCBI): domain Bacteria; kingdom Bacillati; phylum Bacillota; class Bacilli; order Caryophanales; family Paenibacillaceae; genus Paenibacillus; species Paenibacillus sp. Lou8.1. The sequence goes on from NZ_JANAVN010000005.1 coordinate 63,104, forward strand.
GATCATTACCAGACTAGCTGTATTGCAGTTTGTACAATCGGAGGAGCTGAAGGGCCAGCAGCAATCTGTAAATACGAAAAATGTCCCGTTAGCCCCGAGTCGCGGCACGATTTATGACTCCACAGGTACGGTTAAGCTGGCGTATTCGACTTCAGTACAGTCCTTGTATGTAACTTTATCTAAGGATTATAGCAAACGTACGGAGAAAGATCGCAAGCCGGGGGAAAAGCTGCTCCCTGAGCTCAATGCATTTGCTGCCAAGCTTGCTGCCAAATTAAACGAACTGGGTCGTACCGAAGGAGAGCAGCTTAATGCAGAGGAAATAAAAAAGAGACTGGACCCGGACTATAATCAATATAGGGGATTTACCCCACGTTTGGTCAAATCCGACCTGAGTCGGGAGGAAATCGCTTATTTTCTGGAGCATCGGACAGAGTTTCCTGGTGTAGAGGTTGTAGAAGAAAGTGTACGCCATTATGACCCGGATCGGGTGGCGGTACAAACGATTGGATATATGTACAAGTTCAAAGGAGCCCGTGCGAACCGAACCAAATATAAAGAGCTGTACCAAGCTAATTCGGAGGTTCTAAGACCAGAACAGGTTTACCTGGAAAGTGAAACGGTTGGATATGATGGCCTGGAGCTGCAATACCAGGACGAGTTGAGAGGAAAAAACGGATATAAAACGGTAGAGGTCAATCCTCGCAGCATGCCGGAGGGCATTGAATCCATTACTCCTCCTGAAAAAGGACATCATTTATATTCCACCCTCAACAAGGAAATTCAGCAGAAAACCGAACAGGCCATTATGGATCAGCTTCGCTGGCTTCATACTCATGCCGTATCGGGGAAGCTTCATCAAGACGCTACCACTGGCTTCGCTGTAGCGATGGAGGTAGAGACCGGAAATATCGTGGCAATGGCCAGTATGCCGGATTATGACTCTAATGTATGGAAAAGTGGAAGTACCTCGCCTTCGGTATATGATGAAATTCAGCATAAAATGGGAAATGGAACAATTAAATCCGTGCCTAGCGGAAAAGCGGGTCCACATCCAGAATCTTCGGTGCTTCTGGGTTCAACCATTAAACCGCTAACCGTGCTGATCGGGTTGAAGGAAAACCTGTTTTCTCCCGGACAAACTTATCTGGATACGGGAAGTGCGTACTACGGCAAAAATCGCTCCAGCCGGGTTGGGAATTCTAGCGGACATGTGTATGGTTCTTTGACACCTAGCAGGGCAATTGAGGTCTCGTCGAATACGTTTATGGTAGATATGATCGGCAAGCCAATGTATGACAAATACGGAAGTAATGCAGGGGTGCATCAGGGAATTGACGTATGGGACAAGTATATGAAGGAATTTGGATTAGGCGTACCGACAGAAGTAGATCTGCCGGGTGAATGGGCGGGGAGACTTGAGTATACGAGCAAGCATGAAAGTGCGCTGACACGATTGGTGCAGGCATCCTTTGGTCAGCAGGGAAAATATACAGCCATGCAGTTAGCCCAGTATACAACTGTGCTGGCAACAAAGGGCAAGCGTATGCAGCCTCATTTGGTCAGCAAAATTGTAGATGATCAGGGGAATCTCGTACGTGAGTTTAAGCCGCAGGTGCTGAATGAGGTCGCCTTTTCAGATACGTACTGGAATACAGTGATTCGGGGTATGGCTACGGATGTTAAAGCCTTTAACGGATTTCCTTATGATTATGCCCGCAAAACGGGAACTTCTCAGCAGGTGGTGGGGCGTACGGTTAAAGATAATGGGGTGTTCATCGCTTTTGCTCCGCGTCAAAATCCGAAGCTGGCGGTAGCGGTCATCATTCCTGAAGGGGGCTTTGGTGCGACGAGCGCGGGGCCAGTTGCACGTAAAATATTTGATGCGTATGACGAAGTATACGGGCTAGATGGTACTCCTAAAAAGCCTCTGGCAGCGAAATAAGGACTTGAATTCTTTTGTGGGCATCTCTTTTTCATGGTAAAATGTCGTTGGACATAAGGGACATACAGGAGGAAGAGAGACTATGGGAGAAAACCAATATAAATACAAACTGCTTGCGCTCGACATGGACGGAACTTTATTGAACGACAATCATGAAATTTCCTTGGAAACGATTAACTGGATTAACAAGGCGATTCAGGAAGGGATTCATGTATGCTTGTCCACCGGACGTGCAGCGATGCATGCTCTGCCGTACGGTCAGCAACTCGGCCTGGAGACGCCAATGGTAACCGTAAACGGCAGTGAGGTGTGGAAATCACCCCACGAGTTGTGGCGCCGTTATTTACTTGATAAGGAGCTCGTTCGCAAGATGCACCAGATTGCTGTAGAAACAGGCTCCTGGTTCTGGGCGTACTCAACAGAGGAATTATATAACAGGGATCGTTGGCCGGATACATTGGACACACAGGAGTGGCTTAAATTCGGTTATAATACGGAAAATGACGAAATTCGCCACCAAATTTTGCTTAAGCTTCAGGACATGGGTGGACTTGAAATTTCCAATTCTTCGATGACAAATTTGGAAATTAACCCGGCTGGTATATCCAAAGCCAGTGGAATCGCTGAAGTGTGCGACCTGCTTGGCATTACCTTGGAGCAGGTGGTTGCCGTTGGCGACAGTCTGAATGACCTGGCTGTGATTCAAGCGGTTGGACTGGGCGTAGCAATGGGGAATGCTCAGGATACGGTTAAAGAAGCCGCTGATGTGGTCGTGGCTTCGAACAATGACGACGGCATTGTAGAAGTGATCCGTGATTATGTGCTTGTGTAATGAAACGAATGATGCAGCAAGCAGGATGAATGAACGAGAAGGAGGAGGCCCATGGACGTTGTAGGCTGGATTGTTGTCATTGTGCTGTTCATTGTGGGCATGGCTGGGGCGGTATATCCCGTATTGCCGGGGGCGCTCGCCATCTATTTTGCATTTTTTGTATACGGCTGGTTTTTCTCGTTTGCTCCATACAATGCATTGTTTTGGATTATACAAACATTAATCGTTGTTGCCCTTTTTGTTGCAGATTATGCTGTGAATGCCTGGGGAGTCAAGCGATTTGGCGGCTCGCGTCTGTCGGCGATCCTCAGCACTGTCGGGATTATTATTGGTCCCTTCGTTATTCCGGCATTTGGTCTGATTTTGGGACCATTTATCGGCGCTGTGCTGGGTGAGCTAATTGGCAAAGCCCCGCTGGACCGAGCTATTAAAGTGGGCTTTGGCTCTGTATTAGGCCTTTTTACCAGCACCGTGATGAAAGTGATTTTGCAGCTTGCCATGATTATTGTATTCTTGATTTGGGTGTTATGACCCGAGATTCGTTTTCGTTTATTATGATTTGCAGAGACAGAATCGACATGCGGCTCCGCACCGGTGATGGCTCAGGCCATGATTGTTTGTGCGGGGCTTTTGCATGCGTGTGAACAGCAAGAAAGAAGGGAACGCATTTTGTCCAATAAAGAAACATTCCTTAAAGGTACGCTTATTTTAGCCGCTGCCGCCTTGGTGGCCAGAGTGCTTGGTCTGGTACAGCGTGTTCCATTGGAGCATCTGCTCGGTTCCGTAGGGAACGCCTCGTTTACCATTGCGAACAACGCTTATTTGATGCTGCTCACAGTGGCTACGGCCGGTATTCCAAGCACATTGAGCAAAATGGTTTCAGAACGTTATGCACTGGATCGGCCTTCGGAAGCGCGACGTGTGTACCGTGCGGCTTTGATATTCGCAGCCGCGGCAGGCATTATCATTACAGCGCTGCTGTATTTTGGAGCGCCTTACTTTGCCGAGCATGTAGCAGGGGTTCCGCAATCCGCTTTGGCCATTCAGGCTTTGGCACCAGCATTACTACTGTTCCCTGCCATTGCTATGATGCGTGGATACTTCCAAGGGCGCGGTAATATGACCGCAGGCGGTATTTCACAAATTGTGGAGCAGGTTGCACGGGTAGCGACCGCTATTATACTCGCTTTTATTATTTTGAAGCTGGGTTATGGAGATCGCGAGGTTGCGGCCGGGGCCTCCTTTGGGGGTGTCATGGGAAGTCTTGGCGCTCTAGCGGTCATGTTGTACTACACGGTGAAATTGCGTCGCCAGGATCGCCAGGATCGTCAAGATCAATTCCAAGAGGAAAGCTCCGCGCTACCGATGATGCGCATTTACAAAGATATTTTCAAGCTTTCCATTCCCATTGTATTGTCGTCTCTGACGGTTCCGGCGGTCAACTTTATTGATACGTCGATTGTGGTGAGACTGCTGTCTGGTCAAGTGGGATTGGATCAGGCAACTACTCAGTTGGGTTATCTAGGCTCTCGGGCACAGAGTGTGGCGGGAATTCCGCCGATTTTGGCCATTGCGCTCAGCCAATCGCTTATTCCGATCATTTCAGCAGCATTTGCCCGTAAGGATGAGCAGCATTTACAAAATCAGATGACGCTGGCCCTGCGTATCTCTATTTTGACTGGAATGCCAATTGTGCTGGCTTTATGTGTAACCGCCTATTCTATTAATGGTTTACTGTTTAGCTCGCTTGGAGGCAGTGGTATCATCGCTGTTCTGACACTCGGAACGATATTCCAGATTACGATGATGACTTCTAATTCAATACTGATCGGTATGGGCAAGCCGCGTATTTCAATGGTTAATGTCATGGTTGGTATCGTCGTTAAGTTTGCAGCGAGCTGGCTGCTGGCTGGTTGGCTTGGAATTTACGGGATCATTGCCGCAACCGGATTATGTTTCCTCGTGATCACGTTGCTGAATTTGCGTGTGCTTAAAGGGATCGTCTCCTTTTCCATCATGGGCCGTCGCTGGGCAGGTTTCTTAACCGCAGTCATCGTCTCGGGAGCTATCGGATACGGTGTAAATGAAGCCAGTATCCTGCTGGTGCATCTGATGCCTGCGCGTGTAGCCTTCTTCATCGCGTGCTGCATTGCCGGTGCGACTGTACTGGTATGCTATTTGGTGTTGCTGGTTGTACTGCGCGTATTGCGCAGGGACGAGCTGGGCAACTACCCACGTATGTTGCAAAAGGTACTGCGTCCGTTAATGCGCCTACAGCGTGAGTCCACAGGACAACGAGGCTAAAAGAGTCCTCCAGTCTGTCAGTGGAAAGGTTGCAAGCTGTTATGGGCAACGTGGGCCATTGCTGTTTTTTGGATGCCGTGGCGATGCTCATGGCGCATGGCAAATAACAGCGGTCGCCTTGGTTCGCTGAGATGCCCAAGTGTGGAGCCGTCCTGAAACCAGTCGTAACGGGGGATTGGATCATAAGCTGTATCGGACCAGACGGCGTTCAGCTTCGGGCTGTACAGACGTTGTCCTGGCGGTAGCCATTCATGTGCTAAAAGCGTTGCACTTTCATCTGGAGAGTGCAGCGCTTTTTGTTCATTCGGGGTGAACAATCCGGGCCAATAGTCGCTGCGTGAACCCGTATGCGGCACACTGTTAGCGAATGCTGATACCTGGTCCAGCACCTGCTGATAGCCGAAGAGCATAGCATAGAGACTTTTGCCAAAGCCGATCCGCTCGTCCAAATGGCCGAAACGCTCCATCACTAGTCCAGCAAGTCCACCGTTCAGCCCAAGTGGAAATATAACCTGATTAAGCTGGAGCCAGTCATGCAAATAAAAGCCCGGCTTGTGTGTCACAAATTTTTGAAAATACGGATCTTTTACCACACGTCCTTCAATATAGTTTTGTTCATTAATGATGAGCGCCACAGTCAACAGAGAGCTATCCCGCCAAGCCCAGAAGCGTTCCCAAAAGGGCTTCATGAATGGCGAAATGTGAAAATAAGGCAACAAATGAAAGCAACTCCGACCCAAATGACGGCTGTGCATGTAAAGTTGCAACTGCGGATAAGCGTCTTGAAAAATAAGGGCATTACAGCGCTCCAGTAGCCGATACAGCCATTCCTTTTCCTGTTCGCCAAACAGGTTGCCAATCAGTCCCCCTTTCAGATCGGTCATATTATAGCCGCCATTACGAGAAACCAGGTGGGCCAGTAATGCCCAGTGTAACTCCGGGTAGCCACGATAGCATTCAAGGTAAGCGGCAGTGCGGGTGACGTTGCTGCGATTCTCCTGTGCTGTATCATTTTTGATCCGCTCCAGTAGCTCACAGTCTGTTTCGCATAAGGGCATATTCAGAGAAGAGGGACGCGTAGCGGGTCCGTTCACCAGCATTAACGCTTCAGCTTCATTCATAGCGGCCTGTGCTGTATGATAATCCCACGCTAGTTCACGCAAGGGGTAGCGTAATTTGCGGGATTCGGTCCAAGCCGCCCGTTTGCCCTCCCAAGCTTCCTCTGCAACACGAGGAACGGAACCCAGTAGCTTTAGCCCTCCTTGAAGCTGTCGAGATGCTGTATGGAGCCATTCGGTAAGAGACATGACTAAATAACCTCCTTTCCAATTGCAAGCATCCCCGTATCCTGCCAAGTATGTTGGGTATGCTGTTAGGATGTCGTCGCTTATGTGGATTCTTAAGTATATCTTTAGTATGCCTCAATGAGAGGGCTTCCAATCGGCATGTGAGCAGAATGGGGGAGTGTGCAAAAGCTTCACTTGGCGTTACAATAGAAAGTGCAATCTCTTTAGCATAAAAGAATTTAAGGAGGAATCATCCATGCAAAAAATCGTCTCTCATGAAGACTTTAATAAGGCAATATCTACTCCCGGCGTAACGGTGGCTGTATTTAAGGCGGACTGGTGTGGGGATTGTCATTTCATTGATCCGTTCATGCCTGATGTGGAACAACAATATGCAGATAAGCTTACATTAATTGAGATTGATGTAGAACAGGCCGAAAGCGTCAGTCAAGAGCAGAATGTATTGGGGATTCCAAGCTTTATCGCTTACAGTGAAGGTAGAGAACTGGTACGTCTGGTGAACAGACTGCGCAAATCCCGCGAGGAGATTGAGCAATTTTTGGATCGGGCTGTTGAAGTCCATGCGAGCTTGGCAAAATAATGAATGCTGTGCATGCATGAAGGTTCCAAAGTGAATTTTAGACATCAAGACATTCAGAAAGCCGCTTCCTTCTAAGGGGGCGGCTTTCTCACGGACACGTTCACATTTTGTCAACAAAGCTCGTATGTCAAGGAACGATATATCAGTTATAATTACTTTAAGTGATCATTTCACAACATATAAAGTGAATAAATATTATATTTGGAAGGATACGGGTGAATTTGAATAACAAAATTAGAATATTAAAATGGCTGGCACTCGTAACATGTATTGTCATGTTTTTGGCTACCTTCGGTGGAGGTGTAGTGACACGGACGGATTCAGGTCTTGGCTGTGGCCGAGAATTCCCGCTTTGCAATGGTAAGCTGGTTCCGGCACATACGATCGCATCCCTTATTGAGTTCTCTCATCGTTCCGTCAGTGCCATGGCCGGGATTCTTTCTATCGCCTCATTTGTTGGCTTTTTGCTGTTTATGAAGCATCGGAAGGATTTACAGCTATTCTCGCTGCTCACGCTCTTGTTTGTCATCATACAAGGTGCAATGGGGGCATTGGCTGTCATTTTCTCCCAATCGGCTGCAGTCATGGGACTGCATTTTGGCTTTGCGCTTATCGCCTTTGCCAGTGCAACTATGATGACGCTGGGGGCCTGGCAGGAGCACGCGGACTCACGCCACACTCCGCGTCTGATTCCTGGGCGTGTCAGTCGGGGCTATCGCAACTTTATATGGCTATCGACGATCTATACCTATATTGCTGTCTATTCAGGGGCGTTGCTTAGTCACTCGGTCATCCAGAAGGTTGTAAATATTGGGGGCTTCATATCTCCACTGCTGCTTCATCAGATTTCAGCCGGTCTGCTGTTCGTCATTATCTTGGCTGTGGGTCACTACTCATACCGTTATCACCCGAATCACCGAGATATCCGTATATTGGGTGTCGTGTCGGTCTTGTTAATTTTGCTTCAAGTGGTGATTGGAATTATCTTGTTGTACGTCAACAGACCTGAAATCTACATGTTTATCGTGCTGGGACATATGCTGGTGATTGCATCGTTGTTCTCCGTTTTGGCTTATCTGAGCTATCGTGTATGGCAATTGTCACCGGACCGCAAGCTTGTTCCGACCCAAGCACAACGTACCTAAGCATTTCATAGATCATAGTGAAGCGGATTTTTGCCCAAGAGGCGTTTAAACACGTATAATAGCATATAAGAAACAAACCAGGCCCACGAGTTTCTCGAGGGCTTGATTTGCTTAGGAGGAGTCGTCCAGTTGATCTACCAGAATTTGCGCCAATTTATTGAAGCGCTGCGTAAAGAAAATCATCTTAAAATTATAGAGGCACCTGTCGATCCTTACTTGGAGCTGGCTGAGATTCATCGAAGAGTCATTGAGGAAGAAGGGCCGGCACTGCTGTTCACGAATGTAAAAGGAACCCCGTTTCCTGTAGCCAGTAATCTGTTTGGCACGAATCGCCGTGTAGATATGGCTTTTGGCCCGCGACCTGAGCAACTGATGGATGCGATTGTCGGAGCCACCAAAACATTGTTTCCACCTACACCCAAAGCATTGTGGAATGAACGTGGCCTGATTAAGGACATGCTAAAAGTAGGGCTAAAAACAGTATCTCACAGCGAGGCCCCTGTATTGGGAGTTCGCCGTACAGAGGCTCCGTTAGCGCCACTGCCTAAAGTGACCAGTTGGCATGAGGATGGAGGGCCGTTTATTACGCTTCCACTCGTGTATACCGAGAAGCCAGGTCAGTCCAAGGATCATAATCTGGGGATGTACCGCATTCAGATTTATGATGATCAGACGACAGGCATTCACTGGCAAATTCATAAAGGCGGCGGTTTCCATTATCATGAAGCGGAGCTGCGTAATGAGCCATTGCCTACGACGATTATCATTGGTGGCCCGCCTGCCCTGATTGCGTCTGCCATTGCTCCAGCACCGGAAAACTTGCCTGAGCTGCTGCTGGCTTCGCTTATTATGGGAGGCAAGCTGCCCATGACAGAAGATCCGCTTGGGGGTCACCGGATTCCAGCAGAAGCAGAATTTGCAATCAGCGGTTATGTGCCGCCTCATGAACGCCGTCCGGAAGGCCCGTTTGGTGATCATTTTGGATATTATTCATTACAGCATGATTTCCCTGTATTTCATGTCAAACATATGCATCACCGCAAGGATGCCATTTATCCGGCAACCATTGTAGGTAAGCCTCGGCAAGAAGACTACTATCTCGGTGAGTTTTTGCAACGTCTGCTGTCGCCTGCATATCCGCTTGTGATGCCTTCCGTCAAGTCCCTGTGGGCGTATGCGGAAACGGGCGTACATGCGCTGGCAGCGGCAGTCGTACGTGAAAGCTACTCCCGTGAAGCGCTTGTATCCGGTTTTACTATTTTGGGTCAAGGTCAATTATCGTTGACCAAGTTCCTGATGCTGACGGATCGAGTAATTGATTTATCTGACTTTAACCTGCTGCTGGAAACCATTCTGGAGCGATTTAATCCAGCAACGGATTTATTTATTTTCAATCACACGTCACACGATACACTCGATTACACAGGCCGCAAGCTGAATCATGGTAGTAAGGCGATCCTGATGGGGATAGGTGAGCCTGTACGTGAATTGCCTCGTGCTTATGAGGGAGGCGATCTGCCGGGAATTCGTGAAATTAAGCCCTATTGCGGAGGTTGCCTCGTCGTATCGGGTGCGTCCTTTGAGCAGGAGCCTGAGCTGGCGGCACGTGTTTTGGAGCGATTAGCTGCAGGTGAGCAAGAGTGGCCGCTCGTCTTTATTGTGGACGATGCCAAAGAAGTTGTTCGCTCTCAAGCCTCGTTCCTGTGGACGGTATTCACACGCTTTAACCCGGCTACGGATATGTACGCGGACAGCGAAGTTCGTTTGCATCATCTGAACTATAAGCTGCCGATTGTAGTGGATGCGCGTATGAAGCCGGGGTATCCGGATGAGGTATTACCGCGTGAGGATATTGTTAAGCTTGTAGATCAACGATGGACGAGTTATTTCGCTTGACGCCCTAATGAAACCTACAGCCGGATTTTACATTTATAAGGAGGCGTAAGCATGATACGCAAGCTACTGGGTGAGCCGCCACGTGTAAACAAGGGCATCCTGTTAGATGCCATGAACAGCATGTCAGATATGTTGAACCTGCTGGAGTGGCAAATTCAGGCTGGTGGAGATCCGACCCATGATTTTCGGAAGGCGGATATTTTGACACGCGGTCTAATGTCATCTCTGGATGAACTGGAGCAGAGCCATCATGCTGCCGCCTTTTTCCGTATGAAAGTGAAAGCCGGATATGCTGAAGATATGAGCGAGGATGAAAAATCCGACTATGCATTATATGTTTTCTTTTATAAAGATGGGTTTGTGAGGGTATTCTCCATTTTAGATAAGCTGGGTAACTGGCTGAATGATCTGTGTGATTTAAAAACAGGGCAGTATAAGGCTCATTATTCGTATTTTACCGTGTTGCGGCAGCTCAAGTATCTCAAAATGCATCCTGTATTGACCGATAATTTAATTGATATCAAGGACACATACAACGATGCCATCAATCGGCTGCGTAAGCGTCGGAATACGGAGATACACTATATGAATACGGAAATGCAGGATGATCTCTGGCAACGACACCGAGCTTTGTATGGAAAAATCCAACTGGAGGACCTCGATCACCATTTGGAAGATTTGCAGCAGGGCTTGGAAATGGTGTGTCGGTCGCTGTCAAACGCCTTTACTTATACTGCGAAACAATGGGAGAACCGGGCAGTACGCCCAAAAATATGATAGAAAATATCCTTTGACAAAGCTATGTAAACTATCTATACTGAAACCTAGTTTCAGAAAAATGCTTGAATTATATTTTTTTATATAAACTTAACGGACAGCTAAAGCTGGAGTTTAACATATTTTTCTTATCCAGAGAGGTGGAGGGACTGGCCCGATGAAGCCCGGCAACCCGTTCTTTCCCGGTGTAATACACTGGGAGGGAACATGATGGTGCTAATTCCTACAAAACCGCTAGAGTTATAGCGATTTTGGCAGATGAGAAAAGGTTCGCAAGGTGGGGCCCTTTTCATTCTGTGAAAGGGGCTCTTTTTTGTATAAATAAATAGCGATTTTATACAATCCTGAGAGATGACAACTGGTTAAAAGGGTAAGGAAGAAGTGAAGGGGGTCGCAGCACGTTGATAGAGCTTAAGCAGTTAACCAAGCATTATGGCAAAGGTAACCGACGCGTTAATGCGCTGTCTGGGTTGAATCTTTCTATAAAGCGTGGAGAAATATTCGGGGTGATTGGTCACTCCGGGGCGGGGAAAAGTACATTGATCCGCTGTATTAATTTATTGGAACGCCCTACTTCAGGTGAAGTATGGGTAGACGGGGTAAACCTCACCACTGTGAGTCAATCCCAATTACAAATGCAGCGCCGAAAAATCGGAATGATTTTTCAGCATTTTAATTTGTTGTCCTCGGCGACGGTGTATGACAATATTGCATTTCCATTGCGGCTGGTAAACACGCCCAAGCAGAAGCTGGACAAGAAGGTTCGTGAACTGCTGGAATTGGTGGGTCTCGAAGAACACAGTGGAAAATATCCGTCACAGCTCTCAGGTGGACAGAAGCAACGGGTAGGAATTGCACGGGCGCTGGCTAGTGATCCTCATGTATTGCTGTGTGACGAAGCGACTTCAGCGCTTGATCCGCAGACGACGGGGTCTATCCTGAAATTGCTGCTGGATATTAATCAGCGCTTTAATTTAACCATCGTACTGATTACACATGAAATGCATGTCATTCAAAGCATCTGTGATAAAGTTGGCGTCATTCATCAGGGCGACATCGTTGAGCAAGGTCCGGTGGCGGAAGTATTTTTGAAGCCGCAGCACCAGGTAACCAAGGACTTTATCCAACGGGAGTCAGAACATCCCGAAGAGTTACAAGCAGCGATTGCGGCAGCAGGTGGCGGCGAGTCAGCGCAGGTGGTGCGTATCTCCTTCTTGGGCAGCAAAACATATGATGCGATTCTGTCGCGTACGGCTCGAAGTACTGGTGTTGATTTTGCGATCTTGCAGGGAACTATATCTACGATTAAAAATGTACCCTATGGACAGCTAATCGTTCGTTTTGAAGGAAATCATGAGGATATAGAGCATACGTTGCGCGAAGTGTCTGGGCAAGGGCTTGATGTGGAGGTGATTGGACAATGAGCGAACTTGATTTTTCACAAGTGAGTTGGGAAGAGCTAGGGAATTCTACGCTGGAAACCCTTCAGATGCTTGGGGCATCGGCATTGTTCACCCTCGTTATTGGTTTGCCGCTCGGCATATTATTGTTTCTGGCGAGTCGCTCCTCGTTAACTCTGATGAAGGTGATATACATTGTATTATCATTTATCGTTAACATTTTACGTTCCGTACCTTTTATCATTTTGATCGTTGCACTTATTCCTTTTACACGATCGCTGGTTGGTACCTCGACCGGGGTGCTGGGAACCATTCCGCCATTGGTTATCGGGGCTGCCCCATTCTTCGCACGTCTTGTAGAAACGTCTCTGCGTGAAGTGGACAAGGGCGTCATTGAAGCCGCACAAGCGATGGGTGCCTCGACAGGACAAATTATCCGGCGTGTGCTGTTACGTGAGGCACTTCCGGGTCTGCTCGCCGCATTAACCATTACCGTCGTTACACTCGTATCCTACACGGCAATGTCCGGGATGATCGGGGGCGGTGGACTGGGTACACTGGCTATCAACTACGGCTATTATCGTTATGAAACGGCTGTCATGATCGTTGCGGTCGTGCTGATGGTTGTATTGGTACAATTGCTGCAAATGGCGGGAGATCGGCTCGTGCGGCATTATACTCGAAAATAGGGAAAACATATAGATATCCTTATTGATCAGGACGTCTGCTCCTGAATATTACAAATTATTGGAGGGGTAATAACATGAAGAAATGGGTATTGGCTGTATTAAGCTTGACATTAATTGCGGTGCTGGCTGCTTGCGGCACAAAGAGCACAACATCGGATACAAACAATGCGAACGAGAATACAGGCGGATCACCACGTGAAGTGGAGCTGAAAGTTGGAGCTTCTCCTGTGCCGCATGCGGAAATTTTGGAAGCGATCAAGCCTCAGTTGGAAAAAGAAGGGGTTCGTCTCCAAGTCGTTCAGTTTAACGACTATGTACAGCCGAACGTCCAATTGTTTGACAAGCAGCTGGATGCTAACTTCTTTCAACATGTACCTTACTTGGATGTGATGAACAAAGAGCGCAAAATGGATTTGGTTTCTGTGGGCGCGGTTCACCTGGAGCCTTTCGGCATCTACTCCCAAAAATATAAAAAGCTTGATGAACTCCCAGATGGCGCAACTGTAGCTATTCCGAACGATGCGACAAACGGAGGCCGTGCTTTGCTGTTGTTGGAAAAACAAGGTCTGATCAAGCTGAAAGACGCAAGCAACATTGAAGCTACGGTAAAAGATATTACTGAAAATAAGAAAAACCTGGAATTCAAGGAGCTGGAGGCGGCTATGCTGCCACGTCAGTTGCCTGAAGTGGATATTGCGTTGATCAACACGAATTACGCTTTGGAAGCGAAGCTGAACCCTACGAAGGATGCACTGGCACTGGAAGACAAGGATTCTCCATATGCTAACGTTCTGGTAGCACGTCCTGATAATAAAGATTCCGAAGCGATTCAGAAGTTGCTTAAAGCTTTGCAATCTCCAGAAACTAAAAAATTCATCGAAGATAAATACCAAGGCGCAATTATCCCGGCATTTTAAGTAGGGAACGAGAACGCATTGCACGCAACCCCCAGATTCTCTTGAACAAGAGGACTGGGGGTTTCTTTTTGAATGGAGTTGTAGGGGAAGCTTAAATATTTTATACTTGGGGGTGACCGTTCTCTGTGAACAGGAGGAAAATTGTTGAGAGATAAAGTCGCATTCATAACGGGCAGTGCCAAAGGTTTAGGTAAAACGACCGCTCTGCGTCTGGCGGATGAAGGCTGTAATATTGCGCTGAATTATGTGCATAGCCAAGCAGAAGCCGAAGCGCTTAAGCGGGTGATTGAGTCTAAGGGAGTACGCTGCCTGTCCTTACAAGGGGATATCTCTGTTCAGGAAGATATCACGAGGCTGATTGGTGAAGTACAGGATCGGCTAGGCGGAGTCGATATTATGGTGAACAATGCCGGACCGTTCATCCGGGAACGCCGTCTGTTTGCGGATTACAGTGTGGCTGAGATTCATACCATGATACAAGGGAATCTGGTCGGTACCATGTTGCTGGATCATTTGGTATTACCCCACATGCGTAGCCAGCAATGGGGACGTATTATTCATTTTGGCTTTGGTCATGCTGGAGAAGCAAGGGCTTGGCCGCATCGCGCCGTCTACGCAGCCGCCAAGGTGGGACTGGTGTCTTTTACGAAATCACTGGCTGTGGAGGAAGCTCCTTATGGTATTACGGTCAATATGATCTGTCCAGGGGATATTCGAGGAGCAAATAAGGAAATGTCAATTGCCGATGTCATCGGCATGCAGGATAAAGAGACACCGCGTGGACGTCCGGGGAGCGGAGAGGACATTGCGCGAGTGATCGCCTATTTGTGTGAGGAGCATTCGGATTTTATAACAGGTAATATTATGGATGTATCGGGAGGATTAGACCCTATTCGGCCAACCATATAAGCTTGAGTGCTCCCTCAGACGCTGTAACACAAAAAAGAGTCTTGAGCTTCGTTACCGAAGTCAAGACTCTCATGATCATTATGCATCAAGCATTAGAATACTTGTACCACTTCTTGGACGCCGTCGACTTCTTCGAGAAGAGCACGTTCAATCCCGGCTTTCAGCGTGATTGTGGAACTTGGGCAACTGCCGCAAGCGCCTACCAGCTTCAGCTTAACGATGCCGTCTTCAACGTCAACCAGCTCAACGTCGCCACCATCGCGTTGCAGGAACGGACGGAGCTTATCCAGTACATCAGCTACTTCATCATACATTTGAACGCTTTGTGTTTCGCTCATTAGAATTCAACTCCTTTCCTATACCTTTATTATTATATTACAAAGCGGGCCAAATTAAAATGCCCGTCATCCAAAGCAGGTGAAAAAATGTTAAGACCTATTATTGAGTTTTGCACCAGTAATATGCATTGGGGTACCGATGAAATCATGTCCAAGCTGGAACAGAATCCGGATTATGATGTGATTGAATACGGCTGCCTAAGCAATTGCGGTCAGTGCAACGCCGAACCCTATGCGATGGTCAACGGTGAGATTGTATCCGCGGATTCAGCAGAGCTTCTGTACGAAGTGATTATGAACAAAATTAAGGAAGCTGAAGCATGGGATAACCTAGATTTGGATTGAAATATAATGCTCTGTTAGCTAGCTCCTTTTTGTAGAGCATATACATCATGCAAACACTAAACAAAGGAGACCTGCTCTGAGAGCGGGTCTTCTTTGTTTGTTTAGCATACGTTTATCCAAAATGGCGTTTGGACTTCCAGAGCACACCGCTTTTAAGCAGGCGTGGTACTCGTCCGCGCAATGAGGTACTACCCATAAAGCCATAGCCGAACCCGGCCTTCTTGCCAAGTGCGCCTAATGTACCGCGCAGCTTTAAAGGATGCGGATGAGGCGTTTGACCCTTCCACAGGTCGCGTACAATGTGTGCGATCTGCTCCCCTTGCACTTCTGCCGCTTGAGCGCTTGGAGAGTAGGGAAGGCTCGCACAGTCTCCGACCACATACACCTCAGGATGGTCCGGTATTTGATAATATTCGTTGAGCACGATGCGGCCCTGAGGGTCTTTAGGGACGGCTAAATCCTGCACGATTTTTACCGGCTGAATCCCCGCTGTCCATACCACTGCATCCGTTACAATTTGCTCGTCACGGTTATAAATAGCCCCCGGCTCAATACGGGAAACCGCAACATGATTCAGGGCATTAACCTGATGCTCCTTGAACCAAGCATGTACATAGGCAGACAAACGTTGCGGGAATGCCGACAGCACCCGCTCGCCCCGATCCATAATGGTAATATTCAAATCCGTACGGCTTTCACGTAACTCCGCAGCAATCTCAACACCGCTCAGACCGCCGCCTACAATATGGACATGTCCATATGGCTTGATTTCGTTCAAGCGCAGATAGGTTTGGCGGGTATGGTTAAACGACTGGATCGTACAGCTGTGTTCTTCAGCCCCCGGTGTATTGTGAAAGCGGTCGGTACAACCCAACGCAATGACAAGCTGGTCATAGGGCAAGGGTTCACCTTCTTGAAAATGGACTATTTTATTCTCCAGATCCATCGAGGTGACCTCTCCATATTTGCGAATAAGACGTTGTTCATCTGGAAAATGCACCCGCAAATCAAAATCAGAAACCGTACCTGCCGCTAGGGCATAATACTCCGTTTTCAATCCCTGAAAGGGCATTCGATCCACTAAAATAACTTGAACATCGTCGGGAATGTGTTTATCCAGCAATTCTTTGGCAATGGTAAGGCCGCCATAGCCGCCCCCAAGAATAACGAAATTTTTCATCAAAATCCGCCGTCCTTTCGCTACCGTGTCCCCGGCAAATGGTCTGGTGTCTCGTCGATCTAACACAAGTTTTTGTTGTTATAAAACCCGAGAATCGGGCCTGCCTTTGGCTGGCAGACCAGCGTATTCCGAGGCAGCATGATGCTGCATGGTGTGAGTAATGGGGATGAAATGCTCGCGGGAAATCTGAATCCGATATTACATTTATTCGAAAACTTCGATTTCGTTATAGAAGGTGTCCCGTTCAACAGGTATGCGTCCGGCACCTTTGACCAGCCAGATCAGCTCTTTACGGGTCAATCCGGCAGGGGTCAACGCACCTGCGGCATGGCTGATCTGCTCACGCACAATCGTGCCATGCACGTCTGATGCGCCAAAGGTGAGAGCGACCTGCGTCAATTGCGGGCCAATATTAATGAAGTAAGCTTTGACATGGTCGATATTATCCAGCATCAGGCGGCTGATCGCAATGGTTTTGAGATCCTCGTAAGCGGAGTTCCGGCGCATGATGTTGGCGTTTTTGCTTTTCGGCTGCATGGACAGTGGAATAAATACCATAAATCCGTTCGTTTCGTCCTGCAATTCACGAATTTGCAGCATATGTTCAATACGATCCTGATACGATTCGACCGAACCGTACAGCATGGTTGTATGAGTTTTCATGCCGAGATTGTGGGCCGTGCGATGTACTTCGAGATAGCGATCCACGTTGGCTTTCGTAACACGCATCTTCTTCCGATATTCGTCGGACAAGATTTCTGCGCCACCACCAGTCAGGGATTGAAGTCCAGCCTTTTGCAGCTCCTGAAGCACTTCTTTAATACTCAAGCCGCTTATGCGTGTGAAAAAGTCAATTTCCGCTGCTGTGTAAGCTTTCAGTGTAACGTGGGGATATTTTTCATTCAGAGCCTTCAATGAGTCTACATAGTATTGGAAAGGCACATGATTATTATGACCACCGACGATATGGAATTCTCTTACTCCCGGATGGATGTGTTGCTCTACATAATCAATCATTTCCTGCCCGGACAACGTATAAGAGCCGTCCTCCCCCTGATCCTTGCGGAAATTGCAGAACGCGCAGCGCGCTTCGCATACATTGGTGAAGTACAGGCTCATGTTTTCGATAAAATAAACCTTTTTTCCGTTCTTGCGTAAATTAGCTTCGTTAGCCAATTGACCCAGTGTGAGGATATCGTCAGTTTCATACAAATATATACCGTCTTCAAGGTTCAAACGAATACCGTTCTGTACCTTTTCTACAATTTCCGCCATTCTGCGGTCTGTAAAAGGTGTAACTAATGTGGACATGCCTATTCCTCCTTCAAGTTGCTCTGTGCGAGGCTGTCCGCCAAATCAGCGGCACAAGCGCTAAGTGCGCACAGGATGTCCCGTTCCGTCGGTAAGAATCCGGCAGCGCGGATATACGATATGTGAAAAATGTTACAATGCCAGGCTACAATGATGAATATCTCAAAATATCGCCTTTGAAATGACAAATTTCCGACAGTTTCTTTTACACACTCTTCACCTATTATAAACCTCACACCACCGGTGTTCAATACAAACGAATAGAAAAACAGGTCTTTAAGCCTGTAAGGGAAGGACATTCCATGACTTGAGCACGTGCAAATAGTGGAGTATACTGAAGGAGAACATGAAGTAAAAGAGGAGGATGGAGCTATGATTAACATCACCGATTCCGCTGCTGAGCGTTTGAAAGATATGCTGGAGCAGCAGGAAACGCCGAATATGTTTTTACGTCTGGGTGTTACGCCGGGCGGTTGCACCGGATTTTCGTATGCAATGGGCTTTGACGACAACGAGACGGATCAAGATATATATATGAACGTACAGGATATGAAGATTGTAGTGGAGAAGGAAAGCATCCGCTACCTGGACGGTCTGGAAATCGACTTTGAAGAGTCTGGAATGTCAGGCGGCTTCACGATTCATAATCCGAATGCTGTAGCTACATGCGGCTGTGGTTCAAGCTTCCGTACGGCTACAGATGCAGGTAAGCCGAACGAAGAGCCTTGTTGATTCAGGTTTTTCGAGTGGTGGTATGAAAATAAATCTGAATGATGAACGCTAACAATTAACGAAATGGAAATATTTGTTTTAGGGTTGTAAGTTAAGACCTCCAGCGGTATAGTCGCATACTATATCGTTTTGGAGGTTTTTGTGTTTTCGTTTCTGTCAGTGGGTAGAAATAGAGGAACTAGGGGGCCACTTTTGTTAAATAGTCTGTCTTACACTCTATGATTTTATCTTTGCTTTATTTATAATTTGCGGTTAATTTGCGGTGATTTTTAAGAAAGGTAATGGTAAAATATAATTAAATAGATGAATGAATGGTTATTGATTAGTCTGATGTAAAATGATGTAATAAATAGTTATTTAGTTCGGTACATTGTGGAAGTAGGTCAATCTGGTACTTAATACTAAATGATAGAAGGGGTACACATGAAAATTTCTTCTTACAACGAGTACTTGAAACTGGATGAGGAAGGATATGGTAAATACTTAATATATAATAGCCTGACTAACGGTTTAGGAGAAATAAAGAAGGACTTATACGAGGCCCTCGTTAATGAAGATTTTTCCTATCTAACGAATTGTGAAGAGTTAGAACACTTAATACAAGGACGATTTTTATATCTGAATCCCGTTAATGAATTAGAGATAATGGAGAAGTCATTCACTACAACTAGATATCAAAAAAGCACATTACACCTTACAATTTTACCTACGTTTAATTGTAATTTCAGATGCTCTTATTGCTATGAGAATTTGACTGAGAAAACAGGTAATCATTCTTTCACTGATCAAGTTCAGCAAGATATTTTGAGTTATATAAAAAGTGCAATGGAAGCTACAGATTTGAAACATATTACTGTCAATTGGACAGGCGGAGAACCATTACTTGAATTTAAAAAGGTTACTCGGCTCATGGATCAAATGAATACTATGGCAGCCGCAAAACATATTGAAATAGCGCACTACATGGTTAGCAACGGATATTTACTAACTAAAAGTCGTGCCGTTATTTTAAGGGATTTGGGTTTGAAAAGTATTCAAATTACGATCGATGGTAATAAGGTGAATCATGATAAAAGAAGGGTTTTGGCGAACCAACAAGGGACATTTGATCAAATAATAAAAAATATTAGAGATTCATGTGATTTTGTTCACATTAATATACGCTCAAATGTAGATTTGAACAACGTAGCTTCAATGGAAGATTATATGGATTATTTAGGGCAGCAAGACTTTAGGGAAAAAGTGAATATTTATTTTTCTGCCACTACTGATTATGTGGCAGGAGGTTGTTCAAGTAGTAATAGCTGCTTTGCCAATCAAGAATTCTCTGGAGTTATTCTGAGCTTGTATGAAAAAGCATTGGAAAAAGGGCTTAATATTTCTTATTACCCTCAATATGTACCTGTTGTTTGTGCTGCTATTGCAGATAATTCAATTGTAGTGCAGCCAGATGGCTGGATTCAAAAATGCTGGAATACGGTAGGAAACTCAAATTATGCGATAGGTCATATTAGTAATGGTATATATTCTAATGAACGTACGGAGAAGTGGCTTAATTATTCCCCGTATAAAATTGAAAAATGCCGAAGTTGCTCAGTGCTGCCCTTATGTGGCGGAGGTTGTGCCCAGCAAGCGTTTGAAAGTATCGACAAACAGCCTGTTTGTTGTGAGTACAAGTACAATTTAGGTGAAATGCTTAAATTTAATTATCACCGACTTGAAGTATAAGTTTTAACTTTCTATTATTTCGCTCTTTTGTAGTTTTGAAAGGAGGTGAGAAATATGCGTTGGATTGTAGAGCCGAAAGCAGCCCAAAGTTCTGTTGAACCTGCCAGTACTTGTTGGTATTATCATGGTTGTATTATTTTCTCCTGGTAATCTTCTTTATTATGAAACCGCCTGTTTATCTTTAGTAGACAGGCGGTTATTTAGCTACTTTGTCGAGAATTATATTAGTAAGTATAAAATACGCAGGAGGTTAGTCAAATGTACAGCATTTTACTTATTGATGATCATCCTGAATCAGGAGAGGTTACCAAGTCGTGGATTGAACAAGATCAATATATACATGTCACACTTATCAGAACTATTTTGGAAGCAAAAGAGAACTTAACTAAATATAATTTTAATCTATGTATCTATCATTTGAATAAAATGCTTCCTGTAGATTTGGAATGTATCCATCTAATTCAGGATATACCCATACTATTTATTGGACAGGTTCATACATATACAATGATGGATAAACTCTTAAACCTGGGCGTTATAGCATTTATTGAAAATGATCCTTCGCACGATCAACTAATTTGGACTATAAGAAACGTGTTAAACGGTATTTCCGTTTTACCCGTAACCTTACTGAAACAGCTTCATCACCGTGAAGGAGTAATGGACTATGTAGTGCTTAACAACAAGGAACGATCTATTTTGGAATGCGTCGCAGAGGGGAAAAGTAATAAGGAGCTCGCTGTCATTTTCTGTGTTAGTCAAAGGACTGTGGAATATTATTTAACTAATATTTTCAATAAATTTGAGGTGCATTCGAGATTAGAAGCTGTAGTTGCTGCCAAAAATAGAGGGATGATTAATGTGTGAAAATTTAAATTTTAGACAAAAATATATTCTAATGGGGGTTAGTGATGAAGCTTTTTTTGTTTAAGTATAGATTTCAGTTAATATTACTTATCATTTGCATCACTTTATCAAGCCTCATGAATATGTATATGGCTTTTATCTTTAAGAAATTGGTAGACACTGTTACAACCGGAAGTGAACAAGAATTTGTTAAATCAGCTTTTTTGGCTGTATTTTTAATCATTCTGGGTGCAATACTTCGATTACTAACGAATTTATCTCATGCTTCTTATATGAGGAAGACCATGCTTAATCTAAAAGAAATTGTATTTGGGCATATTTTAAATAAAAGTCTAACACAATTTTCTTCAAATCATAGCGCCAAGTATATTTCTATTTTTAGTAATGATATAAAGATGATTGAAGATGATTATTTTAAAAATATATTCTCGTTAATTGGGACATTTATATCTTTTTCAGCATCTTTGTTAGCGATGTTTTTACTCAGTCCTACAATTGTCATAGCCCTTGTCTTATTAACACTGTCATCTATGTTTATCCCTCGAATGTTTGAAAAGAAACTTGTAAATTGTAAGAGAAAAGTAGTTGAAGCTTTAGAAAAATTTATGATTCATACGAATGATATGTATTCAGGATTTGCAGTTATTAAAAGCTTTGGTATTGAGGGGCATGTACATGGGCAATTTGATGGTATTAATCAGGAGACGGAAAATCAAAAATATAGATTTCAGAAATTGAGTGCTTGGGTTGCCTCTATTAGTGAAGTATTTGGTGGATTTATGTTTATTTCAGTATTTATTATTGGGAGTTTCCTTACTTTACGGCAGCTTATCACGTTGGGAACTATGATTGCTTGTGTTCAACTAACTAATAGCATCGTTAATCCGATACAAATGAGTATTCAATATATAACTCAAATCAAGTCGTTACGTGATATATCGGCAAAGATTACACAACTTTTACATACAGAGCGACAGGACAAGATTTACATTCGCAAACCGACTATTCAGGATAAAGTATCGTTAAAAGAAGTGTCTTTTGGTTATAAAGATGACTGCTATAATGTACATGGATTAAATATGGATTTGGAGTTAGGAAAGAAGTATGCCTTAGTCGGGCCGAGCGGGTCAGGAAAATCAACGGTATTACGGCTTTTAATGAAGCAATATGAGAACTACAAAGGCAGGATCAGTATTGATGAAGTAGATTTAAAGGAAATCAATATGGAGGATTGGTGCAGACTGGAGTCTGTCCTGCATCAGGATGTTTTTTTATTTGATAGTAGCATTAAGGAAAATATTGTATTACATCAGATATATTCTGATAAGGAAATTGAAGATGCTATTCAAAAATCTGGTCTGAGTATGCTAATTAATAAGCTACCCAATGGAATGGAGACACAGGTTGGAGAGAAAGGAAGTTTTTTGTCTGGAGGTGAAAAGCAAAGAATAGCCATAGCAAGGACGTTAATACGCCGCACTCCCCTATTGTTAATGGATGAGCCGACTTCGTCACTTGATCAGGAAACAGCAAATGCTGTTGAAGAAACAGTTCTGAATTTAGAGAATACTACATGCGTGATGGTTACTCATCGGTTATCAAAACCAGTATTAGAGCGCTATGATATGATATTTGTATTCGCTGATGGAGCAATTATAGAGAAAGGGACATTTTGTGAATTAATAGAGCTTCAGGGTTGCTTCTATCATATGTATGGATTGGCAGAAGAGTCGACAATGACACAACATAAAGACAGCCCAATCTCTTACGTGGTAAATTAATTAGTTTTTAAATTGACTCACTAAATGAGTGTTTGGCCAATTAAAGGCGGGCACCTTTTAGTGTTTTTTTATGGCTGTACATTTAATCAGCAGTTGTTATTGCATAACTTCTTATAGTGATAATTTATCTTCTCTATAATTTTAGTATGCGCTTTTAAATGCAGAAGGATAGGGATAATGGAATTGAGCTTAACCTCGTGAAAAATAAAAGATGATATATTTCTGTTGAAAACCAACAGCCTGTAACTACATTATGCTTCTATTGAGAAGGAATCTGTTAATATGGTTGCTGTGTTCAGTGAAGCTCTTTATCAATCATTTCATTTTTCCATCAACATGATTTGTAACCTTCCCCCACTGAGCCGGCACTTAAGATTAAGAACACGAAAGAAAAGAGGCTAGGGACGTATGAGGGAGTGGGTTGAAAAGGCGCGGCTAGGGGATGCGGAAGCGTTTGGGCAGCTGATGCTGCATTTTCGCGGAATGGCATATGCCGTGTCCTATGACATGCTGAAGGATGTCCATCTCGCGGAAGATGCCGTGCAGGATGCGTTCATAGAGGCTTATCAGAATCTGGAGAAGCTACAGAACCCGTCCGCTTTTCCAGGCTGGTTCAAGACCATTGTCGTAAGACAGTGCCAGCGGACGCTGCGGCGCAAGCATCATTCGATGCTTCCTCTGGATGAGGCTGTGCAGGTATCGGGAGGAGTACCGGGTTTGGCAGAAATTGCGGAGCGTAGAGAGGAGAGCCAAGTTCTGCAACAATCGGTGAAGGCACTGTCTGCCAAGCTGCGCGTCCCTCTGCGGCTGTTTTATTTTTACGGTTACTCTCTTCAGGAAATTTCCGATTATTTGGGCACTCCGGTCCCGACGCTTAAGAAGCGGCTGCACGATGCCCGCCGAAAATTGAAAGGTACACTCCCGGTGGCCGACCTCGTCTCCGTGTTCAATCATTTGTATGAGGGAGGGCAAAACATGCTACATATTGTTAACGGTGATGTTGTAGGTGACATGTTGAAGCAGGGTGTTGTACAAGGTGACGTGCTTGTATGGAGAGAGGTATATCCGGCAGGACCGATATTTGCAAATCCAGCGGGAGCTGAAGAACGGGCACTGCGGGCCCGGGTTCTGGAGGAAACGATGGGTATTCCGGCCAGCGAATATATTACGGCATGTGAGGAACAAGAGCAGAAACTTCGTGAATTTATCAAGTATGATGAAGTCGTATTGTGGTTTGAGCATGATCTGTTTGATCAGAGCATGCTCGCCTATCTGCTCCACTGGTTCAAGAGACAGAAACTGGGCCGCACGAAGCTGAGCCTACTCTGTATTGGGGAGTTTCCGGGAATCGAACGGTTTCATGGTCTGGGACAGCTCACTCCGGCACAGCTTCAGACATTATCCGGGACCTGGCGAACTATTGAACGGCAAGAAATGGGGCTCGGAAGCGATCTTTGGCAGGCGTATGCTTCTCCTGATCCTACTCAAATGGCTAATCTGCTGGAAGACAAGAAGGCAGAATTGGCAGCATCTGGCCTACCTTTTGCCTATGAAGCCTTCACAGTACATCTCAAGCGGTTGCCCTCGGAGCGGAATGGTCTTGGCATTGTGGAACAGACCACGCTTCAGACCGTTCATAATGGAGTGGATACGCCATTGGAATTATTTCGTCAGGTAACTGACATCCTGCATGTGCTCGGCATGGGTGATCTCGAATACTGGAAATTTATTCGTGCTTTGGCGCAAGGCGAACATCCTTTGCTGATGATTGACGGGGATGAGGCTGGCTTGAATTTCAGACAAATTCCGGATTTTTTGAACCGAAAGGTAATTCTGACAGAGTTGGGTAAAGAGGTACTGAATGGATCAGCGGACCGCATTGCAGTTCAAGGGATCGATGAGTGGTTTGGGGGGCTGCATCTCCATGGACATGAGGTTTCTTGGCGCTGGGATGATGTAGCCGGAGAATTGGTGGTCCGACATTGAACAAGCTGTAGCAGTAAATAGCTTAATGTGCGAAGGAGTTTTCCGTTTATGGAAAACTCCTTTTTATTTTTTAAGTACACCATATTAAAACAAGAAAAATCACCGGGAATAGGTTAGGAACTTAGCTATCCGGTCCAATGAATTGATTTTCCTGCATATGAAAAGACACCTCTTATAATATGATTCAAGTAATATTTAGTAAACATTATACACCTGCCAAAATCTCGTTATCAGTGCTTCTACTGCTTCACATCTGTAAACAGCTCCTGCGCGGTCCGCACAAATAACTGTACAGCAAGTGAAGCATTGTGCAGGGACGGTACAGCTATACCGATTTGACGTGTGATCAGAGGCGAGGTTTCCTTGACGGTCAGATTATGAGGGAACGTGGATAAGGCAAGTGAAGAAACAATACCCATCCCTAGTCCCTGTCGAACCATGCTGACCAAGGTGCTGATATTATGAGTAATGAACTGTGCCTGCAACTGACTTTTCTCGCGTTCAAAACCTTCCATAATGGCGACCTCATGTCCACCTTTACAAAAGATCATATCCTGCTGATTCAAGTCTCGAATGGCGATTTTATTGTGCGATTGCAAAGGGTGACCGTCTGGCAGGAGAATAACCATGTCATCCTGACATAATGGGATTACATCTACCTGAGGGTCTGGCAACAGGATGATACCCGCCTCGATTTCTCTGGTATGCACCCACTCCTTGACTTCATTCGTGGAGCCTTCATGTAGATCGAAAACAAGGTTCGGATAATGCTGACGAATATGATGAATAATCGGGGGCAGAAAATAGGCTGAAGCAGAAGGAAAGGCACCGATCGTGATTGTGCCCACGTCTAGACCTTTTTCAGCAGCCACCTGCTGCTGTACCTTTTCCATGCTTTGCAGCATCATACGGAATTCCAGCAGTACTTTGTGCCCGATATCGGTCAGCAGCACTCCTTTTTTTCGGTCGCGTAGCAATAGCTGGACATCCAGTTCGTTTTCGATGCTGGCGATGGCATGGCTGACCGCGGGCTGCGTCATATGCAGCTCATGGGCAGTTTGGGTGAAGTTTAGCGTTTCAGCTACGCGAACGAAGATCATAATTTGAGTAATGGTCATAAGTGAAAAGTTATCTCCCTTATTGAAAATATTCATTTTATTTATTAGTGACCACAGTATACGCTAGTAAAGCAAAACTTTGCAAACGGCTATTCAGATTGTAGACGTAAAGCAATGCGATAAATCTAAGGGAGAGAAGACATCTATGAAAAAATTAACACCTAAAGCTACGCTGTGGCTTGTCTTGATATTAGTGATGGTATGGGGGATCAACTGGCCGTTGACCAAGCTGGCTTTGCCAGATACGCCGCCGATATTTTTTTCAGGACTCCGTACCCTACTGGGTGGTGTGATTCTGCTGTTGTTCGCTATGCGTCACCGGGAAACCTTACGCTTTAGACAGAATGGGTGGACTTATCTGGTGCTGGCCATATTTAATATTGCAGGCTACTATGGCTTGCAGACGGTAGGGTTGCGTTATTTGCCTGCTGGGTTGTTTTCCACTTTAGTATTCCTTCAGCCGATCCTGTTGGGATTATTCTCCTGGATGTGGTTGGGGGAGCGTATGTTTCCCCTGAAGGTCATTGGACTGGTGCTGGGCTTTGGCGGGGTGATTGTGATTAGCTCTGGTGGAATGGCAGGGCATTTATCGGTACTGGGCATTGTGTTGGGGCTAGCTTCAGGACTGTGCTGGGCGCTCGGAACGATTTATATGAAGAAAAAAAGCCAACAGTTGGATTCCATTTGGGCGGTGACGATGCAGCTCGTTTTGGGAGGGATTATACTCAATGGCATTGGATTTACGACCGAGAAATGGAGTGACATTCACTGGACGACCTCCTTTATCGCAATTTTATTGTTTATTTCGATATTCGTGATTGCGATGGGCTGGATGATTTATTTTAAACTAATCGACAACGGAGATGCGGGAACCGTCGGCTCCTATACGTTTATGATTCCGGTGTTGTCCACGGTCTTTAGTATGATAATGCTCAAGGAATCACTTACTTTGACGTTTGTTGGGGGGCTAGTGCTGATTGCAGGCAGTGTGTATCTGGTAAATATTAAGGAAAGAATAGAGTTATCCCACTAAGTATCAGAACGGTGAGACATTTGAGGATTAACGGGAGTGATGGATCAAGAAGAACTTCAATAACTTCTTTCACACACGCATATTGGAAGCACCAATATAGCGTGCTTTTTTGACTATGATTTTCAAACAACTCATTTGCTATGCTATTCAAGATTATTGAAAAAACTTAAATTTATGGTAGAGGTTGTCGTACAAAATTAGCTAACAAGATATGATGTTATAAAAAAACATTAGAATAACAAAATATTTTTAAAGATTTTTGTGTTTTTTATGTTTTTCGTCCTTATGTAAAAAATGAATGAATATAATTGTTTTATAGCAAAAATAGAGATAATAAAAGAATCGTGTTATTCAATATCACTAATTTATTATTTAAATAGGATGTTTGTTTTTTTAATAATCATTGTATTTTACAGACTTTTGTTATGCTAACAATTGACATTTCGTATAACGTAAACTAGAATGTGTAAGAATTCATTTCCCAATCACATAATTAGTTTGGAACTATTGAAAGCGTTTACCTAATATTAGGATAGAGCTCTTTTTGGTTCTTTTTTCTTTTCCGAATTATGGCCGGGAGGGAGAGATCATAGTACGTGCCTAAGGGATGGGAATTTGAATATATAAGCTAAGGGAGAGGTGTATGTTGAGATGCGGTTAAATAGAAATGTTGGAAACTTCGAGCAAACGGTGAATGGTAATGCTGGTTACCTGGAGGTTACAAAATGAAGAAGTTATTGTCGTGTTTGTTCTCGTTGAGTATGCTTGTGTATATATTGCCGACCATCATTGTAAGCGCTAACAATGATGGAGTTACTAATCTAGCGCTTGATCCAACATCGTCTGCCCAATCGGATATTATTTCAGATGCTGTTTACAAAATTACGGCACAGCATAGCGGAAAAAACTTGGAAGTTGAAGGGGGATCAAAGGATGACGGAGCGAATGTTCAACAATGGACCGATAACGGAAAGGAGCAACAGAAGTGGAGAGTGGTCGACGTTGGTGATGGATATTATAAGCTGATCTCGCAATCTAGTGGTAAAACATTAGATGTAGCCGGTGGTAATACCCATGACGGAGCAAACGTTCAACAATGGACCGACAACGGGAACGCTCAGCAGAAGTGGAAAATCATTGACGCTGGTGGTGGATATTATAAGCTGATCTCGCAATCTAGTGGTAAAGCATTGGATGTTGTCGGTGGTTATACCCATGACGGTGCAAACGTTCAACAATGGGCCGACAACGGTAGCGCTCAGCAAAGGTGGAGATTCACGCAGATGGATACGACAGCAGATACGACACCACCAACCGCCCCAACAAACCTCCAAAGCTCATCCAAGACGAGCACATCTGTCACTCTTACATGGACGACCTCAAAAGACAATGTAGGTGTAACTGGCTACGTTATTTATAACGGAACAGATCTGGTAGACACGAGCACCACAACAAGTTATACAGTGACGGGGCTCACTGCGAACACATCCTACAATTTCACTGTAAAAGCGAAAGATGCAGCAGGCAATGTTTCGGAACCAAGTAATGTCTTAAAAGTAACAACAAGTTCCGACTCCTCTCAAAATACAGGATTTTATGTTAAAGGTACGACGCTTTATGATGGCAAGGGAAATCCCTTTGTCATGAGAGGAATTAATCACGCGTACACTTGGTACAAAGGTCAAGAGTCGGTTGCGATACCTGCAATTGCCAAAACAGGAGCGAACACGATTAGAATCGTGCTGTCAGACGGTCAGCAATGGACGAAAGATGATTTGTCAGCGTTGCAAAACCTGATCACTTTATCAGAACAAAACAAATTGGTTGTTATCCTTGAAGTACACGATGGTACGGGAAGTGATAATGCTGCTGTGTTGAATAAAATCGCAGATTACTGGATTGAAATGAAGAGCGCACTGATTGGAAAAGAAAATACAGTCATTCTCAACATTGCGAATGAATGGTTTGGTACTTGGGATGGAAACGGCTGGGCACAGGGGTATAAATCAGTTATTCCAAAGCTAAGAAATGCTGGCATCAAAAATACCATTATGGTTGACGCCGCTGGTTGGGGTCAATATCCGAAGTCGATTTTTGACTACGGAACGCAAGTGTTTGATGCCGATCCGCTTAAAAATACGATGTTCTCCATTCATATGTACGAATACGCTGGAGGAAATGCCGAAACAGTAAAAAGCAATATTGACAATGTATTAAACAAAAATCTAGCTGTCATCATTGGAGAATTCGGAATCAAGCATACAAATGGTGATGTTGACGAGGCCACCATTATGAGTTACGCCCAACAAAAAGGTGTAGGTTATCTCGGGTGGTCTTGGAAAGGAAATGGATCGGGTCTAGAATATTTGGATATGTCAAACGACTGGGGAGGATCGAGTTATACTGAACAAGGACGTGCTATTATTGAAGGTCCGAATGGCATCAGAGCAACATCCAAGTTAAGCACGGTTTATAGTAGCGGTAAACAGTAAAAGATTCATATTGTTGTAGTAACGGCCTTTTCTCGAAATTCTAATGGGGAAGGTCGTTTAGTTTGTCTGGAATCAAGCAAAAGCCTGTACAAATACATAGGAGCAAGGATTAGTATAAATATACTAGAATATCAAAGGAGGTCATAGTAAAATATGACTATAAGTCTGTTGAGTTAGTGGAAATGATGGTTCAGAATTATCCGCTTGGTAAGCGGCACTTTTAAACTTTTCAATCGGCAATTTTTCTTAAGGATTGTAAGATGAGCGGGGGAGCTAACAAATGGACAGATATACACCTACAGCGAGGGAACGCTGGCAGATGAAGCAGAGTGAGCCACAGCAGCAGGGATGGTTGCTCGCTTTCTTTGGCTGGATTTTTGCAGGTTTGGGGTTCATATTTAGTTTTTTTGTCTTTGGAGGGTTGTTGGGTGTCTTAGGTTTGGTTTTCGGAATTTTAACGAAACGAATGGAACAAAGAAACACGCAGGGTATCTTCATTATCGTAATCAGCTCCGTAGCTATTGGCATTGGACTATTGATTTTTATGATTTTTTTTGCGCAAGGTTTTGTAGAAGGTCTGAGAGAAGGGTATAATGAGCATTATTAGGTCAGGGAGGTAACAGCATTGAGCGTCATTATTTCACAGCAGATCTCGGCAACGGGCGTGAAGGAATATACGAAGGTGATGAAAACATTTGATTCCCAGTTTACACCCTTGGTTGGACAGAAAATCAGGGATACGGCATTTGGCGATATGCAATATTATGATGTCGAGGACGTATTTATTGATCTAGCGGAGAATGAGTATTGGGCAATTCTACCTGCCATTTTGCTGCATTCTGATGATATTGAGGATATACGAGACGCTGTGCGTGAGTATCGTTCACACGGTTGGGAATGTACGAAACCTCTGTAAATGCATACCACTTAAGCATCTATACGGAAACGTCTTTCTTTTGCGAGATAGGCGTTTTTTTGTGTATTTGTGTATAAACTATTTCTAATGATTGGCATGAAAAGAAAGAATTTATGCTGAAAATGCGCAAATTGTATCATTTTTTATCATAAAACGACAAGTTGGGAAATGAAAACGGCCTTAATGTGTTATACTTAGTATATCAAAGGACAAGAGTCTAAAACGACCGGTAAGGCCCTTTCTTTGAAGAGCCTCTGAAAGGTTCAACGTTTATCCAAAATAAATGGTCAAAAGGAAAAGGGGAAATGCTAACGTGAGAGTGAATTTGAAATTTACTAACAAAGGGCAAGTTGCAGTTGAGAAGTTCAACAATGAGGAGCTTATCGAAATCTTTACCCGCTACATTAAAACGTTAAGCAAGAAGTATGATATCTCGGTTACCGTACCGGAGGATCTGAATGAGCAGATCTTGGCAGAGGGCACCGTGAAGGTCGTGTTGGATAAGATTAATTGTGACATGGACGCTTTTTTCAAGGAGCTGAGCCGGGATATCAAGGTGCCGCTGGTCAAAAGATTGGGTACCAAACTGGATAACGTATTTAAGACCGAGGTTGTGGAGCAGGAACAGAACTAAGAATAAGGATCAAGCGAGTCCGAATGAGGATTCGCCATATGAAATGATAAAACCTCCCGAATGGGGCGCACGGCTAGGCCATGTGCTCGTTCGGGAGGTTTTATATGTTTAAACTACTCTATTCAGCAGAAAAACATGCATGGCATGTCTGCCCCTTTTAACGTGTTGTTGTGGAAGTAGGGCGCAGTTGGGCTAAATCAAACGAAGGTACCAGCCCTTCCTGCGCAGCGCGACCAAGCAAAGCTTCGATGGCGGCATATCCGCTGTCGCCCAGATTGGCGGTAAAATCGTTAACATACAGGTCGATATGCGATTGGGCGACATCGGGTGAAAGCTCCTGCGCATGAGACAATACATATTCACGCGAAGCTTCTGGATGCTTCCAAGCGTATTCGACAGAGGCACGTATCCAGTTTGTGATCGCATCCAAATCCAGCGTACGTCGGGCAATAATGGCTCCGAGCGGGATTGGGAGCCCTGTATCTTCTTCCCACCAGTTCCCTAGATCGACTTGCTTACTAAGTCCGTAGGACGGATACGTGAACCGTGCTTCATGAATGACCAGCCCGGCATCTATCTCCCCGTCACGGACAGCAGGCATGATTTGGTCGAACGGCATCACGACGATCTCGCCGACACCCCCAGGCACATGCTTGGCTGCCCACAGGCGGAACAGCAGATAGGCAGTGGAACGTTCACTCGGAACGGCTACACGCTTGCCGGACAGGGCTTCCGGGCCTTCGACGGTGGAACCTTCCTTGGTCAGCACGAGCGGACCACACCCCCGGCCCAGTGCGCCTCCGCAAGGCAGCAGGGCGTATTCATCCAGCACCCAAGGGAGTGCAGCATACGAAATTTTCATGATATCCAGTCCGTCTGGTGTGATCGCCAGATTGTTGGTGATGTCGATATCGGCAAATGTAATGTCCAGCGCGGGTGCGCCCGGAATCAATCCATGCGCCAGGGCATGGAAGACAAAAGTGTCGTTGGGACAAGGTGAAAAAGCAATTTGCATCTATATAACCTCCGTTAATGTAGAAAATGCGGCTTCCAACGCTTGCAAAGCCTCTTTGATCCGCCAGGCTTCACGGTCACGTGGACCGACAGCATTGGAAATCGTGCGGATTTCCATCGTCGGCAGTTCCAGTCTATTTGCCGCCACGGCTACGCCGTAGCCTTCCATCGCTTCGGCAGCAGCTCCGGGAACGCGCTTGGCCAGCCGTTCCGCTGTTGCCGCCGTACCAGTGGCCGTGGAGACGGTCAGGATCGGCCCCGCGACAGCCGTCTGTCCAGCGGCACGCAACGCCTGAACGAATCGCTGCGCGGTGGCAACGTTCACGGCAATTCGGCTTGAGCCGAAACCCAGCTCGTCCACGCTGCTGAAGCCCTCTGCCGTTTCTGCTCCCAGGTCGGCGGCAATGATCGCGTCAGCAACAACGACGCTTTCCAGTGCAGCGACCTCGACGAAGCCGCCACCAATTCCGGCGCTGATGACCAGACGGTAGTCACCGGCCGCCGCCAGTGCTAGCGTGGTTGAAGCCGCTGCGGACGGTGCGCCCACGCCAGCCAGCTCGACCACAAAACGGGTATCGCCTTTCAGGCCCCGCAGTACAGCTTCCCGTTCGGCTTCAACCGCGGTCATAACCAGGATGCGCCCATCTGATGTTGTATGCTCCATCGGTTGATTCCCCTTTAAATTTAGGTAATATGCTCCCTTATCATACTGCTTTTCGAAACGATGTTCAAAAAAAGTCGACAAAAAAAGCGCTCCGAGGCGCTTTTTGGAAAAACTGCAAGATTCAGCAGATATGAAAATCGGTAGTTGTAAACATTAAACAATTCTAATCTGGAAGAACAGCGCAGGCATAGCATATAATAATTATATCGGCTGATCCTTCGTGATTAACTGAAACATGGTGATATTGCGGTCATAATGGCTTGGGGTTCCATCTTGATTGCGCACCCGAATCATCTCGCTACTGAATAACTCGATATATCCACAGCCAATCTCACAGTATACACCTGTAGGGTCCTCTTGCCAGACCGAAACGAGGTGTTGTGACAGCGCTGCGGTGAAAAATTCGATGTTTTTTTGCAGTACGCGTGGCGTTTTCTTGGGTTCCATAACGTAAATCCTCCCTATATCATGCCATTTGAAAATCAGCAATGAACGTAGCTACTAAGTGGTTACTACACATCATAATGAACATAAACAACTGAAAAAGGAACGGTTTGTCAATCTACTCTATGAAACAGACGTAAACACTGTACCGCTTAATGCTATTTTTGTAAAGCGTCCGATTGACCTTTTCAAACATCCAGTTTGTGTTTACACACATTTTACATTGCGTTTACACTGCTGTGATGCTAGTGCGTTTCATCTAATAGTACAATAAAGGGATACTATACTGCATGAATTGATGGAGGCCATATGTTGATAGAGAGTCAGAATAAGGATAAAGCCGGGTCAGAACGTTACTTTAACCGAGATTTAAGCTGGATTGAATTTAATCGCCGTGTGCTTCAGGAAGCTCAGGATGCAGATACACCGTTGCTGGAGAGAGCCAAATTTTTGGCGATTGTATCTAGCAATTTGGATGAGTTTATGGCTGTTCGTGTTGCAGAGACGCGCGAGAAGATCAAGGCGGGTTTTATGCAAAAGGATTTTACGGGATATACCCCCTCCGGTTTGTACAAACGGCTGATCAAGCGTACCGTCTCGATGGTATCAGAACAATACCGGACCTATCGTGATATTTCTCGCCTCTTGACGAAAAAAGGTCTTTTATTGCTCGAATATGAAGACTTAAATACAACACAGCGCAAGTCGCTGGATGCATATTTTCATGAAATTATATTTCCGGTACTCACGCCGATGGCGGTCGATCAGAGCCGTCCTTTTCCACTGGTTCATAATAAATACGTATATTTAGCGGTCGTCTTGAGACGTCCCGGGGATACGGAGGAGGATAAACCGCTTTTTGCCATTGTGCAGGTGCCTTCGAATATTCCACGTGTTGTTACGGTGCCTTTGCGGTCGAACAGCAAGAAGAAATCATTTATTTTAATTGAGGAACTAATCAAGCATCACATCCAAACGCTGTTCACTGGATATGTTCCGGAGGCGGTTCATGCCTTTCGTGTTACGCGTAACTCCGATTTATCCATTAATGAAGAAGAAATCGAAGATTTGCTCGAAGAGATTGAAAAAGAGCTGCGTCGAAGACGCCGGGGGGCGCCGGTTAGACTGGAAGTAGAAAAAGGGATTCATCCTTATGCCCTGATGGAGCTTCAACGCGAATTCAAGCTGTTCGATCATGTGTTTGAGATGGACGGGCCGTTGGATCTGACGTTTTTGTCGTCTTTTGCCGATCATTTGGAGGGGTATTCGCATTTGAAATTTCCGGCAATCAAACCACTGTATCCGGAAGAACTGCCCCCACAAGAGGATATTTTCAACGTACTTCGCAAACGGGACGTGCTCGTGTACCATCCATATGAATCATTCGATGCGGTAACTGATTTTATCATTGAGGCATCAGAAGACCCGGATGTGATGGCAATCAAAATGACCCTGTACCGTGTCAACGGGGAATCGAAGCTGATTCCGGCATTGGCACGTGCGGCCGAATCGGGCAAGCAGGTAACGGTGGTGGTAGAGCTGAAAGCCCGTTTTGACGAGGAGCGTAATATTGCCTGGGCGCGTACGCTTGAAAAAGCAGGCTGTCACGTAGTGTATGGATTGGTTGGCTTGAAGACGCACGCCAAAATCATTCTTGTCATACGCCATGAGCGTAACGCACTCAAACGATATGTGCATGTAGGTACAGGCAATTATAATGAAAGCACGGCGCGCGTGTATACGGATATCGGATTGTTTACGTCGGATCCGGTACTGGGAGAGGATGCCTCCGAACTGTTTAATGAAATTACGGGATTCTCTGCGCTCAAGACTTTGCAAGCTTTTACGGTGGCTCCAACGGGAATGAAGAACAAGCTGTTTGAGCTCATCCGTAGGGAAGCAGAGCAAGCATTGGCAGGTAAGCCCGCCCGGATTATTGCCAAGATCAACTCCTTATCCAATCAAGAGATGATCGATGAACTATATGCGGCTTCCCAGGCAGGTGTGAAGATTGATCTTATCATTAGAGGGGTCTGCTGTTTGCGTCCCGGTGTGGAAGGATTCAGCGAGAACATACGTGTCATCAGTATTGTAGACCGCTTCCTGGAGCATTCCAGATTGTTTTATTTTGAAAATGGAGGGAACTCCGAGTTATTTTTGTCCAGTGCGGATTGGATGACGCGCAATTTGACCCGCCGAATTGAACTGATGTGCCCGATTTATGATGACGGGATCAAAGAAATGCTGGCAGATATTCTGCATTTATCGTTAAGGGATAATGTGAAGGCACGCCAGCTTTTACCTAACGGCAGCTATCAATTTGTGTCCAGAAACGACAAAGAGGCTCCCATTAGGAGCCAATCTGAAGCGATGAAGGTTAGAAATTGGAAGAAGGTAGAATGGACCACGACAATGTAAGGTTCCACGCCTTTTGAAAATCCTTGGCAACCGATTCTAGCTCCCGTTGTTCTAATATGGGTTCACTCTTGCTTTCCAGACGAAGATGCAGTGCGTCATCCCCAGTAGTGGGATTGATGCTGGTAATCATTCCCGACTCACTCCGATCCATGCCAATCGCGAGCTGGAGCAGCGAGCCGAGCCGATGTACACGTTCCTCGTCGGAAGGCTCCAAAATATCGGCATGTGTGCGTAGCAAACGGGGAGTCCGGTTCTTGGGATGGTAATCCGCGATCAACGCGGCTAGTACCGTTTCCCTATGGGACAGACCGCCAATGCCTGCATGTAAAATCCAGAATACGGAATTCTGGCGGAAATGATAGTAATTCAAGGCAGCCCCCGTTTTGTAAAGAGTTGCTGCGGTCAGTAACAAGCGCTTGTCCATAGCAGCTGAGGTTCCGTTAGCCAATGTGTCATAAAGACGGACGGCGTACTCGTTAACCCGCTTGACATGCGCTTCGCTAACCGGGACAGCAAACGAAAGGATATTGCGAATGGATGTGATAAGCGGATTAGCTACCACGGGCTGTTCAGCGTTGACCAGCTCATGAAATAGGCCGTCTCGCAGACCCGCTCCACTGACCAAATACGCGGAGCCTTGAGCAGCTTCAAATATCGTTTTCAATATAATAAGACCCGGTACAATGATGTCGGCTCTGTCCTTGGACAGGCCGGCTGTTTTTTTGCGTTTTTCATAGGGAAGATGGGGCAGACTGCCATAGAAGTAATCGACATCTTCTATCGTCATTTCGTAATGGTGTGTCACAGGAAGTGAGTAATCCTGCCGCTTCTGATTGATTTTAGCCAAAGTACGCAGGGTTCCGCCCAGCCCGATGAATGGCAGACCCGGATTGGAGAAGATCCAATCATGATTTTGCAGTGAAGAACGGACAAAGCTCTCCATTTCCTCAATCTGCTGAGGAGACCATTCGCCATTCTTAACCTCACGTCCAAAGCGCCAATTCATATTGACAGCGCCAAAGGGAAATGACACCGTATGCAGTCGCTTTCGATCGCGGAACAGCGTAATTTCGGTACTGCCACCCCCGATGTCAATAATGATTCCGTCACTTACATTCATAGTGTTCACTACGCCCAGAAAACCGGCATAGCCTTCTTGCTCCCCGCTCAGTATTTCCAGTGTTAAATTTGTCTCCTCCGCGATCCATTGGACGATTTCGTCCGAATTCGTGGCATTGCGGATGGCTGCCGTTGCTGCTGCACGCATACGGACCACCCCGTGCATATGGCATACCGCCATAAATTGGCGTAACAATGGAGCGATGCTTCGAATCGCCTCCCGTTCCATACGGCCGTTGGCCCCAACCTTTTCGCTCAGTCGGGCAGCTTCTTTGCATTCCTGCACAATTCGATAGGCTCCTGTCTCTGTCATTTCATAGATCACCAGACGTATGGAGTTTGAGCCAATGTCCATGATGCCAATTTTGCTATTCATGAGTTGACCTCCTTGTTGAAAAAACGATTTGCCGGTAATTTCCGTTGCTCCGTGCAAATGGTAGTAGATTATTGTCATTGTACCAGTGATGTTCGGTGCATGCTACCGTTCGCCATGATCTTGTCGAAATAGGCACATGCCGCGGACAATCATCCAAGAATAGAACATTCCTGTTGAGTATGTATAAGTATACCTGACGGCGAAAGGAGAGGGTTAGATGAGACAACTTGCAAGCAAATGGCTAAAGACGAAGGCGCTGCTCCACCATCCACATACCGCCGTTTATATACCGGAAACCTGTCTATATAGTGAAGAACAATTGCGCATGATGCTGCGGCGGCATGCTTTTGTATTTATAAAACCTGTGAAAGGAGGCGGAGGAGTCGGAGTCATGCGTGTGGCAAAGGAGCGTAGGGGATACACCTGTACGCGTATGGAGCACACGCACCGGTTCAGTCATTTTAAAGCGCTTGTAATCGGAATTAATAAGCTCAGAATCCAACGTCCATATCTCATTCAACAAGGCATCCAACTGGCAAGTATTCAAGGTAGACCTGTCGACTATCGAGTCAAAGTTGTGAAGGAAGGGCAGAGATGGGTTTTCCGTGCGGTGGTTGCACGTCATGCTCGGCCTGGGCTGGTCATTACGAATCTGTGCAAAGGGGGAACTTTGCTGAAGGGAACAGAGGCGCTTCGGATGATATATCCCCGGCGGCTTGCTACTCAAAAGCGGCGAGAGATCATTGAACTTACACGACGCTGTATTCCTGTACTGGAAAGAAGATTTCCTGGGATCGGACAACTGGGATTTGATTACGGGCTTGATCAGAGTGGACGGGTATGGATTTTAGAGGTTAATACAAGACCGCAATAAATTTCTGATTTCTTTAAAAAAATTCCAATATAATCTATTAACAAGACGCTAAATATAATATATTTGTATAAATAATAAAAATATTTTTTTTGTGTTCGAGCGTCAAAATTCTGTGTATAAATATTGTCCACATTATCCCCTGTCACATATATGGGTTAACGACACTTACCAACAATTTATACACAGGATTTCCACAATTGACTGTGGATAACAGAACGCTTGTTCCGATTTTGGTATTTTGATAGAATAGATTTTGAAATAAAAGGAAAGGTTGTGTCGAGGATGGCTATGCTGACGGATGAAATGCTTTTGGATTCCTATCAGATGGCAATCGAGCTTAAACTTGAATGTGACTTCATTGCACTGTTGCTGGCTGAGATTCACAAAAGAAATCTAGAGATGAATACAGCCGTAGTCCTTCATTAGACCGGACAAGCTCTCGTACTGCGACTGTAAAGTCATTCAGGGTTCGGATGACTTTACGGACAATCACTGCAACGAATAGGCACACCGTAAAAAAGGGTATTTCACTCCAAAGAATCAAATTTGGAGTAAAATACCCTTTTTTGTCATAGTCTAAACTAGACTACAATTTCATGTTACTGCTGTGCCCGGGAGACAACTTGGCATCTGGATCTACATAGACCTTGGCGTTGTTGACTGCCGTAGGAGCTTCACCAAAGCCGACCGCAATCAGCTTGAGCTTGCCTGGATAGGTCGTAATGTCCCCTGCGGCGAAAATGCCGGGAATATTTGTTTCCTGGCGAGAGTCGACCACGATAGAGTTACTTTCGATTTCAATTCCCCATTCAGCAATCGGGCCAAGTGTGGATACAAATCCAAAGTTAACGATCACATCGTCCACTTCAATTTCCTGTGTTTCTTTGGTTTTTACATGAGCAAGAGTGACTTTAGTAATCGTGTCTTCTCCATGCAATTCTGTAATTTCCGTTGGTGTAATAACGTTTACTTTGGAAGCGAGGAGGTTTTCGACACTGTGTTCATGCGCACGGAATTTGTCACGGCGGTGAATCAATGTAACCTGTTCTGCAATCGGTTCCAGCATAAGTGCCCAGTCTACAGCAGAGTCACCACCACCACTGATAAGCACTTTTCGGCCTGCAAATTTGCTCAGGTCGCTGACAAAGTAATGCAGGTTCGTTTTTTCAAAACGCTCGGCACCTGGAAGCTCCAGTCTGCGCGGCTCGAAAGCACCAACACCAGCGGTAATAATAACCGCTTTACCATGATACTCGCCACCTTTGTCTGTTTTTACAATGAAGTGGCGTTCTTCCTTTTTCTCTAACGATACGACTTTCTCTTCTAGCTGCACCTCTGGATTAAAGTGGTTCATTTGTTGAACCAAATTGTTAACCAGTTCTTGTGCAGTCACTTTAGGAAAGCCAGCAACGTCATAAATATATTTTTCAGGATAAAGGGCTGCAAGCTGGCCGCCCAGTTGGGGCATACTTTCAATTAAGGTGACGGATGCCTGACGCATTCCTCCGTAAAAAGCGGCGAAAATACCGGCTGGACCGCCTCCGATAATAATCAGATCGCGGATCTCCGCACCTGTGGATTGAGCTGTCACTCTAAAAACACCTCCGAAAGGGATAGTATGGGATTTGTAGATATTGAATCAGCCGCATAGAGGTTCAGATAGCCGCCGAACGTATGATTCACTGTTTATCATTATAAACTGCTGGGTTCCGCTTGCAAAGTTAAAGCGATTAATATTTGATGAAGACTTTTCTGTGAGTATCAATTAACCGTTTTGAGAGAACAGCTGTGAACAATTAATGATTATGATTATGTATATCGGAAGGGGTAGAAGCATGAGCAGTATTCCCAAAATTGTCATTGTGGGCGCCGGATATGGCGGTATATTGACGGCTCAGCAATTGCAAAAGGAGCTCAAGCACAATGAGGCGGATGTCACGCTGATTAACCGTCATGATTACCACTATATTACGACACATCTTCATATGCCTGCGGCAGGTACAGATACGATTGAACATTCAAGGATTCCGATTGCTCAGCTAATCGATGAGTTCAAGGTGGATTTAGTCAAAGGAACGGTTAAGGAAATCATACCAAAGGAGAAAAAAATCGTGCTGGAGGATGGCTCGCTGTCCTACGATTATTTGGTCATCGGACTAGGCGGGGAGCCAGAAACATTCGGTATTCCGGGGATGGATAAGTTCGCGCTGACGATTCGCAGTATTAACTCGGTTCGCCTGATTCGTGAGCATATTGAATACCAACTGGCCCTGTATAAAAATGACGGTAAGCCAGGTCGCCTCAATTTTGTCGTTGGGGGCGCTGGTTTCAGCGGGATTGAGTTTGTAGCGGAGTTGGCGGATCGTTTGCCACAGCTCGCTAGAGCGTATGATATCGATTTTAACCGGATTCAAATCATTAACGTCGAGGCAGCTCCTACGGCACTGCCAGGGTTCGATCCTGAACTGGTGGAGTATGCGATGGATGTCCTTAAGCGTAAAGGGGTCACCTTCCGCATTGGAATTCCGATTAAGGAATGCTTGCAGGATGGTGTAATCGTTGGTGAGGGTGAGAAAATCGAAGCCTGCACGGTGGTGTGGACGGGAGGGATTCGTGGGAACGGATTAATTGAGAAAGCCGGATTCGAAGTGATGCGCGGAAGGGTGAAAATCGACGATTTTCTGCGTGCACCCGGCCACGATGATATTTTTATTATCGGGGACAGCTCCCTGATGTTTAATCCCGAAGGACGTCCTTATCCACCGACTGCCCAAATTGCGATGCAGCAAGGGGTCCTTTGTGCCAAGAATCTGGCCGCTACTCTTCGCAAAAAGGAGCTGCACAAGTTCGTATTTTCTAACAAAGGGACGGTTGCTTCGCTTGGAAAAGGCGAAGCCGTCGCCGTGGTGGGCAAACGTAAAATAAAAGGCTGGGTGGCCGCACAATTGAAAAAAATTGTGGATCTCCGCTATCTGTTCATCATTGGCGGAATTCCACT
The DNA here is from genome assembly GCF_024213565.1 of Paenibacillus sp. Lou8.1. Classification (NCBI taxonomy): domain Bacteria; kingdom Bacillati; phylum Bacillota; class Bacilli; order Caryophanales; family Paenibacillaceae; genus Paenibacillus; species Paenibacillus sp. Lou8.1. The sequence goes on from NZ_JANAVN010000005.1 coordinate 104,173, forward strand.
GGTACTGAAAAAGGGACGGTTTTTCTAACCTCAGACGAGTAGTCAACATGCAAAAACAATACGAGCAGAAAAAGGTTTCCAAGACTCTTATACAGGAGCTTGGAGGCCTTTTTTATTTAGATGAACAAAAAAGGGTATTGACTCATAACTATTTGACGACGTATAGTATGATTACTAATTATAGAGGGGGGCCTTCGGATTGAATTCTGATTTTAAAATCAATGCTGATTCCAAGAAAATAAATTTATTGGCAGAAAAGTTTCCAAATGTGGACTCCCAATCGTTGAATACGTGGGTACTTTTCGTGCAGGCAGCACATGAAGTGTACAATGGAGTGTCTTCCAGACTCTCGGAATATGGACTATCTGTAGGCAACCTGAAAATTTTAATGCCGTTGTTTTTACATGAACGTGCATTGACTCCATCAGAGTTGGCTGAATATTCAGGGGTTACTCGTTCAACAGTAACCAGCGTAATTGATAAGCTGGAACGGGACGGCATCATCCGAAGAAGTACGCTGACGGATCGACGTATGACCGCAATCTCCTTGACTGATGAAGGAAAACAGTTAATGACGGAAAAAATTCCGATGTTCATCCAGCTTTTTTCGGATTTAATGAATGAATTTACGCAGGAGGATCATATTCTATTTGCTACGTTATTAAATAAGCTTTCCTTAGGACTTGAACGGATAAAACGGGAATAATCAAATTTTCCCGTTAAATAGTTAGACGTCGTACTATCAGGTCCCTTATTTGTTTTTGACTATTATTTTTTAACTATCATTGGCTAAATCATCATCATGAAGGAGAGTTTGTTGCAATGAATAAAAAGATTATTGTGTACGTGCTACTTGTTGTCGCATTAGGTACTGGAGGTACGCTGATGGCAATGAGCGGCAAGGATGCTGTGAGTATGGCAGCCCAACAAAAAAACACACTGCTTACGGCAGATACCGTGAATGTTGCTTTTCAGGGTGTAGGGGGAAGAGTAAACACGATTGAGGTGAAGGAAGAACAACAGGTGAAAAAAGGGGACGTAATCATGACCCTTGATCCTGTAGACCTTGATTTACAAATTGAGAAATTAAAAACGGATATCGCACAGGCTGATGTGAAAATAAAACAGGCTAAAGACGGGCTGCAAAATCAGTCGGAGAAAATTTCAACTTCAGAAAAACAAGGACAATTGGACATTCAAGCCGCGCAAGCAGGAGAGTCCTTATTAAATCAAGGAACACGTGCGGAGGATATTCTAAGACAAAAGCTGGCTATTGAAGCAGCACAGCAATCGTTGGACGCAGCTCTGACAGGAGTAGAGACAGCCAAAAGGAATGCGGAAATCGCGCAAAAAACAGTATCATCCAGACAAAAGGCTCTGGACTTGGCTAAAGTGAATTACAACCGTGTCAAAGCGTTATATGATGCCGGAGCTGGAACCAAAGCAGAACTGGATAACGCCAAAAACCAACTGGATAATGCCCAAATCGCGTTAGATACAGCTAAGGATCAGGTTGAAATTTCTAATAACCAGATTACAGCGGCTAGCAAACAATCGGACATTGCTAGAAATGGGATCGCTCAGCAGCAAACCGCTTTGGATAAAATGGAGGCTGGCGCAACTGCTGAGGAACGCCAGCAGGCTCGTATCAAAACAGAAAAAGCGAAGGAAGCCTTGACTCAAACCTCGCAAACACGAAAAGATGTTAAGAATAGCGAATACAATGTGGATCTTCTGGCTCAACAAAAGCAGGCATTAAGTGTTCAACTCAAAACTTTGGAATTGCAGCGCGGACGTATGGTGCTGAAGGCATCCACAGATGGTAAGGTGTCGCGTATTGTACCTAAAATGGGAGAGATCGTTTCTACGGGGGCAACGGGCGCCGTTATCGAAACCAATCAGCTATACTACGATATTTATGTGGGTGAGGATTCCATGTCACAGTTTAAAGCTGGGGGAAATGTGACTTCGCACGTTGTAGCTTTAGATAAAGATGTCCAAGGCAAGGTGAGGTACATCACTTCTGCTCCTCAGTATACCAACATGAGAATGAGTCGGGACAAAGGACTGTCGGATATAAGCTCCTTCCAAGTACGGGTGGATGTTCAACGCACATCTGAATTATTACCTGGAATGACGGTAGAGGTTGTGACGAAATGAAGGCTTTTATAGAAGAATGGAAGCTGTTGATCAGCGGTAAGATGGTTTTTGTTATGCTGCTCGTTCCTATCGTAGTAGCTGTAGCCTTTGGATTTGTTTTTAAAAATAATCAGCTTAATGATGCCTCTGTAGCTGTAGTCGATTTAGATCATAGCAGTTATAGCCGACAGCTTATTAATAAATTAGATGCATCGCAGTATATTGATGTACGCCATGTGCAAGAGAATGAAGCCGATCCGAATTTACTTTTATATAATGAAAAGTTTTTTGCGGTGATTTACCTTCCAGCTGGGTTGGAGGAAAATAGGATCAAAGGAGTTCAGAGCAACATCGGTTTTTATGTGGATAATACGGTAGGTCAGGCTACTGGAAATCTACGCTCGGCAGTCACAGAGATTATGGCGACGGAAAATGCGATGCTGGCTGGTGGTGGATTAAAGGGCATGGGAATGAGTGACAGCCAGGTTACAGGGCTTACTTCTAATATGCTGCTTCAGCAGCGGCTGTTATATAATCCTACCAATGCTACTTTGATGACCTCGGTTATGGGATTCATTAATACGGTCATGATTTCACTGATTGGTGCTACTGTACTGACAATCGTCCCGCGATTGCGGGAGCAAGGAAGATTAAAAGAGGAGCTTCAGCATTCGTATAGCTTGATTCTTAGGGTGTTACCGTATGCGTTAGTAGGATGTGTGTCCTTTTATCTGTCCATTGGTTTACTTAAGCAAATTGGGGGACTACGCTTTGAAGCGAATGTATGGCAGCTCAGTATTCCATTTCTCCTGTACACGATTACGTTGGGTTTGTTTGCGATGGCTTTAGGATGGAATGCGGCCAATCCTGGAAAAGCTTCTCCACGCCTCATGCTAATTATACTTCCTTCGTTTTTACTGAGCGGCGCTCAATTGCCAGTGGCTATGCTGCCTCCATCGCTGCAATATGTAAGTAACATTCTCCCATTGACCTGGCATTTCAAGTTTTTGAGAGGTATGGGCTTCAAAGGTGGGAGCTTAAAATATTTTATTCCCGAGTTGGGAGGGTTTTTGGTCTTACTAAGTGGTTTGCTGCTTATTATCTTTATTTTGATTGCTCTGGAGAAAAGAAAGCTGGCGAAAAGTGAGGATACATCCGTAGTGGTCGAGCCTGTGCTGCAATAATCGGAGATATCATTCCTTTGTTATTACCTGGGTAATCAAAAAAAACATTTTATCAGGCGCCCGTGAGGGGGCCTTTTCTCTTTATTATAGTGATGAGGTATAAAAAAAGGATTCCGTCGTCCCGAAAGTGGGAGTTCACGAAATCCTCGGTTTTATTCAGTAAGAGTTGATGTCTGCGTCTTACAGCTTCAACATGTCTTCAAATGTCTCTTCATTCAACACGCTGCCGACATAGAAGGAGCCGAATTCACCGTAACGGGCACTGACTTCATCAAAACGCATTTCGTAGATTAGCTTCTTGAACTGAAGTGCGTCATCGGAGAACAGGGTTACACCCCATTCCCAATCGTCAAAGCCCACGGAACCGGAAATGATTTGCTTTACTTTGCCAGCATAGCTGCGTCCAATTAAACCGTGGCTGCGCATCAAGGTGCGGCGCTCGTCCATCGAAAGCATGTACCAGTTGTCGTCCAAGTCACGTTTTTTGTTCATTGGATAGAAACAAATATAACGGGCCTTGTTTAATACGGGCTTCAAGCGTGCGACGATTTGTGGATTTTGCATTGGATCTTCATCTTTGCTCAAATAATTACTTAGTTCCACCACACTCACATAAGAATAGGTTTTGGTTGTATATTTGGCGAAGGTTGTTTTGTTAAAGTCATTTTCCAGTTTATTGAGGTCTTCCAGCGTTTCGCGCAGGTGCATCATGACAAAATCAGCCTTTTGTCCGACTATAGTATAGACAGCTGAGCTGCCCAGACCCGCTTCCTCGGTAACGTTCCATTCCTTCATAAACTCTTGAAGCTCGTCCAGTGCTCCGGCGCGCTCTTCATCATCTGCGGTCTTCCATGCTGTCCAGTTGATGGACCGGAAATCGTGAAGCGCATACCAGCCTTCCAGTGTGGAGGCTACTTCGTTGGGTGTTGCTGGGGTTTGTTGTGGTTGATGTTGACTCACGATCTACACTCCTTTACGATCTGTAAATGATAATCGGCTTAGCCGAAATATGTGTACTTCCTTATATCTTTCCTGTATCCAATACGTGATGCTTAACCATTATATTGTAGCTCAAAGTAAAGCTTTTCACCAATGAAAGAAGTGTGAAGAATTTTATTTTTACCATGATGCAGGTCACAAAGTCATAAAATAGTTAGTATTCTCGAAAAAAGTAGAACTCAGACGAATATGGCTGCCAAAAAGGAGAACAATTGCCCTTATTTTGTTGGTCCCACGAGAAGGCAAGTATGATAGAATAGAAAAACATCTTGGAGACCGTTATGTCAGGAAAGGAAGAATGTTGGAATGCGGATGAAAAACCTGCTGCACTATACTGAGAACCACCGCTATTGCGTTTATCGGGAATTTGGCTTGAGCGCACTGGATGAATTGATGCTGGGAAGCGTCTATCAGCCGATGGTAGGCGCATTTGCGGTCAGTCTGTATCGACTGTTGTTCCAGCATGTGCCAGTTGGACAAATCGGTTATTCGCCGTTGGAACAGCAGCGTCGCCTTTTTCTGACACTGGGACTGGAGCCGAGTGAGAAGGGACGCAAGTATTTGATTGAACAGACCTCCAAGCTGGAGGCCGTCGGTCTGTTACAGACGTCCAGGCTGTATGCACCCGAAACGGACGACTATATGTACGAATATGAGATGCAGCCGCCGCTTGCACCTGCTGAATTTTTCAGAACACAGCACCTCACCCTTTTGTTGAGAGACAAAATCGGTAAGTTTGCAGTGCTTTCTCTGAGAGAATCGTTGTGGAGCAGGGAATCTAGCGAATGGTCGCAATCTTCCTATAATAAAGAGAATATTTCGATTCCTTTCTACGAGTTATTTGAACTGAATACCCATGTTATAGATTATGAACTGGAGCAGGCGCTGTCCGAGGTGTCCACTAGCCGTCAGACTGGAGCACTAGCGTCAGAATCGGAGGAAGCATTGAATTATGCAGATATTATTCTCCGTTTTCCGCGTGAATCTGCCAATCGTAAGCACGTGGAACGTCTTCGGTTTGAGCACGAGCAGTTAGGCATGGTCAATTACGTTGTTCGCAAATTTGATCTTTCTGTACAGGATATTAGTCGCTTGCTGGATGAGGATGGTATTTTTACCGAAGCAGGCGATTTGTTGCTCGACGAGCTTCAGCTTCGGGCTAGTCAGCACTCCAGACAGGATCGGAAGCGTCAGGAGGAACAGCAGGTACAGGCCGCCAAAGTGGTCGCCTTGCGCCAGAGGGAAACTTCCACATCTGAAGAGCCGCCTGCAGAACAGGCTGTGGAAATGGAATTTTATGTGGAGGTTCCACCACAATTCACAGCCAAATGTGACATTCACCAATATAATATGATGTTGCGCAACGAGCCTTATCGTCGCTTGCTGCAAACCTTTTTCCCCGGCACGGTTCCCGGTAACCTGCTGGATATATTCGAGAAAATTGATATCAGCTATAAGCTGCCCGGTGAAGTCATCAACGTGCTGATCCATTATTTAATGTCACTGCTCGTATCTGGGAGCGATCAGCGGATTAACCGCAACTTTGTCGAGGCCGTTGCTTCCAATATGCTGCTTAAGCAGGTAAACACTTACGAAAAAGCCGTTCAATATATAAGGGATCAAGCCAAGGTAAAAGGAAAACAGTCCTCTGCTTCTCCTTCCGGCGGCCGATCCCGCGCATATGCCAAAAATAACGGACCTGCCAAACCATCCATTCCAATCGTTCAGGATCACCCTTCCGAGGAGTCTGTATCTGAGGAAGAATTGGATGAACTGCTGCGTCTGGCCGAACGAATGCAATCCGGAAAACAGAAAAAGGTGTAGATAGATTTTAAGGTGTCTATAACTCTGCACATTTTAAGAAAGGAGGAGCGTTCTTGGAATCACTGGGCGATTTGCTACAGCAGATGCAGAACCCTTCGTTTCGCCAGCGCACTCGCAATGTAGCCGATCAAGTTCTAAATGATCCGCTCGTGCAGGAGTTTTGTGCTGCTCATCCTGATGTGGACGAAACACAATTGCGACTCAACATGAGCATGCTCTTTCAGTATACCCGGGATCGTCGAAATTGCGACAATTGTCCGGGGCTGGAACGATGTCCTAACGATTTTCAGGGCCACTTTTGCAAGCTGGGCGTGGAATATCCGAATGGAACAGCCGAAATCGTGGACATTCGGACCCCATGTGCGAAGTTGGTTGCTTCCCAACATGAACAACGGGTGCGTCAGCGAATTAAAAGCTTTTATGTGGATGAACGCGCCCTTCTGGAGGGATATAACGCTCTTGAAATTGCGCGCAAAGATTCACAACGTATGCCTGCCGTCACACAGCTATTCCGTTACATTGAAGAGACGAAAAGTCAGGGTCTATCCAAAAAAGGACTGTATCTGGAAGGTACATTTGGTACGGGTAAAACTTTTTTGATGGGCTATCTATTGCACGAGCTGGCCCTGTCGGGTCTGAACGGTGTGATCGTGTATATGCCTGATTTTGTGGAGGACTTAAAGTCCATGATTCAGGACGGGCAGAAGCTGAAGGAAACGACCGAAATGCTCAAAAATTGTGATCTGCTCGTATTTGACGATATTGGTGCCGAAAATTTAAGCCCGTGGGTACGGGACCATGTGATGGGCTCCATACTGAATTACCGAATGAATCGCAAACCGACCTTTTATACTTCCAATTACTCATTGCAAGGGCTGGAGAAGCATCTCAGCTTTACGAGCAAGGACGGAGAGGAAATGTACAAAGGACAACGCTTGATGGACCGGATTCGTCCTTTTGTAGATGTCATTACCGTAAAGGGAAAAAATCAGCGGGGCTAAGCGTTTTTCCGTCTGCTATTTTGATATCTTACAATTAAAAGACTATTGTGATATAATTAAAAGGTGTCGAAACAGACATTACAGGTTATAATAATCTTGACTTTTCTATAAAGGAGGAACATACAATGGCAATTGTTAACGTGTCCGATCAATCCTTCAACGCAGAAGTCGAAGGCACAGGAACCGTTTTGGTTGATTTTTGGGCGCCATGGTGCGGTCCTTGCAAAATGATCGCTCCTATTCTGGAGGATCTGTCCACAGAAGTTGGCGACAGCGTCAAAATCGCGAAGGTGAACGTGGATGAAAATCCAGAGTCTGCTTCCCGTTTTGGCGTGATGAGTATTCCTACCCTGATCGTCTTCAAAGACGGACAGCCTGTTGATAAAGTGGTAGGTCTGAACTCTAAAGAAGCGCTGAAAAGCATGCTTACTAAACACCAATAATCATCGCATGTGACCCATGCTCCCGCGGGGGCTTGGTGGAGCGGCCATGAAAGGTCAATGCCTCCGGTTGTAAATACCGGGGGCGTTTTTGTGTATTATTCCTATATATTCTAAGTAGTTAGTTGAGTAATCATTAAGAATGGAAGGAGGAACCGGGCGAATGAAACCTTATGCGGAGGACTTGCAGAATCAGGAGAAGGCGCTGGAGAACATACGGCACAAATTAGCGTTACTGCCGGATGCATCAGGCTGTTACCTGATGAAGAATAGCGAAGGCACCATTATTTATGTCGGCAAGGCCAAAGTGTTGAAAAACCGGGTCCGTTCCTATTTTACAGGTAGCCATAACGGCAAGACGCAACGACTGGTTTCCGATATCCGTGATTTTGAATATATCGTTACAGGCAGTAATATGGAGGCGCTCATTTTGGAGTGCAACCTCATTAAAAAGTACCAGCCGCGTTATAACGTGCTATTGAAGGATGATAAAACTTTTCCGTATTTGAAAATTACGAACGAGGCACACCCCAAGCTGGAGGTGACCCGTCGCGTTCTGAAAGATAAAGCAAAATATTTTGGACCGTACCCCAATTCCTACGCGGCACATCAGACGAAGAAGCTGCTGGATCGTATGTATCCGTTACGCAAGTGTGGTGTGATGCCAAAAGAAGTGTGTCTGTATTATCACATGCATCAATGTTTGGGGCCTTGTGTGAAAGAGGTCGAGAAGGAAACGTATGACCAGATTGGTCAGGAGATTGGTTCCTTTTTGAGCGGGGGACATGAGGAAATTAAAAAGGATCTTCAGCGTAAAATGCAGGAGGCCGCAGAGGAATTGTACTTTGAGCGGGCCAAGGAGCTGCGAGATCAGATTATCAGCATCGACGCGATGATGGAAAAGCAGAAAATCACCACATCGGATGCGAAGGATCGAGATGTATTCGGTTTTTCAGTAGATAAGGGCTGGATGTGTGTACAGATCCTATATGTCCGCAAAGGTAAAATGATCGAGCGCCATATGTCGACTTTTCCTTTCTACGGTGAAGCTTACAGTGATTTTATGTCCTATGTGACGCAATATTATAGTGACAACCCGGCAGTGCCGCAAGAAATATTGCTGCCAGATTCTCCTAAGCTGATGCAGGCCGAACAGGTCAATGTCGATCAACCGGTTGCGGCAGAAACTGTACTCCACAGTGCAGCTACAACCGATGCTACCGGACAGACAGATGAGAAAGCGATACAAACGGAGACAGAGCCTTCTGCTGATTCATTGCTGGTGGCTGAAGAACGGGCAACTTATGCAGCAGCAACAAATCAAGACCAAGTTGGTGACCAAGATACCGGAGTAAAGGAAACAGAAACCCAACTATCCGGTGGACTGGAGGACCCGAGTACGGCGGCTCTCGCTCTGGCTGAATGGTTGGATGTAAAGGTACTTGTACCGCAGCGTGGACTGAAAAAGCAAATGACAGGCATGGCGACGGAAAATGCACGTGTTGCTTTGGATGAGAAGTTTAAGCTGATCGAGCGGGATGAGGAACGGACATCCAAAGCTGCAAGCAATCTCGGACGTGCCATTGGACTGGATAGCTTGCACCGGGTGGAGGCGTTTGATAACTCCAACATCCAGGGTTCCGATCCAGTCTCAGCCATGATCGTGTTTATTGATGGCAAGCCTGCCAAGAAGGAGTATCGAAAATATAAAATCCGTTCTGTGCAGGGACCCGATGATTATGAAACAATGCGTGAGGTTATCCGACGTAGATATGAACGTGTGCTTAAGGAAAATTTGGAACGTCCCGACTTGATCGTTGTCGATGGTGGACGTGGACAAATTAAGGCGGCGACCGATGTATTGCAAAATGAGCTGGGTTTGTTCATTCCTGTGTGTGGACTGGTGAAGGATGCCAAACATAGAACTTCCCAACTATTAGTGGGAGAGTCCTCTGAGGCCGTGACACTTGCACGCAATAGCGAAGAATTTTATCTACTGCAACGGATTCAGGACGAGGTTCACCGTTTTGCCATCACGTTCCACCGCGAGCAACGCGGCAAATCTATGGTAACTTCCCGGCTGGACTCTATTCCAGGCATCGGCGAGAAACGGCGTAAGTTACTGCTTAAGCATTTTGGATCGCTCAAAAAAATAAGAGAGGCCAGTGTCGAAGACTTCCGGCCTCTCTCTATTGGGGATAAGCTTGCGCGTCAGATTATAGCTGCCCTTCGGGAGGAGGAGTCGTAGAATACGGCTCCTCTTTTTTTATAGGTTCAAACATAATTCGATTTGGCTTTTTAGGACTAAACCAATAAATGATGTAACCCACGATGGCTGGAAGTAAGATCCAGAATAGACCAGCGCTCACATTCACAGTGTCTCCCAGACTCATCACACTAAGTCCCATTAGAATGCTATCAAAAATAACGTGGCTGAACATGGCGGCAATAAAGCCGTAACGCAGGAACACAAAACTGAACAGCAAACCAAGAAAAGTCAGCTCAATAGGTCTGGAAATCACCGGATAGATCGGATAAAGTGTATGTCCCAGTGCCCAAATCAGCGTGGTGATCAGACAAGCAACAAAAGTGTTTTTCACTATTTTTTTGACCATCGGAATACCAAACAGACGGTAGACAGTCTCTTCTCCAATACCTGCCATCCACGCCATAATCGGCAGTAGCCATGGATAAGCCATATTGTAAGGGGATTGTGTGGCATCTGTGGTGGAGAATGTATTAAATGTGCGCTCCAGTATAAAGAATAAGATGGATTGTACCCCGAGTAAAATAAAGGCCCACAAGTAGCCAACATACATACTGCGAAGCACATACAACCCGTAGCCCGGCTCTTTTGCACGCGGCCATGCATTCAGTCCAACCTGACGCATAAGCCCGTCACCGCCGACCAAGGAGAAGTAGAGCGCTACAGCCATGAAAAAGGTAACACCAATCTGGAAAACCATAAGAAATATAAGCATGCCCTTACCGCCTGCTTCTGCTTGCAATAAAGGCAGCATGTTCATGGTCCCAGCTATACTAGCAATAAAGTATACAACGGATAGAACAATGCCGCGTACAAATGAAGTATGTCGTCGGGTGAGTGACGCATACACAATAGCAAGTACACCCAGTACAAAGCTAAATAGGGCATAACCCGCATAGGTCATCAAATTCGCCCAAAATGTTTGCTTTTCGATATAATCGGTATAGGACGACGGGGCCGAAAAGCTTTGGGTGAAGGAGCGAACATCACCGTCTTCAAAAGTAAAAGCCAGTGTAAGTACCGAGGCGCCGATTTTTTTATCGTCTACGGTATACTTTAATCCGCCTTCTTGTTCAGTGGTCGCAAGCTTCAAATCCGACGGCTTAAAGCCAAAGCGCTTGACCCATACTGCGGCCGCCTGCTCCTTGGCTTCGAGCGTCATGCCGTCCTCAGCCACACGTACAAGCCTGTTACGTGCTTGTTCATCCGTAGAAATATCAGCCTGTGTGTAATTGGTGCTGGAGGTGATCCGTTTAAAGCTAACGACCTTGCCAGTGGATAAATCCACATGAATTTGCAGTTTACTCTTCGCTGAGGATTCAGGCAGATCGACCCGAAAGGTTTCGTAAGGGTAACTTTTTTTCCATGTACGGTCGTACTGTTGAAGTAGTTTTTCTCTAGATAAATAACCGTACAAATCTGTTTCGGCCTGATAGGTCACGACAGGCTCCTCAGGCTGTGATTCAGTATAGCCCAGCTCGGAGCGGGCGAAGTCCAATGCGTGTATGACCGCTTCTTGTTTGCTGATGACCTTTGCGTTCATTACTGATTCTGGACTCGGATTGCTAAGCGAGGGAATAAGCAATTGAAAGATAAAAAAGCAAATCAGGCCAATCCCGCCCAGCAAGCCTAGTTTTTTGAAGTTGGCCGTGAGCACGACCGGTTTCCCGATAGGATTCATGAGTTTCCTCCTTAATCTGTAAATAAGAACATCCATTAAAGATATCATACTGCACAGGTTCCCGCCAACAGACAAGCGATATTCATGAAAATAGAGTGAAAGCACTTTAAAGTTCCAATAAAATTAGATAAGCTGCGATTAAACGATGCCCATTCGCAAAATAAAGCCAATTTCACGTTTTTTCGGCGAAATCGGTTTTGTGATCTGGATATAGAAGGATTATAATCTTGAGGCAATGCCTATGAAATACATAGGTAATGATATACAGTTGAGCCGAATTTCTATGGGAAAACGGGGGAACCATGTTACTGGGGTGAATTTTACAACCGATCCTGCTGGATCGGAAGTGTAAATAGGGCATACTGTGCTGCCCGAATCCGTCAGCTAACCTCGTAGGCTATGAGCAGGAACCAAGTCAGGCACTCGGTTTTCCGGTGTCTTTTTTTGTGCGTATAAAAGTGTTTGGATTGGTTAGACCGCTGCGGGTGCAGATTGCTCTTCCGATTGCTGTTATCCCCGGATTTTTTGATTGTATACCCCCTTTAATGGTTAAAATCCGGAGATAAAGGCAAACGCTTCGCTTCTTCAGAACAATTCTGCCCCCTTCGCTACTGCCCGCCAATAGCACAGGGGGCCGAGTAGTGCTTGACATGCATTCTTCCTGTATTCAGGGAATGCTAATTATAGTTATTTAAGGTTTGGAAAAATCAAAAAATTCAGGGGCAACGACGATCGAAAGATCAAATGGAACGCGTAGCGAGCTTACACCGTATTAAATCACTGATTTATAGTTTTAAGGATTAGGAGAGAAGTGATGAATAGATGAATCCCAATGCAAGCTGGCTCCGGCTTTCTCCACCGCAGATATTCGTTGCGGGCTTTGCCATTATCATTCTAATAGGTAGTTTATTGTTAATGCTGCCGATCTCCAATACAACAGGAAAGTCACTTGCGTTTATAGACGCTTTGTTTACTGCCGCCTCTGCGACCTGTGTTACAGGGCTTGTCGTTAAGGATACAGGGACCTTTTTTACAACCTTTGGTCAAGTTGTTATCGCCGCGCTCATTCAGATCGGCGGCCTGGGCTTTATGACCATGGCTACCTTAATCGCGCTGGTGTTCAAGCGTCGGATTTCCTTGCGGGAGCGTCTCATTTTGCAGGAAGCGATGAATCAGACTTCTGTAGAGGGAATTGTCGGGTTAATCCGTAAGGTATTACTGTACTCACTGGTTATTGAAGGCGTATGCGCTACGATATTCTCGGTTCGCTGGTCCTTTGATATGCCCGTAGGCAGGGCGATTTATTTTGGAATCTGGCATGCCATCTCCATGTTTAACAATGCTGGTTTTGATTTATTCGGTGAATTTCGCAGCTTGACAGGTTATGTATATGATCCGATTGTTAATTTTACCGCAATGTTTCTAATTATTTCTGGCGGCATTGGTTTTGTAGTGATGTCAGACCTGGCAGAATATCGCAAGCGCAAGAGACTGTCCTTGCATACCAAGGTGGTACTCAGCATGACGGGCGCTATGATTGTAGTCGGCACGCTCGTGATTTTTGTATTTGAGTTTACGAATCCAAAGACTCTTGGCTCGCTTGATTGGGGTGGTAAGCTACTGGGATCTTTATTCCAGTCCGTTACTCCCCGTACCGCAGGTGCCAATACGCTGGACATCGCAGGCTTGCGGCAGGCTACGCAGTTTTTTATCATCATACTCATGTTTATTGGGGCTTCCCCTGGCTCTACTGGAGGCGGGATTAAGACCACAACATTCGCCCTGCTCATTGGAGCAGTGATTTCGATGCTGCGGGGGCGGGAAGATATTGTACTGTTCAAGTACCGACTTGCGCAGGGACGAATTTACAAGGCTTTGACCATCACACTGCTGGGGTTGCTGTTCGTGATCGGGGTGACCATGATTTTGTCGGCAACCGAAGATCATCATTTTCTGATGATCTTGTTTGAGACGGTGTCTGCGTTTGGTACGGTGGGGCTGTCGATGGGGCTTACACCTGATTTGACAGTCATAGGCAAGCTGGTGATTACCCTGACGATGTTTGCAGGTAGACTGGGGCCACTCACGCTAGCTTATGCACTGGGGCCGAAAAAGGGTAAAGAATTATATCGTCATCCGGAAGGCAAAATGATTATAGGATGAATCATTTCATGATAAGTAGTATACATTTCGTTGGTTTAATCATTTATGAAATTGATTCAGATAAGGAGTTTTCGAGTAGATATGAAAACGCAGCAGTTTGTAGTTATTGGCTTGGGGCGGTTTGGCTCAAGCCTGGCTTTGCAATTGGTGGATATGGGGTGCGAGGTGCTAGGCATTGACCGGAATGAGGATGTTGTGGACAGTATGAGTGAGATGTTGACACATACTGTCGTGGCGGACGCTACCGATGAAGACTCGTTGCGATCACTGGGCATCCGTAATTTCGATTGTGGCATTGTTGCTATTGGTGATGACATTCAGGTAAGCATCCTCACCGCCATTTTGCTGAAGGAGCTGGGTGTGAAAAAAGTTGTAGCCAAAGCCATATCTGTGCTGCACGGGCGTGCGTTAGAAAAGCTCGGTGTGGACCGGATTATTTATCCAGAACGGGATATGGGTATCCGGGTGGCTCACCAGCTAGTCACGCCTAATTTGCTCGATTATTTGGAGTTGTCTAAGGAATACAGTATTGTGGAACTCAATGTACCTGCATGTCTGAATGGCAAAACGCTAGCAGAGCTAAATGCCCGTACCCGCTTTGGTTGTAGCGTTGTGGCGCTTCATACGGCGAACGGTATCCTGATCGCACCGACGGCTATGGATCGGCTAAAAGCAGATGATATTATGGTCATCATCGGTTCGAATGACAATATCGGTCGCTTTGAGGATGAGGTTGTTAATGTTAATGAAGAGGATTAAACCCTCTACACCATACGGTAACCTGCAAACGACGCCCGTGTCTCGCTAATCCAGCGTCGTGCTGTCGGACCGAGATCGGTCGTCTCCGAGTAAATGAGGGAGGTCGTTCGGCGTGTCTCCTTCAAATCGGGCAAGTACAATGCAGTGAGTCCATTATCCCGTAATAGTTCGCTGCGCAAATAGGATTTGGGTAGCAAGGCAGAAGCCTTACAGGTTGGAAGCAGGCGTACAATTGCCTCGAAGGAGTCGATTTCCATGCGGATATCCGGCATGATGCCGCTGCGCTGGAATAAGTCATCCGTCAGACTGCGGTACCAGGTTCCTTTGGAGAAAATAATCATCGGCAATCCTTGCAGATCTTTCATCGAGGCCGTTCCTGTCTTGACGGTTAATTCATGTCCAATGGGAACAACGAGCTCCAAATGATCATCAAATAGCGGAATGCAACGCAGTCCGGCTTCATGAATGGCAGACCCGACAATACCGGCGTCTGCTTTTTTGTCACGTACAAAGGCGACGATTTCATGGGTTTTACCGGTGAGCAGCTTTAGCTCGGTTTGAGGATGCTTGCTCATGAAAGCTTCGACGAGGGTAGGCAGCGTCGTTTGGAGTGTCGTGAGACTAGCCCCGAGTGTAAGCATACTCTGGGCTTCATTTTTGTGCTGGGACAGCTTTTGTAAGAAGCGAAGCTGTCGTTGCCGTTGCTCTAGCGCAAATGTATAAACAAATCGGCCAGTTGACGTAATTTCGAGCCGTTTGCCCCGACGATCAAAGAGATTCACACCCAGCTCTTCCTCCAGCTTCGCAATTTTGCGAGACAGGGCAGGTTGGGACAGATTCAGCAGCTTGGAGGCTTTATTCAGGCTGGACTGCTCGACAATGACGGCAAAAGCGTTCAAATCCTCAAACAAATCATCCACTTCCTCTCTATATGCAAAAAAGACATAATAATTAATACGTATATTGCAATTCCATTATAAGCCGAAAAGGAGTAACATGAAAGCGACACAAGATGTTCACACTTTTGTTTTTCCTTATAAGGGACACCTTGTTGGACATTTCCTGTCGGAAACTGTCAATTTATATGTTATATTACTATTGAAAACGCTATTATTGGGAGAAGGGAGCATGACTTAGATGAGAGGATTTTATTCCAGAAAGCTGCATTCGCTTCTTGGCGTCATTCCGCTGGCTCTATTTTTTGTTGAGCATTTGGTGACGAACTTCACAGCGGTGGAGGGCGGCAAGGAAGGATTTAATCGCAGCGTGGCCTTCCTGAATGGTTTGCCACTGGTTATTGTGCTAGAAACGTTATTCATCTACTTGCCATTACTGTTCCACGGAATTTATGGCTTGTATATTGCTTATCAGGCTGACCCGAATGTCAAAAGATTCGGCTATTCACGTAACTGGCGCTTTCTGTTCCAGCGTATTTCCGGCGTCATTACGTTTGTATTTATTATCTGGCACGTATACGACACGCGCTTTCAAGTGGCTCTGGGTAATGTAACCCATGAGGAGCTAGGCGGAGTCATGCATGGCATCGTGACGAACCCGGTTTATTTCATTTTGTATTTAATCAGTGTCGTTTCGGCATCCTTTCACTTTGCTAACGGACTGTGGGCATTTATGGTCAGTTGGGGGATTACCGTGGGACCACGTGCGCAAAAAGTATCTTCTTATATCTGTATGACCCTGTTCGTGGTGGTGTCTATCGGCTTCATCGCTTCCCTGCTTGCATTCCGCAGTGCGGAATTTCAGGAAACGGCAACTGCCTTGGTGCAATGCGGCGCTTTTAAACAGCTACTATAAACGACTCATATCAATTATACATCGTGTTGAGATTCTATTTTCAAACGTAAAAGGGGATTTGGTTAAAATCCTAAAAAAAGGAGTGAGCAGAAATGGCAGCATCCAACATTATTGTCGTGGGCGGCGGTCTGGCAGGTCTAATGGCTACGATCAAGGCGGCAGAGGCGGGAGTTCACGTTCATTTATTTTCTTTGGTTCCGGTCAAAAGGTCCCACTCCGTTTGTGCTCAAGGCGGCATCAACGGTGCGGTAAATACCAAGGGTGAGGGAGACTCACCCTGGATTCACTTTGATGATTCAGTCTATGGCGGGGACTTTCTGGCCAACCAGCCTCCGGTAAAAGCGATGTGCGAAGCGGCTCCGGGGATCATTCATCTCATGGACCGCATGGGCGTCATGTTTAACCGGACACCGGAAGGACTGCTGGACTTCCGCCGCTTCGGCGGTACCCAGCATCATCGGACCGCTTTTGCCGGTGCGACGACAGGACAGCAGCTTCTGTACGCTCTCGATGAGCAGGTACGGCGCTGGGAATCTGCGGGTTTGGTGACCAAGTACGAGAACTGGGAGTTTTTACAGGCTGTACTGGATGATGAAGGCATCTGTCGAGGGATTTGCGGGCAGGATTTGCGTACGATGGAAGTGAAGACTTTTGCGGCGGATGCAGTTATTTTGGCGTCTGGTGGCCCCGGGATTATTTTCGGTAAAACCACGAATTCCGTCATTAATACGGGCACGGCTGCCGGTGCGGTGTATCAGCAAGGCGTACGCTATGCGAACGGTGAGTTTATCCAGATTCATCCGACGGCTATACCAGGTGATGACAAGCTGCGTCTCATGTCCGAGTCGGCACGGGGAGAGGGCGGTCGTATTTGGACGTATAAGGACGGTAAGCCATGGTATTTCCTCGAAGAAAAGTATCCGGCTTACGGAAATCTGGTCCCTCGCGATATTGCGACACGTGAAATATTCAGTGTATGCGTTGATGATGGACTGGGTATTAATGGCGAGAACATGGTCTACCTTGATCTGTCACACAAGGACCCGAAAGAACTGGATGTAAAGCTGGGCGGCATTATTGAAATTTATGAAAAATTCGTCGGTGACGATCCGCGCAAAATCCCGATGAAAATATTCCCGGCTGTTCATTATTCAATGGGCGGTATGTGGGTCGATTACAATCAGATGACGAATATACCGGGCTTGTTCGCGGCTGGTGAGTGTGAATTCCAATATCACGGTGCGAACCGTTTGGGTGCGAACTCGTTGCTGTCAGCCATTTACGGCGGGATGGTGGCTGGACCTAAGGCTGTGGAATACATCAAGGGCTTGAAAAAATCTGCACAGGATATAGCTACCTCCGTATTTGATGCAGCAGTTCATCAGCAGACGGAGAAATATGAGCGTATTTTGCATATGGACGGAAAAGAAAATGCTTATGTTCTTCATAAAGAGCTGGGTGAGTGGATGACGAACAACATGACTGTGGTTCGTTATAATGACAAGCTGGAAGCCACGATCCACAAGATCAAGGAGCTGAAGGAGCGTTACTCTAACATTAACATTAATGACGCTTCGCGCTGGAACAATGCGGGTGCGGCGTTTACACGGCAACTGTGGAATATGATGGAGCTGGCTGAAGCGATGACCAAAGGTGCGCTACTGCGCAACGAAAGCCGCGGGGCCCATTACAAACCAGACTTTCCGGATCGCAACGATGAGGATTTCCTGAAAACAACGATTGCGGACTGGACACCGGAAGGACCACAAATCTCGTATGAAGCGGTGGATGTTTCGCTGATCAAGCCCCGTATTCGGGATTATTCCAAGAACAAATAACGGAAGGGAGTGTATTTAGATGTCGGAGCAAGCAGTGAAGTCGAATAAAACAGTGAAGTTCGTTGTGACCCGTCAAGCTGATCCTAAAGCCAGTCCCTATACGGAAGAATTCGAATTGGCTTATCGTCCGGGGATGAATGTGATTAGCGCGCTGATGGAAATTCAGCGTAACCCGGTGGACAGCCACGGTAAAGAGACGGCCCCGGTATGCTGGGAGTCGAATTGCCTGGAGGAAGTATGCGGAGCATGCTCCATGGTGATTAACGGCAAGCCGCGTCAGGCTTGTGCAGCGCTCGTCGATAAGCTGGAGCAGCCGATTACGATCGCGCCGATGAGCACGTTTCCGGTAGTTCGGGATTTGGTCATCGACCGTAGCCGGATGTTTAACGCGCTCAAGAAGGTCAAAGCGTGGATTCCGATTGACGGTACCTACGATCTGGGCCCTGGTCCTAGAATGGCAGAGAAAAAGCGTCAGTGGGCGTATGAGCTGTCCAAGTGCATGACCTGCGGTGTCTGTCTGGAAGCTTGCCCGAACGTCAACGAGAAGACGACGTTCATCGGACCTGCGGCGATATCTCAGGTTCGCCTGTTTAACAGCCATCCGACAGGGGAAATGAATCAAGAAGAACGGCTGGAGGCGTTGATGACGGACGATGGGCTGGAAGGATGCGGGAACTCGCAAAACTGCGTACGTTCTTGCCCGAAAGGCATTCCGTTGACAACTTCTATTGCCGAAATGAATAAGGAAACGACCAAGCATATGTTCAAGCGCTGGCTGACTGTATAGCACTAGACAGCGAATAGGTTTGCCCAAACAGGCTTTTTCTCAAACTGGAGAAAGCCTGTTTTTTTGCGCTCAGAAAAGATGGAGGGTAACATGGAGGAAGGAGCGCGGATAGCAGTTATGGTATAATTATGGTATTGTGTATCGTTTTTGGAGAAAAGGAGGCTGGACAGGTGACTGTGCAACCGATAACGAATCGACCTGTCACTAGGTCGGATGTCATGAAGGGATTAAAGGAGCTGGGAGTTCGGAGCGGCATGACATTGCTTGTTCACTCGTCGATGCGCAGCTTTGGGCGCTTTGTTCCAGGCGGAGCCTCGGCCATTCTTGCCGCGCTAACCGAAGCGGTTGGCCCGGAAGGGACGCTGGTGATGCCGACACAGTCTCATGACTTGACTGATCCTTCGACCTGGATGAACCCGCCTCTGGATGAGTCATGGTGGGAACTGGTACGCGAGGAAATGCCCGCTTATAATCCGGCCTGGACGCTGACCGGGGGGATGGGCATCATTGTAGAAACGTTCCGTGGCCTGCCGGGAACCAAGCGCAGCGGGCATCCGCATGTTTCTCTGGCGGCACGTGGACCTGCTGCTTTGGGATTACTGACAGATCATCAGCTCAACTATGGGCTGGGTGAGCATTCGCCCTTGGCAAAGCTGTATGAGGCAGATGCCTATGTGCTGCTGTTGGGCTGCGGACATGACAGCAACACGTCCTTGCATTTGGCGGAATATCGAACAGCCTATAATGGACGAGAAGTGATCACGCATCAAGCTCCTATGATAGTGGATGGAGCAAAAGCGTGGGTATCTTTTCAGGATTTTAATATTACCTCAGATGACTTTGAGAAGCTGGGACTTGATTTTGAACGGGACTGTCCCTCAGCTTTTACGCGAGTGAACATTGGAGAGGCTTCATGTTTTTTCGCGAGGCAACGGGATTTGGTAGACTATGCGGAGCAGTGGTTGTCCATCCATCGCTAAAGCTTCTGGACAGTAAGAATTTCTAAAAAGTGAGATCAAGGAATAGATCGCAAGGGGGAACGCATATGGAGAAGACGCCGCACACCCGCCGCGAGAGTCAGGATGGCCCGCATCAGGGGGCCGCTATCCCTCCCGGTTCTTCGCGGCGTTCCATTTCAAATGAACCAGCCAATCCTTCGCGCCGCCATTTTTTGAAAAAAGCGGCTTTAGCCACAGCCGGAACCGCGCTTCTGGCTGGAGGATATGCTTCCTTATGGGAGCCTAATCATTTGGAAATTACACGCTTCAACTTGACTCTCCCTCGTCTTCCGTCTGCTTTCGACGGAATCAGGGTCGTACATTTCAGTGATGTGCACTTGGGTTTTCATATGGATGAGCAGGATCTGCGCGAGCTTGCGGACCGTATAGCAGGTCTGAAGCCAGATTTGCTCTGTTTTACAGGCGATATTGTAGATGACTATGCAGTATCCATGAAGGCTGCTGTTCCAGTTATGGCTTCGATGCACGCCACACTTGGCAAATTTGCTATTCTGGGCAATCATGATTATAGAGGCTTACCAGCCGGAGTTCAGGAATTATACCCGAAAACCGGATTTACCTTGCTGAGAAACGAGCATGCGATTGTAGAGCTTGCGGGACAGCGTGTAGCCATGGTCGGTTTAGAGGATAACATTATGGGCAAGCCCAATCCGCAGCGTGCCATCCACGGACTCCCTGATGAGATGTGCAAGCTCCTGCTGATGCATGAGCCGGACTATGCAGATGTGGCGGCACAAATGTCCTTTGATCTTCAACTGTCGGGGCATACGCATGGAGGACAGGTACGCTTGCCGGTCATTGGAGCACCAATGCCGCCTCCGGGTGGACGCAAGTACATCCAAGGATTATTTCATGTGGGGACAGAGAGAATGCCGCTGTATGTCAGCCGAGGCATTGGCATGACACATCTGCCGATTCGCGTGCTGTGCAGACCAGAGCTTAGCGTCATTACGCTAAAATCCGGCCAATAGGCCATGATCTTTTTTTCATCTTTATCATATATGTTGGAACTACATAAAGATGGCTTGAATGTAGTGTAGAGATGTAGTCGTTTTGGACAAAGGAGTGAGGTTCAGATGGATCGTATTGCTGTCATTTCAGATATTCATGGCAATTGGCCTGCCTGTGAGGCGGTGCTGGAGGATATTGCTTCCCGAGGCATTAGCCGTGTGTTTTGTTTGGGGGATCTGATCGGCAAAGGGCCTAGCCCGTGCGAGGTTCTGGATGCTGTCCGTCAACGTTGTGAAGTGGTCGTGCGGGGGAATTGGGATGAGCTGGTTAGTATTACGGATGATCTCAATTTTAGCTGGCAAGCCGAGCGCTTGGGGGCAGAACGAGTGCAGTATTTGGCACAGTTACCGTTTCATTATGATTTCAGAATGAGCGGACGCCGTATCCGTCTGGTGCATGCCTCGCCGCAAAGTGTATATCACCGTGTGCAGCCATGGGATGAGCCGGAAAAACGGCTTGCCATGTTCGATCCGTTAGCAGAAGAAAATGGAAAAGTTGCTTTTGCTCCAGATGTTGTGGGATATGGTGATGTGCACAATGCTTTTATCCAGCATTTTCAGGGAAAAACCCTTTTTAACGTCGGCAGTGTCGGGAATCCGTTGGATGTTACGCAGGCTTCCTACTGCATTTTAGAGGGCGAGATGGGAGAGGAGCAGCCTACGTCCTTTTCCATTCATTTTGTACGTGTACCTTATGATATAGAACTGGCAGTAAAACAAGCGGAGGAAGCTGCTGTGCCTTCTTTGCCGTATTATATTCGAGAGCTGCGCACAGGAATTTACCGCGGGATTCAGGACCTGGATTAAGTATGGAAACATTCATTTCTAAAAGCCAATCCATCCGCAGGGGGGAACATTGTGCTGACCAGAGAAATGCTTCGTCTTGGGCTACCGGAGCTTTACACCCGCCGAGTCCGATTGCGCCAGCTAAGAACGGAGGATTATCCCGCGCTGGAACGGATTCTATCCGATCCATTGGTGATCCAATATGTGAATCGAATTCGCAAACCAGTCAATACACGAATGCGGCGTCTGGTTGCGCAAATTAAAATATCTGCTGATTCACTAGATTCCCTGCATTTTGCGGTGGAATGGCATCAGAGAAATACAGGAGAAAGCAATCTACTTGGTGAATCCAATGAGCTTACCTCCTCACCGTTGCTCGGTATCGTCTCTTTTCAGCAATGGAATGAAAGAACGGGTGAGGCACAACTGGGCTATATTCTGGATCGTCCTTTTTGGGGACAGGGGCTGGCTACAGAAGTGGTGGGAGAAATGCTGAATTTTGGTTTCGGATCTTTGAAGCTCAAGCGGATCGAAAGTCGTTGCCAAGAGGATAATCAGGCTTCCATGCGCGTACTTATTAAAAATAAGATGCGCCTGCTGCGTACAATTGGTGCTTATAATACCTCAGGAGAGGTGCCGAGTGTATTGGTATTTTCGATGAACCAAGGAGATTATGCATAGAAATGGCAGTGGAATATTTTGTTACAAAGATGAAATATAACTGCAAAACAACTCTAACACAGGACGGGTACAATACAGACATGACCCCCTTTTGAATAATAAATGTTGCTGGGACCCGATGATTCGGGTCCTCTTTTTTTGTTATTCTATAGTTAGGACTGAACAGGAAAGAAGGGCTGATATTGGCTTTGAATATATGGAGTGCAGACATACATCATTTATTTGACCAATTCACGGAGCTTGTGGATGGTCGTATTCATCATAAAAAATGGGAGCAACAACTCACGCTTCCCCCGCATATGGGCAAGGGAAGCATGACACGCACACAGATTCGCCCAGGTATGGAAATCGTGGTCACGGATCTCACCTTTGAACAGAATATGAAGCTTCATATTCAGGAGGCTTGTCCACTCTTTGAACTCAGCTATTGCTTAAACGGTGAAATATACTGTGAATGGAACGGCAAAGAAAGTCATACCAATCGTTTGACCGGGAATGTTTTATATTTAGAGGATGAACTGGTTTATGAGGAAAAGAAGGCAGGAGTTCGCCATCAAATGCTGGAAATACGATGTTCTCCACAAGAGCTTTTTCATTATGCCGGAGATATCGCAGAAAAGCATAGCATGGAAACATGGTTACAGCGTTACAAGGGGAATATTGACTCTTATGCGGATACGCCAGCCATGCATAAGTGTGTTTTTGACATGATACATTGCAACTACAATGGGACGATGAAACGGTTATACATGGAAAGCAAGGCAATGGAGTTTATTGCATTATTTGGGGAGATGGATGGACATGAAACAAGGGGGACAAGCCATTTTATAAGTCGTGAAGATATATCTAAGCTCCAAAAGGCTCGTGAATTCGTCATTCTTCATTTTGAACATCCCCTGTCTATTCAAGCGCTGGCTCGAAAGGTTGGGCTTAATGAATTCAAGCTAAAGAAGGGATTCCCCCATTTATTCGGAATGACTATTTTTGAAATGGTGCGTAAGCAAAGAATGGAAAAAGCACTCTGGTACTTGGAAGTTGAACAATTAAACATTGGAGAGACTGCCTTTTCAATTGGGTACAGCAACGCCAGCAATTTTACGACAACCTTTCGAAAGTATTATGGTTGTAATCCTAGCGAATATATCAAGAAAATACGTAACCCAGATACATTTTCGAATAAATCTTAATGAAACCAATCCTTCAAGCATGTCCATCGTGTTTGGAGGATTTTGCATATGTGCTCCTTCTATAGGGATAGAAAATACCTCCGTAGGTAGAGCCTCCTTCCTTTATAGATGATAATGGTTATCAAGTTGAGATGAGAAATGAAAAGATCAAAGATAACCATTATAGAGTTGGAGGAACTACCATGAAAGATCGTTTTGCCATATCCATGACTAATCCTCAAGCAGTACAGCAGGTAGACTCGCGTCGCTGGTACGCATTAGCTCTTATTTTACTTCCCACTTTGTTGATTTCATTGAATACCTATATGATGCAGGTTGCCCTTCCGATGATGCAGGCGGACCTGCACGCCAGCTTTTCGGAGGCACAGCTCATATTTACGGGCTATTCTCTGGGATTGGCTGTGGCCTTGATATTGGGTGGCAAACTAGGAGATATGTATGGTAGAAGACGCATGTTATGCATCGGGGTGTTGGGTTTTACATTAATGGCTTTGTTAGGAGGGATCGTATCGCACCCTACATTAATCATTATGATCCGTGTGCTTCAAGGGATATCAGCCGCCATGATTCAACCCCAGGTTCTATCTATCATGCAAAGCAGCTTTCTTCCCAGAGAGAAAGGGCTGGTATTTGCGATTTATGGAGCTATCATCGGGGTTGGGTTTACACTTGGTTTAATTCTGGGTGGATTTTTGGTAGACTGGAACCTTTTTGGCCTGGGCTGGCGTATTATTTTCTTTTTTAATGTTCCCTTTGGGCTGTTAGTGTTACTCTTTTGTCCTATTATTTCGGAATCCTATGGCAGATCCGTGCCAAACATGGATTGGGCAGGGGCTTTTCTGTTGCTTCTTGGTTTATTGTTGTTTGTCTATCCGTTGACAACCGGACAAAAGCAGGGCTGGGCTTTAGGGACATGGGGTTGTCTGCTGTTGTCCATTCTGGTTTTGGTTGCTTTTATAGTTACGCAAATGGGAAAAGAAAAGAAGGGAGGCTCGCCTTTTATTCGTCTATCTATATTTAGAAAGAGTTCATTCGGCGCAGGGATATTGACGGTAATTGTCATCTATCTTAGTATGTTTTCGTTCTTCTTTATTTTGAATTATTATGTACAATCCGGTTTGGAATACAGTGTTCGATCCACAAGTATGGTCTTTTTACCGCTAGGTGTTGGCTTTTTTCTTACCTCATTATGGTCGTCCAGGCTGGTTAAGAGGTGGGGGAGCAAGGTGCTGAAATCAGGTATGCTAATCATGGGAATTTGTAGCTTTCTGCTCATTGGATCGTTACATCTAGATGCGTTCCACCTATTTCATATTCAAAATATCATGATACTAGGTGTATATGGTTTGGGTCTCGGGATGGCCACAACGCCACTGGCTCATGTCGTCCTAGGTGCTGTATCGGCTGAAGAGGCAGGAACGGGCTCAGGCTTGTTCACGACCTTTATGTACTTGGCTAATTCGTTGGGAGTCGCTTTGATTGGGTTCTTGTTCTCTTCCTCGCTTCATCACACGCTTTCAGAAGCTAAATTGTCAGATTATATCAGGGCATTCTCTATCTCTGTGGCGGCGAGTGGCCTTCTTGCCTTGGCTGGGCTCATTTGTATTTCAGTTTGTTACAAAAATGAAACATAAATGCAAAGTTACTTTAACATAGAGTGGGTACAACATAGACATGACCCCCTTTGAATTATATATATATTGCTGGGACCCGAGGCTTCGGGTCCTCTTTTTTTATGATTTATAGGAGCGGTTCAGGCTGGTTACCAGCTCTGGAAGCCATTCATGTAGGGAGAGAAATGAGTATCCCTCTGACTGGGCTTTGGACGTATCCATGTACCACGATTGTGTAATACCAAATGGAGACATGTGCTCGTCTGCTGTTTTTTCTTTCATCACAGCTTGTTTTGCCGTTACCTGCTCAATGATCGAAATGAGCTCTCCAATCCTCACTGTACCGTCGGAGCAAGCATTTACAGGCCCTGTTAAAGGAGTGTGACCAAGCCAAAACAGAAAATCTGCGGCTTCATCGGAACGAATAAATGAGATTTGTGCTGCGGAATTAGGGACTCCGATTTCTATTCCTTCACGAACATGTTCGATATGAAAGTGAAGTCTTTTCGTATAATCGTCTGTCCCCAATACAATCGGAAAACGAACAGCAACTACAGGGAATGTAGCTTGCTGCATAAAAACTGCTTCTGCCTGCCGTTTAGCCTCCTGATATGTAAAATCGTCCTTCCCGCCCTTGCGAACCGGGTAAGCCTGAGGGTCAAAGATGCTCTCTGTCAGCACTTCCGGGCTCGAATCATAGACGGATAGGCTGGAGGTCACAATATACCTCTTGGCTTTAGCATCAAAAATGCGGCAGGCTTCGCTGGCTTCATCTGGAGAAAAGCAAATATTATCATAAACAACGTCCCACACTTGCTCACCTACCGCTTCAGCGAGTGCTTGCCGGTCGGTACGGTCTGCACAGATTCTCTGAATGCGGTCACCAAACGAATCGCTCGTTTGGCCTCGTGTGAGGATGGTAACGGAGTTCTCGGAACTCTCTAGCAGACGTTCCACCAGTCTCTTGCCAAAAAAGCGCGTTCCACCCAAAACAAGTATCTTTTTCATACTTACATCACTCCTCCTGAAATGGTTTTCATTTATATTAAGATAGACGAAATAATGATTGTAAATGATACGGAGCGACTGAAAAGGGGAGGATCATATGCCATACGTAGAGATTCAGAACTTAGAAATGTATTATGAAAAAATGGGGGCAGGAGAACCCGTCATATTTTTGCACAGTCATTATTCAAGAGGAATTCTAGCTTTTTCATCGCAATTACTTGATTTTCAGCAAAAGTATACATGTTATTTTCCCGACCACAGGGGTCATGGCAGAACAAAATGTGATAGCCTGGAATGGAGCACCCCTCAACTCGCAGAAGATGTAATTGATTTTATGGAGGCGCTACATATTTCCAAAGCCCATCTTATTGGGTACAGCTGCGGAGGCAATGTGGCTTTATACTGTGCGGTGAAGCACCCTCAAATGTTTGCTACCGTTACGACCATAGGCTGTAGTGGAGTCGCATGTCCTGAGGGGGCAGATGAATTTGAACCAGAGTGGCTCATCAAAAACGAACGTTATGAAATGATCCATCAAATGATGGATCGGCATGAGGAGGCACATCAGGGGAATTGGCAAGAATTTATGCGTCAGAGCGCACAGGATTGGCGCCAATATCCGCAATTGACACGTAGTGAGTTAAGCAGCATTACGTGCCCTGCATTATTTATCGCGGGTGAACATGATGATTTCGCCACAGAAGAGCAACTCCTGGAATTATGCTCAAGGGTCCAAGACTCACGTTATCTAATTGCTCCGGGTTGTAGTCATCGACCGCACATGCTTAGAGAGAAGCCGATCTTAATCAATGATTCTATTCTTCAATTTTTGAGCAAACACGCGATTCGTTGATCATAAATTTGTATCCTGCAGGCGGAGTGGAGAATTTGAATCTGGAGAAGCGCAGGCGTTCGCCTTAGCAATGGGATTCTACCCTTTAAAGGGCTTATACCATCCAGTGAATCCCGTTGCAACAGCGATCATAAGATCAAATCATTCGATAGCGGTGGAGCACCGCCTAATCTTACTCTCCTAGAAGCTTCAAGAAATTGGCCGGCACCGTAATTTGCTGATTATTAATCATAATCTTCCGAAGCTCCTCTATGGAGTCCTCTTCACCTCTAGCGTCTTTAATCTCCTTAATTTCACGATGCAGTCGCTCCATTTGAAGATCGAGAGCATTAGCGGAATCTGCTGCGTTCTTTAATTCACGTGTCAGGTTTTCGGGCACAGACTGGTTGTATTTATAAAAGATTTTATGCTCCAGGCTGGCCCAGAAATCCATCGCAATGGTTCGAATTTGCACTTCTACGCAGACTAGCTCCTCACAATCCGACATGAATACAGGAACTTGAACCAGCAAATGCAGGCTCTGGTAACCGTTCGGCTTGGGATTCTTGATGTAATCCTTAATTTCCAGTACCTTCAAGTCACTTTGTCTCTGAAGCATGTTACTGACATCATAAATGTCAGAAATAAAAGAGCAAGTAATACGCAAACCTGCGATATCCTTAATATGATCTTTGATAGCATCCAGCGATAACTCGCTATTTTTACGAATCATTTTATTCATGATGCTCTCAGGAGATTTAAGGCGTGATTTGGTATGCTCAATAGGGCTGTAATCGTGCAATGCTTGAAATTCCTGCTTTAATATTTCAATCTTGGTTTCCATTTCGTCGAGCGCAAATTTATAGATGAGCATAAATCGCGTGATATCATGTTTTAGCTTTTTAAGCTTGTTCATAGGATCTTCCAAGTGCATATGTAATTCTCCTCACACATAGATGTCATAATCTTGCTAAGCGTTCGCCTTTGCAATGGAATTATCACCGTATAAATTACAATCCCCAACAATCCCATTGCAGCAGCGTTCGTAAGATCAAATGATTTGCGGAGCGGCAATTCCCACCTTGAATTTTAAAGCACCACAGGAATTTTACGTTTTTCTTTAAAATAGACCCATTCCCGGAAGCCGATATCCTTCAGCATTGCCTTTACTTCTTCCCAGTCATCGCCTACCCGCGAAGGCTTATGGGCATCCGAACCAAAAGTGACCTCCACACCAAAATGGTGCGCTCTTTCTAAAATAGAAGCAGACGGGTACCATCCGCCACTTAGCTTGGTTTTACCCGAAGTGTTAATTTCAATCGCCACATTGGATTCCGCAATTACCTGCAAGGTTTCATCAATGGCTTCATCGGCAGGAATGTCTGAAAAGGCAGGAAAATTTCCCTTCATTGCGTCAATATGACCCAAAATTTGAAACATGCCGCTTCGCGCAGATTCCTGAATGAGCGCATAGTAGGCTTGTTTGACCTCGATTTTACGAGCGTCGCTTAATTTGTTCCAACGGTTACGGTTAAAAATGCTGTTCCCTTCGACATTGTGAATCGACCCAATGAGGTAATCAAATGGATAAGGAGCCAGAGTGGAACGATATAATTCAGCAAAATCAGGAAAATAATCCGTTTCCAATCCGAGGAGCACGTCAATACGGCCTTCATATTCCTTTTTAAGCTGTTGTACCTCTTCTACGTATTCAGCAAGCTGTGACTTAGCCATATAAATTTTAGGAAAAGCCTGATCCTGTTCGCTGCCCAGGAAAGGGGAATGGTCCGAAATACCAATCGCTTGTAAGCCCGACTGAATGCCTGCTTCAATGTAATCTCGAATGTTTCCGTCTGCATGACCGCAGCGGAAATGATGGGTGTGCAGATCAAATTTCATAGCCTGTCTTCCTTTCGTAATCAGGGTTTATATTTCGTATGGTGTTCATAGCGAATTACGTTATTCAGAACTGGTGAAATTCGTCTCCGGCATCCCCTTCAGATCACTTAAAAATTGCTGCATGGCTGAGTTTAGATATCGGCCGGATTTATAAATCACTCCTACCGGATGACTAACTTCCAGCTCGGGAATATGGATCATTTTTAATGTGCCTGCACGCAGTTCAGAAGTGACCGATAGTCTGGAAATAATGGCAGCACCGAGATTAATTTCGACCATCCGTTTGACTTCCTCGCTGCTGGACAACTCGATCACGACATGAGGTACGATTTGGTGCTTTTTAAATACATCATCCACGAATTTTCGTCCCACCGTATCGGGAGAGAGCAGAATCAGTGGAATTTCCCGAAGGGCCTCAATGGTAGCATGTGGTTGTGAGGCCAGTGGATGAGTAGGAGACACGACGAGCTCAAAGGAATCGTAGTACAGAACCGAAGTGCTTAAATTGGGATTACGTTCAATCAGATAACCGATGCCAACATCAATAAGTCCGTTCTCCACCTGCTGATAAATCATTGAGGAAGCCATGGATTGAATGGAGGTTTTGATGAGAGGGAACTGATCCTGAAAGTAGGAAAGCACGCGCGGTAAAATTTGAATAGCGATGGATGTTGTGGTGCCCAACGCAATGTGACCCTGCGGTGTTTCGTTTAGATCGTATAATTTTTGTCTTAATTCCTCAACAACCTCTAATATGCGCTCGGCGTGTTCCAAAAAAACAGCTCCCCGGTCGGTCAGGGTGACAGGCTGGTTGCGGTCAATCAGAATGGTTTTGAACTCATCCTCTAGACTTTTAATTTGGGCGGACACCGCCGGCTGCGTCAAATTGAGAAGTTCTCCGGCTTTGCGGAAGCTCATCGTTTTGGAAATCATGATAAGTGTTTCAAGTTGACTGATGTTCATGAAGTTCCTCCTCTCTTTTCTTAATCTTATCGCAGTTGTATAGAATGAATATTTTTAGCCAATCCATAGGTTCATATGTAAAACCGTCGTTATGCTTTATTTCATTAAATTATAGGTTATTCGAGCAGGAAGGGCAATGAATCGAAGCAGAGCACCTTAAAGTGTGGTATATTGGAAAATAAAGACTAAAGTCCTGATATCC
The DNA here is from genome assembly GCF_024213565.1 of Paenibacillus sp. Lou8.1. Classification (NCBI taxonomy): domain Bacteria; kingdom Bacillati; phylum Bacillota; class Bacilli; order Caryophanales; family Paenibacillaceae; genus Paenibacillus; species Paenibacillus sp. Lou8.1. Next base: position 134,266 of record NZ_JANAVN010000005.1, read on the forward strand.
TTCAAAAATAATCAATCTAAAACCGGTAAGAAGCAAAGATATAGGACATTATTCACATTTTTTGTGATTTAGCTATAAAAAATTACCGGGTAGCTGTCGATAAGTGATATAGAGAGCATTTTATTGAGGATCGATTCGTTTTACAGTAATATTTAATTAAAAAATTCTAATTTAAATGGGACTTTTGTTGTATGTCTAAAAGCCCATCGTAAAGGGGCGCTTTGATCGTGAAGGCAGAAGTGATAAATCCTTTTTTGGAGTCGGCGCGACGGGTCATTGAACAATTGATCCAAGTATCTCCTTCACCCGGAAATCTTGGTGTGAAAAATGTCGAGCTGGTGGACGACCACATCTGGATTATGATCGGGATGACCGGACAGCTTAGCGGAAATATTGTGTTCGGCCTGAATGAACAGGTGGCGCTACGTATGGTATCAGCGATGATGGGCGGATTTGTGTTGACTGAAATTGATGAGATGGGAAAAAGCGCAATTTCAGAATTGGGCAATATGATTAGTGGTAATGCCAGTACGATTTTGTCCAGTCAGGGAATTGTCGTGGATATTACGCCTCCGCAGGTCATGAAATCAGAAAACTTGACCACTTTTGTGCCTCAGCGTGCCCTTTATATTCCGCTTACGGTGGAAGGAATCGGTGAGCTGGATATTCAGGTGATGATCTCTTAATATTAAAGGAGCAAGTTTCTTTAATGTGGAGGGATGACCGTGAATATACTACAGGACAAGATAGTTGTGATTACAGGTGCATCTAGTGGGATTGGCGCCCTTTGCGCTCAGTTGTTAAGCGAAAAGGGCGCGATTCCTATTTTAACAGCACGCTCGCAGGAGCGACTGAAGCAAGTATCTGCGGGAATCAGCGGCAGACATGAGCTTATCCAACTGGACGTCACCCGCCAGGAGCAGGTAGAGGCTGTTGCTGCACGAGTATTGGAACAGTACGGACGGGTCGATATATTGCTTAACAATGCGGGCTACGGAAAGTTTGAGTATTTTAATGAAACCGACCTGATGGAGTTTGAACAAATGATGGACGTGAACTACATGGGTGTTGTTCGCTGCATCAAGGCGTTTCTGCCGCAAATGACAGAGCGGGGCCATGGACAGATTGTCAATGTAGCATCCATGGCCGGGAAAATCGGGACAGCTAAATCTTCTTCTTACACGGCGACGAAGCATGCGTTGCTCGGTTTCAGCAATGCGCTTCGGCAAGAGCTGCGCGGGAGTGGAGTGACTGTAACGACGATTAACCCCGGGCCAATCGACACACCGTTTTTTGAACTGGCAGATCCTTCAGGAGGATATGTTCGAAATGTAAGCTGGTTTATGCTAAAACCTGATAAGGTAGCACGGCATATCGTAAGAGCGATGGAGCTTGGCAAGGAGGAGGTTAATCTGCCACGTTGGGTATCTCCTTTTCTCAAGCTGTATCAGTTAGCTCCCAGACTGACCGACAGGCTGGGTCATGGTGTGATGAATAAGAAATAAAAGATGTCCCGTAAGCCATTAGCTATGGTGAGGGACATCTTTTATTTTTGTGATTTGGTAACAGGGCTATTTTCGCATATAATGGAGAGTAACGAATTTACGTATAGGGGTTGGACCTTTTCATGACATTGAATTTTGAATCGCTCGGCGTTGAACAAGATCTGTTGGACAAACTGACTGAGCATGAAATTACACAGCCTTCGCCAGTTCAGGCAGAGGCTATACCGGAAATAATGAAGGGAAAGCATGTATTGGCGCGCTCACAAACTGGCACAGGCAAGACACTGGCTTATTTGCTGCCGCTGTTGCAAGCGATTGATCCACAGAAAAAGGCTACGCAAAAGCTGATACTAGCTCCAAGCCAGGAGCTCGCTATGCAAATTGTACGTGAGGGTCAGCGCTACGGAGAGCATCGCGGAATCCGTGTACTTGGTCTGATTGGTGGGGCGGCTATCAAACGTCAAATCGAAAAGCTCAAGGATCATCCACAGCTTGTCGTGGGTACACCAGGACGTGTACGGGAACTCATCGCTTCGAAAAAGCTGAAAATGCACAATATTACAGCCATCGTCATCGATGAGGTGGATCAGATGTTCCAGCTTGGCGGAGCAGGCGATGTAACCAACATATTGGGCACCGCCCAACGTGATCGTCAATTGGTATTCCTGTCCGCAACGCTGAACGATGAGATTCAGTCGCTGGCAAAACGGGAGATGCGTGAATACGTAGAAATTGGGATTGATCCCGACCAGAAGACGGCCAGTGGACTGGAACACTATTACTTTGTATCTGAAGAACGGGATAAGGTGGATATGCTGCGCCGTCTGGTGCGACATTTTAATCCGAGAAAAGCACTGGTGTTCGTGAATACGACCAATGCCATCGGGGAGATTGAAGCCAAGCTCAAGCATATGGGGCTGACTACGGCGTCCTTGTATGGAGATGCGGATAAAGTTACGCGTAGCAACGTGTTGGCCAAATTCCGCGAGGACAAGCTCAAAGTACTGGTCGCTTCGGATGTGGCAGCTCGTGGTCTGGATATTGAGGGACTTGAAATGGTCATTCATTTTGACCCGGCTACGGATAGTCAAGCTTATGTTCACCGTGCAGGACGGACAGGACGGATGGGACGCAAAGGATTAGTGGCATCGGTTGTCACTGACCGTGAAACATTTATCATGCGTAAGTTCTCCCGTGAACTGGGCATTGACATCGCAGAGCGTGCGTTGCATGGAGGTCGAGTAGTTGTGCCGCGTCCGGCGGATGCCAAGCGTGCACCTGTAAGACCATCCGAGGCTAGATCCTTATCTAATGGAGCATCGGCGGAGGACCGAAAGGCACCTGTTCGTGCCGAAAACGGACGTCCTGGCAGAAATTCCGCGAACGGTTCAGCTCCAGGCAAGAGCAAAGGAGCAGCCTTGTCCAAAGCAGGAAAAGCACAGCGCGAGCGTGATCGCAAAAACAAGGGTGCACCAAGATGGCTGAAGGAAAAAGGATCAAAACCGAACGAGTAAGGGAGAAGAGGGGGAGCCATGGAACAACAGCCTGTGTTGCAAATTAACGGACTGACCGGCGGATATAGCGCCAAGCGCCCGGTGCTGCATCAAATTTCGCTGGATGTGAAACCGGGTGAAATGGTAGGACTGATCGGTCTGAACGGTGCCGGGAAAAGTACGACCATGAAGCATATTTTGGGCCTGATGACACCGCAGGCCGGAGAAATCCGTGTGCAGGGGCATAAGCAGGATGAGAATCCCGAGGAATATCAGGGAGCCATTGCTTTTGTACCTGAATCTCCAGAGCTGTATCCTGAAATGACGGTGATGGAGCATATGGAATTCACGGCCAGAGCGTACGGAGTTAGCGAAGCAGATTTCCGCACGCGCAGTGATCAAATGCTAGACTTGTTCCGTATGCGGGATAAAAGTGGGAGTATGTCGATGCACCTGTCTAAAGGGATGCGCCAGAAAGTGATGATTATGTGCGCATTTTTAGCGGGACCGCCGTTGTATGTCATAGATGAACCTTTTTTGGGTTTGGACCCGCTGGGTATTCGTTCCCTGCTTGACTTTATGTTAGAGATGAAGCGTTCGGGTTCGTCCATTCTGCTCAGTTCTCATATTTTGTCCACGATTGAAAATTATTGTGATCGTTTCATTGTACTTCATCAGGGTGCCATCATTGCACAGGGTACGCTGGACGAAGTGACAGCACAGGCGGGTAAGCCGGGCATGCCGCTGGAAGATGCATTTTATGAGCTGGTACAAGGCAGGGAATGAGCATGGATTTGCAACGTTTGCATAAAGAAAGACGTGTAGCGTTCTGGGGACAGGTGCTGCCCTATCTGGGCTATGTCATTCAGAGCGGTCTGGCGGTGGTCTTCGGCTTTGCGCTGATTGCCTTTGCCGCATGGTACACGTCGCTACTGATGCATACTCCACCGGATTTGCCCATCCGCTGGATCATGCTTATTGTGGCTATTCCGATTGCTCATGCGAGCTTTCGTACGTATTTAAACGCAGCGGATATTGTTTTCCTCCGTCCACAGGAGCACGCGATGCACCATTATTTTAAGGCCAGCCGGATTCGGGGTGTGGTGTATAAAATATTCGGTTTGCTATTGCTGTCTATTATCGTGTGGCCGCTGTATATTCGCAGTGATGCGGCGCCTAAGCCGTTGCTACTGACCCTGCTACTGTTTGTGCTGTTAAAGCTGCTATTCAGCTACGGCGGCTGGCAAGAGCTTCGCATGGTATCGATTGGCGGGAGTGTAGGCTATCGTCTGCTTCGGTGGGTGTTGGCTGTGCTGATGGTAGCCGCATGGCTATGGCAGCCTCCACTACACAGCGTGCCATTTATCATATTGGTCGGTGTGGTGTACGTGCTTGTTCTGCGTTTTCCGGTCAAGCTGCTAGTGGCTTGGGAAAAGCTGATTCGTACAGAGGGTATGCAGGCTGCTCGGGTGATGCGCACTTTGGGCTGGTTTGTCGATGTGCCCGCCCTTACGCAGAGAGTGACGCCACGTCGTTGGCTGTCCTGGTTGGGAGGTAACATACCTTGGAACAGAAGGGGAGCGTATCGTTACCTGCTGTTTAAGACATTCCTGCGTACAGAGCCAGCAGGTATTGTCATTCGGCTTGGAATTCTGGGGTTGTTAATTATATATATCACCCATGCTAGCTGGATTGGGATTGCAGTATATTTATTTTTCATATTCCTCATTGGTGTACAGGTTACTTCACTAAAGCAGTATCACAAGGATTCGTTGTGGCTTCAGTTATATCCGATTCCTGCGCATAGTCGTCGTGCGTCTTTTCTCGACTTTGTTGTTCGGTTGACGTTGCCGGCTGCTGTGGTTCTGTGGCTTCCTTTTCTGGCAAAAGGAACGGAAGATCTACTGTCTACACTGCTCACGCTGCTTGGGGGAGTTGCAGTAGTGTTCTTGTTACGAGGCGCTCAAGCCAAAAAATGGCGTTTGGACGGTCAGGATGAGGAAGAAGTGTAATTTGTATCTATGTGAATAAAGTAAAGGCTAATTCGCAAGCAGCAAGAGCTGTCTGCGAATTAGCCTTTTTTGTACGCTCGCTGTTATCGTAGCCGTGGGTGCAGATTTCCGCCTGCTTATATAAAGAGCGTTTTGCTGATGATAACTAATAAAATGAACAGTACCAGAATTGTTCCTGTGCTTGTGAATGCGCCGTAACCACCGTAACCGCCTCTTGTTTCTTCTGCTCCCATGCTCATTCTCCTCTCGGTCATTGTGATAAAGGATACATCGTATCTTATGAATTGGATTTTCAGATTGCGTGGGCCAATGCTCAGGTATGTTGCTGAATCGCCTTATATTTTTCATCAGATGTAGGGGGGGATAGAGGAAAAGACACGTATTATCGAGAATAGAAGAAGTACGTAGTCATTATCACTTGGAAAGTGGGAAAGACGAGATGCTGGTAGATAAGCTGCTCGTGAACATATTTCTTGTGTTTGTACCGTTATTGGTATATAGCGCTTTGTCAGATCATCGGCATAGGAAACATACCCCGTTGCTTATGGGAGGGGTGCTGGGTGTGTCTTCTGTGCTTTGCATTATGTTTTCGTACATTTGGTATGGATTATATTGGGACCTTCGATATGTTCCTCTGATCCTTTCTGTTTTATATTTTGGTCCAAAGGCAGGGCTTCTGAATATAACGCTGATGGTGATGGCTCGTATGTATATAGATCCAGAGTCTATGGTGGTGAGCTTTCCCAGCATGATGTTGTGTTATTTGGGGCCTCTCTTGGTGAGAAGAAAGTTTATGCAGCTCAATAGTATGTTGCTTCGGGTGGGCATGAATATGCTAATGAGTATATGGACCAATATTGCCATGCTTATATTTTTGTTAATACATTCCTGGGCCAATGGCAGGCTGGATAAGGATGAGGTCGAGCTGATCCGGGCAATACTCTGGTTCGGTGTGATTCAATTCCTAAGCATTGGAGCCTCCTCTTTCTGGATGGAGTTTAGTTTGGAACGGGAAGAAATGAGAAGAAAGATTAAATATGCTGAGCATCTGAATACCTTAGGTGAACTGGCTGCCTCTATGGCTCATGAAGTAAGGAATCCGTTGACCGTGGTTAAAGGGTTCCTGCAAATGGTTCAGTCAGGGCTAGAAGGGAAAAATCGCAGATATATTGCTTTGGCACTAGCAGAGGTCGATCGGGCTGAAAGAATTATTAGCGACTATCTGAACTTATCCAGACCGCAGATTGGGAACACAGAGCTGATGGATTTGTCTGGCATGGTTCAACAGATTGTTTTGCTTTTGAAACCGATGGCGACCAAGCAAGGCGTAAGACTGTATACTGAGCTAAGGAATGAAATATACGTACATATGGATCGTAATCAGCTGTTACAGGCGTTAATACATGTGACGAAAAATGCGATCGAAGCTGCGGATGATGGGGGCAGGGTATACATAAAGCTGGCGATTCAGGAAGAGAAGGCATGTCTGCATATTAGGGATACGGGAAAAGGCATGAGTCAGGAGCATCTGGAGCGAGTGGGTACTTTGTTTTTTTCAACCAAAGAGGTAGGAACGGGACTGGGAACGGTCGTCTCCTTTCGAATCATTGAAGCTATGAACGGAAGTATACACTATGAGAGTGAGCCGGGAGTCGGAACCGAGGTCGTCATCCTGCTGCCACTCGCACAGAAATCTTTGCTCGCTGCTGAAGGATAGTTTGTTGCGAAGTGTGACTTACAATGGTTCAGCTCATTAAAAAGCGGTATGCCGCAACATCCGGCATACCGCTAATGATGCTATATTTAATCTGTTACCTATTAGGCGTTCAACAAATCTTGTGCGCCACGGTAAACAATGTCATACAGGTCTTCCAGATACTCTTCCTCGATACATGAGAATGCGATTCGGAGATCATATTCACCCAGCGCAATCGTCCCTACCCCATATTGTTCCAGCAAATGTGTGCGCAGTCGTTCAGCGGACAAGCCGTTCAGCTTGAGGCACATAAAATAACCCGAATTGAAAGGATAGTAGCTCCATACATCTCCGTATTTTCCACTATCGAGCAACGCTTTGACTTTATTAGCCCGACCCTTCATAATCTGGAACTTTTCTTTCTTCTGTTGTTCAAAGTCTGTTGACTTGAGGGCATCCAGGACGAAGGTTTGAGATGGGTGAGGACCGCTCGAAATCGTTGCCCGAATAATCCCTAATGTTTTTTGTTCCAGTGCGCTCAGTACATCCTGATGTTCCGAAGCAAAGGTAATAAATCCGACACGGAAGCCCCAAACAAATTCTTCCTTGGTAGCTCCGTCAATTTTGACTGGTAGAATTCTCGGATGAAGTCCAGCTAACTGACCGAATAGTGATTCGTGCAGGGAGTCCTCGAAGAACAGACCAAAATAAGCGTCATCCGTCACAACTACGACATTGATGCCTGCTTCCGCGGCTTCCTGGATGGCAGCAACAATCGCTTTACCCTCTTCGACTCCCGGTGTGTAGCCCGTCGGGTTATTCGGGAAGTTCAGCACAACGATCGCTTTGCCGTATTCTTTCTGTGCCAGTAGAGCGTCGCGTAATCCTTCACTATTAAAACGTTGATCCTCTGTGAACAACGGGAAATTCACCAAACGTCCATGACGGCGAATACCGAAAGTCAGCTCATAGTTTTCCCAGTTTTTGTCTGGGTAAATGACAGCATCCCCTTCATCCGTGAACAGGTCGGCAACGATGCTCAGACCGTGGGTCAGCGCGTTCGTAACTACGGGAAGGCTGTAACTTTTTCCAGCCAACGAAGGGTTTTCCTTCAGCATTTTGTCACGCCATACACTACGTAGTTCAGGTTTGCCCGCAGGGGGAGCGTAAGGGTATAAATCCTTGGGATTGTAAGCGGACAGCTTTTCCTGAATGACCTCCAAATGCATAGGACCATTGCCTTCTGTAGCAATGCCAATCGTAGCGTTGTACTTTTTAGCAAGCTTCCCTGCTTCTGCGGATTGACTCAAAATCCCTTCTTTTGGGAAATAAATTTCTTTCCCTAAAAGAGAAAGCATTTGATATACATGCTCGTTGCCTGTCTGAATGTTTTGGTTTAACTGCGCTGCCAGTGGATTCATTCCCGTTTCATCCTTCCAAGTCATTTTGATTACATATTATAGCATTACACACGGTAAGCGTCACGCAAAAGCATCTGGAACATAAAAGCGCATTTTTTTGCTTAATGACGGCGCTGAGCTTATATTATAAATTAACGGGATAGAGGACAACCAAAGATTAACAAAAGGAGGTGCAGATTTTGCTGGATACATCTGCGTCATCGTTTATCCTGTTGTCGGCCTTCGCCAAAATTGTGTGCGAGCCGGGCTGGAAGTGGCAGGTACGCGAGAAGCCGATGCCAAACTATGATTTATTTTATGTATGGAGCGGAGAAGGAACAGTGGTCTTAAACGGGACGTCGTATCCGGTGAGCAAGGGGAGCTGCTTCCTGTTCAAGCCGGGGGATGATACCCGTGCCACACATAACCCGCAAAAGCCGCTCATACTTACCTATATTCATTTTGATCTTATCGAACAACCAAAGCTAATTCCTGCAAGCTACCGTATGCTGGAGGAAACGTTCGAGGTAGAGCATATGCTTGCCAGATACGTTAGACTACGCCTAGAGCGTGCTTACGGAGCTGACGAAGAAGGCAAGCTGATCCTGAAACAACTGATGATTCATCTGCTGCGTGCGGACCGTAAGGAGCCTCAGGAGCAACAAGCCAGTAACCAGCTCACCGAGGTCATTCGAGAAACGGCCAACTACGTGCGTCAGCATCCGGGACTTCCTCATCGCGTCGAGGATTTGGCTGCACGAGCGGGGCTGTCACCGCGTTATTTTTCAATTAAATTCAAGGAGCTGCTGGGTGTTTCCGCGCAATCTCATATTATCAGCATGCGGATTGAGCGTGCACAGCATCTATTACTACATGCCGGAATGAATGTGACCGAGGTGGCAGAGGCTTTGGGGTACCGTGACATCTTTTTTTTCAGCCGTCAATTCAAGCAGTACACGGGGAAAAGTCCGTCTGAGATCCGGTAATGCTATGGACGTTGGACAAGCTGTTTCGGATTTAGGCGTGAAGAATATAATGGATAAATTCCAAAAAAGGACCCGGGCAGTTACGCCGGGTCCTTTTTTATATGAGCAATTTAACATCATCCGATCCCAATGCTCATATGTGTAGCTATAATCCTGTTATGATAAATTCACTTATGCTTTGGGATCATGTCGAAAGCAACCCAGACGTTGTCCCATTTTTACCGCATCCCCCAGCTTCAATGCGGGGTCTGGCTCAAACGTGCCGTTTTCAGTTAGCAAAACGACAGTTGATCCAAATTCGAAATAGGCGAGATCGTCTCCTTTTGTCCATGAGACGGCCTTATCATCCGTATATTTGATGCTACTCACATTCATTGCGCCAACCTTGACGACCGCCACCTCACCATATTCGTGGGCAATGTACGTAATCTGTCGTTCATTGCGGCTAAGAACTGCTCGCATATGTTGCAAGCCGAAGTCATTCACTGGGTATACCTTGCCGCGCAGATGCTCTTTTTCTACCAGCGTACCGGATACTGGTGCATGAATGCGATGATAATCCGTCGGGCTGAGATAGAGCACAAAAGCATAGCCGTGTGTGTATTTTTCAAGACGCGGAGAGCGGTTAAGAAGCTCTTCCAGCGTATAGTCCTGCCCTTTGACATTTAAAAGAGTGCCGGACGTAATTGGGCCAGTGAAAGTAATCCGTGCATCCACCGGACTGGTCATCACCTCGGCGTTCGTATCAATCGGGCGCATGCCCGCTTTTAATTTGCGTGTAAAATAGGCGTTTAGAGAACGGTATTCCTTCCATTCCTGTTCCGCCTCATGCGTCTGGATCTGGTACGTACGTATAAAGGTGGGGATAAAAAGTCGGCTTGCACCGCTTTGCGCGAAGGAGCCTACAATCCGGCACACCCACTTGCGCGATGATAGCTCCGTCATGAGCCGCAGCCACTGTTTTGCCATTACAGATCCCCCTTGTTCATTTCCGAGCCGTCTTGGCCGGAACCTGTCCGGCCGCTCTGAACTATATTGACACAGAATGTGACGTAAATCAATACAGTGGACGGTCTGGTGAACGTTCGGTGTCTGACGAAGGCATCCGTTCGAGGAGCCAACGAGCGTAAGCCATCGGCTGAGAGTATGTTTCTTTCCAGACATTGTGCATGCCCGCCTGGCTGAAGCCATAGCGCTGGTCACGACCGTTGCATTCGATAAAAACAATCTTGCCTTCATGGGTAATTCCCAGATCCAGACCGACGTCGGCGAGACGGGGAAGGGTTTGTGCCAGTCGGTGCACGATTTGTAATGAGAGTCGCTCCAGTTCATTCATCAGCCGAACTGCGTTCGAAGTCTGAACTGTCTCTGTTCGTGATAACACTTCTAGTAAGGAACGGGCCGTACCGCCCTGTGCCACATTGGAGACGAAGGTGTGGGAAGGAGCAATTTTAGCATACATGCCTGTCACACCCCAGATACCGCCATATCCGCGCTGAACCGACACACGGACATCAAACGGACGATTGTTGTACAAAGCAAGCGGTATGGTTTCCTGTACGATATGAGGCACCTGCAGCAGTCGCTTGTGCAGAAATAATGGGAGTTCTCCGACATTCAAACGTAGGGTGGACCAACGCTCAGGTATAGCCGGATGAGCGCATTGCAAAGTCCAGCCTCCGCGGGAATGCCGCAGACGCATAATTCCTCTACCCACGCTACCGCTACTGGGTTTAATTACAACATCTCCGGTTTCTTCCAACAAGGTATGGATGGAGGAAAGGTTGCCTTGCAATGTTTTGGGGAGATGGATGCGTAGCAAAGGGTCTTCCTGCAGAATTGCATGTATATGGTCTTTGTGGAAACGGTTTTGTTCATTAAAAATATAGAACCCCTTTTGTACAAGCTTGCTGATATCTCTAGCATTTTCATTTTGCCGATAGAGAGTCCGATTGTGGATGACCGGCGGCAACGGAAGAATCATCTGCCGATACTCGTTGCCGTGTTTAACATAAGCCCGGCATGTTCCGGTCGCTATATGAATATCCTCCAGACGAAGAAAGCAGGGGATGAGCTCGTAGCTTAACCCGGCGTCCTCGTAATTGGCGATAGATTCATATCGCGTCCTCATGGCGGGGATGCCCCGGTAGGTTGCCGGGTTGAGCATGACGCCGACATGCAACATGAGTATGTCCGCCCTCCTTGTAGTCACTCCAACTGATCATACTGTGATTCTAGTCCATCATATGTATCAAAGATCGGCCAGGCATGGACGCTTGCCTTGCGGTAAGCCCAAAGTTAGAAGCGAGGCACATTTCAGCGAGGCAGACGATATGATACAGGATGAGTGTTGAAGAGTGTTGGAATAAGCTCAGAAAGTAGGTGAGGTAATGCAGAGGCCGAAGGTAGCAGTCGTTACACCGGGCTCCTTTGTTATACCTTCGCCCCGCAGCAGTTCTGTGGAGCGGGTAATTGCCCGCATGGTACCGCTGGCTAGTCATGAGCTTCAAGCGCAGATCTATGGCATAAAGGGAGCAGAGGCACCGGATCATGGCGATGTCGACGGAATTCCCTGCATGCGTTATACGCGGGGAACAGGTTATATTTCTGAGGTGATTGCCGATTTAAAGAGATGGTTACCAGCGGTAGTAGATGTACACAACCGCCCGGCAGTTGCGTATGCAATTCGCGAGGCTTTACCCGATAGCCGAGTTGTGCTGACTTTGCATTCGACCACGTTCATCCGGGAGCCTTACCTCAAACGGAAGGATATGGGCAGGCTGCTGTTGTCGATGGATCGCATTATCGTGAACAGTGCATATTTGGGGGCAATCGTAGCTTCTGACTGTCCCGAGGCCGTCAGAGAGCGCATCGTCATAAACAAGCTGGGTATCCATCCCGGCGATTTCCTGCCAAGGTGGACTCCTGCAGCAGAAGCGGCCAGGTCGGCGCGATTGGACGATTTCGGCTGGTCAGGCCGCCAAATCATGTTATTCGCGGGCAGACTGATGCCAGGGAAGGGTGTTCACCGGCTGCTGAAGGCCCTACGGCATGTGGTCCGCGCCTGCCCGGACGTACTGCTGCTCATTGCAGGTAGTGCCTATTACGGGCATGACCGCCTCACGCCATACACGGCGTCGTTGCATCGGCAGATGCGTAAACTAAGGTTGGGGAAGCATGTGCAATTCCTGGACTATGTTCCGCATCCAGCATTGGCCTCGCTATATCAGCTAGCCGATGTGACCGTTGTTCCTTCAGTGAAGGATGAGGCCTTCGGGCTGGTCAATCTGGAAGCCATGGCGGCAGGAGTGCCTGTGGTCGCTTCACGAATCGGCGGTATTCCAGAGGTTGTACAACACGGCGAGACAGGCTGGCTTGTGTATCCGTCTCACGGTGAGCAGGAAATGGCCGATGCCATCATCAGGCTGCTCCAGCAACCAAGCTTGCGACGACAGATGGGAGAAGCCGGGCTTGGCGAGGTACGGAGACGATTTTTATGGCAACACTCAGCACAACGCTGGGCACAAATCATAACGGACTGTGTAGCGGAGTGACGTAGGCGCTGTTACGCGCATAGGCTATCTTATAGGCATTAGCCATGATTCCCAGCCGGGTGAATGAAGCGGAGCGACCGCTGGTTCACTCCTGTGCCAAAGGAGCGGTCACCATGAACCATCGTACGAACCATAGCCCTAAGGATAAAAGAACAGCACGGCGTAACCTTTCCCATGCGGTTCCCTCCCCCCGTGTTAACAAGGAGAAAGCGGCTTCGACTTCCGGCAGTCATAAATCGAACCAGCGTGGAACGGCAACGGTCCCTGCCCCCGTAGAGAAGGACACATCGGTTCAAGCTATAGAGGAAGCGGCATGGAAGAAGCATAAGCTCCCCAAAACGCTAGAGGAAGCGATGCAGATGAATCGAGCATCTGTACTGCTGTTGTCTGTGCCTGAGTCAGATACGGAATACAGGACGGATAACGACATATCGTCTATTACGACGGAAGATCAGGCAGAGCAAGATTCGTTACTGGATTGTTCCATAACCAGTATTCACATTGCTGAAGGAAGACCGCGCCCAAAGCAACGCGTGGTCTTGTCTGAGCAAGATATCGATCACGGATCAGCGACCAGTGACGAGGCTTCTGACGATCATATAGCTTCACCTCAATATGGGAGCATTCTTTTTCACCTCTCCGCACAAGCGGATAGGGGTGAAGTGAGCGTTGTATTTGAGAAGCCTTTTATAGATACACAGTATGTAATCACTGCCAATGCGAGTATACCGGGAGTGATGGTATCCGTCACACAACGTCAGAGGTATTCAGCAGTACTTACTGTGGAACGCATACACTCAGGTCCGCTATGTGAAGGGGTGGTCCTTTGGATTGCGATGGGGCAATAATAAGAAGCCGGAAATATAATTACCAATAATCAACTTTATACTAGAAAAAAGGCGTCCCATAGTGGGACGCCGTATACATAAGAGACAAGGGGGGAGACTTGTAATACCGGGGAAATTTATATTATTTTACTTATCTCACACCTACAGCGTCAAAAGACTTCATAGCAGAGGTTACGGCTATTGAATTTTCACCATAACTATCTTTGGCCGCTTGGATCACAGCGGCACGCGCGGTGGAGAAGTTAGACGTGGAAGTCAGATAATTGGTGAAGGCATTATAATAAATATATACGGCTGCATCACGTCCAATTCCATCTACCTTGACACCATGGAAAGTGCCTCCTTGTGCCAGTAGATAGTAGGCTTTATTAATAATACCGCTATTAATGTGGGCTCCACCATAATCCTCGTTGTTAGGATCAGGATAGAGATTGCTGTAGTGATCGACTTGACCGTATTTGACAGGATCGGAAAGGGAGCGAATGGCGTCGCCCTTAATATTAGGGGTATAAGCGACTTTGCCGAAATCCCAATTGGTACGCTCAATGTCGTTGCCTATAATATCTGAGATGGCTTCACTTAATGCACCAGATTCAGCGAAATACACAAGCCCTGATGAATGCTCGGTCACACCGTGTGTCAGCTCATGAGCAACAATTTCAAGGTCGCTGCTAAAAGGGGCAAATAACGTGCCGTCTCCGTCTCCATAAAGCATATGAGTGCCGCCCCAGTGGGCATTATTGTAGTTCTTTGCGCCGTAATGGACTGCCGAAGCGATGGCCATGCCATGCCCGTCAATGCTGTCGCGTCCAAATCTATCCTTGTAATAATCGTAAGTGCGGATAGCGTAAGCGTGGGCATCCACCGCAGCCGGATCTTCCCATACGTTATCGGAATCTGTATACAGGGTGCCGGGGAGCGTCTCGGTGTTGTGGACGTTATAAGTTAGGATTCCTTTACCACGAGTCGTATCTTTTAGTTGATACTTTTTGCCCGAAGCTGTTGTGTCAAATGTTTTGGTATCACCGAATACACCGCGCCCTGTGCCGATCACTTCGTTAAGAAGGTCATACTTGAATACGATTTTTCCGTCATTAGCGTCAATAAAGTAACGTGTGCGCAGCAGAGCGGGCTGTAAAGTATTAACTTCGGTTACATAGACGAGACGTGTTGAGTCTCCATCGGGATAGATGTACAGTTCTGCTTTAGGGTCTACACTTGGTTCCAGATTGGCAATCTTGGGGATAGAGGATGCAGGTTCTACCACTTCCAATTTACTGTTCTCCAGTTCAACTGCTTTATCCAAATCCAAGGAGTCCTTATCAGTAGAAATTGATAATTCATTGTTAGATGCTTTTTCGTAAGTGTCTTTACTTACACTACTTGTATCCTCGTAAGGTTCAGGAACGATTTGAACGGAGGAGGAGAGAGATTGAACCCGTATAGCTGCATCTTCATATGCGGTATATACAGCCTCAGTAGCACTGATTTTTGGAGTTGTATTTTCTTTAGCATTGGCTTGTTGATCTTCCGAAATGACCGCTCCCACATAAGAGGTGATTTGGCCAGACTTGTTCACATGGATGGTCTGTTCGGCTCCAAATACGGGAATTCCGTTTACATATTGTTTTAACCGATAATGCTTTGTACCAAATTTGTCACTGGTGCGATCCACGATACGAAATTGCTCGTGCACAAGGGAACCGATGTGGGTATCGTCCAGACTCAATAATGTTTTTTGTTGTCGATTTAAAAAGCTCCAGACCAAATTGTCGCCGGTTACCGTTGAAGGAGACTTCCAGTTCACCGTTTGGAATGTTGGTGTAAACTGAGTCGGATCGGGAACAGAATTTTCAGCTGCGGAGGCCCCGGGCGCTATAGATCCTAATAACATAGCTCCTCCTAGAAGTGAAACCCATACTTTTTTCAATTCATACTCACTCTCCCTAGTTAATGTTGAGGTAAAAAACACCCTGTTTGAAGAAGTCTTGCGCCATATATGTAAGTCTTGTTGCTCTTTTGAAACGTGAAGAAGCTGGATAAAAATGACCTTATGTAAAATATTAAGGTTTATTTTTTTGCAATTTCATCGTCTCGGCTCTGATATTAGCACAGAGGTTGTCGAACGAGAAGATTAATTTTACAAAATACCCCAAAATGAATCTTTAGTCCCTGATTTACTGTTTATTTGTCTTATCTAGTCGAAAATGATCGGAAAGGACTCAATGAACAAGAAAAGGGCGCCCCTTTGAGGGGACGCCATAAATAAGGGGGGAAGGGGCGCAGACTTGTACACTGCACCCCTATTTTTTCGTCCATTATGAGCAGGCCTAAGTGACAGTTGCACAACGGCAAAGGTCTATGGACGGGATATGAGGATTATAGCGTATATGATTTAGTTTACGCCTACAGCGTCAAAAGATTTGGCAGCTGCAGTTGCTTGTGCCGAGTTCGCACCGTACAGATCATTTGCTGCTTGGATCACAGCAGCGCGTGCGTTGGAGAAATCGGAAGAAGAAGTCAGGTAGTTCGTAAAGGCACTATAGTAAATTTGGACCGCTGCATCGCGGCCAATTCCATTTACTGCTACACCATGGAAAGTACCACCTTGTGCCAACAGATAGTAGGCTTTATTGATAATGCCACTGTTCGTATGAACGCCACCGTTATCGGAGCTGCCTGTATACAAGTCGGAATAGTGATCTGGTTGATCATACAGCGTAGGATTGGACATAGAGCGCAGAGCATCGCCTGCAATGTTTGGCGTATAAATATCATCGCCTACAAGCCAGTTTTTACGCTGAATGTCATTGCCGATGACGTCCGAGAAAGCCTCATTCAATGCACCGGACTCTCCGTAATATTCCAAATTGGAAGTATACTCTGTGACACCGTGAGTAAGTTCATGACCTACCACATCGGGGTCCCCACTGAATGCGATAAATGTACTACCGTCCCCATCTCCATAAGTCATTTGGGAGCCATTCCAGAAGGCGTTGTTGTAGCGGCTACCGTAATGGACTGTCGAACGGAGTTGCAGCCCGCGTCCGTCAATGCTGTTGCGTCCGAATTTGGACTTATAGTAATCATATGTTTTGGCAGCATACGCATGGGCGTCCACGCCGGCTGGATCATTCCATACATTATCGGCATCGGTCAGAAGGGTACCTGGGATGCTTTGACGGTTGGAGGCCGTGTAGGTCACAATACCATTACCGCGTGTTGTATCTTTTAACTGGTAGCTACTACCGGAAGCCGTCGTGGTGAATGATTTGCTATCACCGAGCACACCTTTACCTGTGCCTGTCGCTTCATTAATGATGTCATACTGGAATACGATGCTGCCATCATTGGCATCAATAATGTAGCGAGTACGCAGTGGGGCAGGTTCTAAAACATTGACTTCTGTTACATAAACCAGCTGCACGTCATCCCCTTTAGGATAGAAGTATAGATCAGCTTTAGGATCTACTTCTGGCTGCAGATTAGCGATTTTGGCAATGGAACTTTTTTCTGTCTCCACCGCCTCAATTTTGCTATCTTTCAGGGCAGATGCTTTATCAAGACTCAGCTCGTCCTTATCAGTAGATAGCGTTTTTCCGTTGTTAGCTGCTTCGGCGTAAGTGTCTTTGCTTACACTGCTTTGTTCCTCAACATCTTTAGAAATCGTATCGTCGGAGGTAGGGAGGGCTTCAATCCGTGCAGCTGCTTCTTTATATGCAGTGTAGACTGCTTCAGAAGCGCTGATTTTTGGAGTTGTACCTTGCGTAGCTTCAGCTTGCTGATCCTCAGTAACCACCGCTCCTAAGTAAGAGGTGACCTCACCAGATTTGCCCACATGAATAGTCTGTTCAGCTCCATATACGGGAATCCCGTTTACATACTGTTTCAGCCGATAATGGCTCACACCGGACTTGTCGCTTGTGCGATCAACGATTCGGAATTGTTCACGTACACTAGAGTTGTCCGCACCCAGCAACGATTTCTTTTGCCGATTCAAATAGCTCCATACAATGTCGTCCCCGGATACCGAGGAAGGGGCTTTCCATTGCTCGGCGTGAAAGGTCGGTGTAAGCTGAGTTGGCCCCGAAACGGAACTCTCCGCTGATGCACCAGACGCGACAGACCCTAATAACATAGCTCCTCCAAGAAGCGAAACCCATACTTTTTTCATTAAAAATTCACTCTCCTCGATTATTGTCAGGATGAATCATCCTGTCTTGAATAAGGCATTGCGCCATTTATGTAGGTCGTGTTGTCGTCTGGAATAGAAGAAAATGGAACATGAAGAGAAATACCGAAGTGTTATTCATGAAGCGTACGTGAAAAGAGGGTACTGCAGTATGAAGCATGTAGCTTAAAAAGGTGACAAACTCCTCCTTTCCTGTCGTATAAAAAGAAAATATAAAAATGGTGGATAATGGAAAAATATTGACTTATGCAAAAAAAACAAATGTTGATTTTTTGAACTCCCATCATCTGGCTCTGATATTAGCACAGAGAATGACGAACGAGAAGATCTATGTCACAAATTTATCCAAAATGATTCTTTAGACCCTAATAACTCATTTATTTAATAGGATTAATAAGTTATGTAAAATAAAGTCGAAAATTGCTGTGTCGAAAAGACTCCACGATTGCCGTTACACACGGCTTTTGGACCGCATAGGTTATGTTGAACTGTCCTAATCATGCTGTCCATCTATACAGCAGGAAGGGAGGTGAGACGGGAGCATGAAGAAACAGGGAAGAGCTGGATACAAGATCAAACGGAGGCGGCATTCCGGCGCTTACTATCATTCTAAGATGTGGCTGCCGTTACGAATGCCGAACATGCATAAGAATCCGGTAGCCCCTGCCATGAGGGAGGTACTCGACACGGAGAGAGGGGCACAGATCGGCGAAGAGCGACCATCTGAACCGTCATCAGTGGGAAAGTTTTTCGTATCTGTCATTATTCCGGCCATGAATGAGCAAAAAACAATCGGAGCTGTGATTCGCGAAGCGCGCCGTGTCCATCCACATACAGAGGTTATCGTCGTTGAGAACGGATCACACGATAGAACGGCGAAGGTGGCAGCAGCGGCGGGAGCTCGTGTGCTTTCCTTTCCGGAACCGCTCGGACATGATGTTGGCCGTCGTATTGGAGCGGAGGCGGCATCCGGACAGATCCTGCTTTTCCTGGATGGGGATATCGTCATTCCCTGCGTTAGACTCCGACCGTTTATACACGCCATATGTGCAGGGGCGGATGTGGTGCTGAATGATTACCATGGACCTGTGAATCGTACGCCCGTACACCCTGTAGTGGAGGCAAAGCATGTATTGAATATATTGTCGAATCGTGCTGATTTAGGGGGAGCATCTATGACTGGCATTCCACACGCCATGAGTCAAAAGGCTCTAAAAAAAATAGGTCTAAAGCCCTTGGAGAAGCCTCCTTTATTTCAAGCTATGTCCATCGCCTCCGAGTTACGAGTGGTGACTGTATATGGAATAGCTGTCGGAAAAATAAATGCGACACGTAAAAAACAGAACGGCAAGGACCCGCTGGCAGATGTAATTGTTCAGGATCATCTGGATGCCATTGCCTGGCTTACATCGCGTCTGGGAACGCGTGCGGGATATACGGATTTGGAGCGCAAACGGATCAGAGACGAGGTGAAACTGTGAATAGACAGTATCGCAGAGGGAAGCGTGAAGAACCGAGTTGGGGCATGAGACGTGTTCAGCGAAAACGAGGAACGACGACTTCAATGCATAGCCGTAGGATGAGAAAGCCCACACCTCGGGCGAAAGGAATGACCGAAGTGACTCCGCCTGTGGAACGCGAAGTTCCGGGAGATATTGTGTTACAGGGAACGGCAGCGGCCGTGGTCAGCGCCTGTAATGAAGAGTCAACGATTGACCGGGTACTGGGCGAGTTGGAAAAACTTCCGCTTACGGAGATCATTGTCGTATTGAACGGCTGCACAGACGGCACGCGCTCCACCGTAGCCAAACATCATCCCAGTGTGACTCTTGTCAACGTGCCGGATCGACTGGGGCATGATGTTGGCCGGGCGGTAGGCGCGCGTATGACGCAGGCTGATATTGTGCTGTTCGTGGACGGAGATTTGCCGATTCCAGCATCTGATTTGCTGCCTTTTCTCCACGCGGTGGATCAGGGAACGGATGTTGCGCTTAATGATCTGGGCAGACATTTGCCGCCCTATGCCCAGCAGGACAGCGTGACACGGTGCAAAGCATTCCTGAATCGCGTACTGCGCAGGCCGGATTTGGGAGCAAGCTCATTGACCGCCGTACCGCATGCATTATCTCGGCGTTTACTGGATCAGCTTGGCTCAGCCGTGCTTGCCGTACCGCCAAAAGCCCACGCCATGGCAATTTTGCATGGCATGATCGTGGCGGCAGTACATGCTGTCGATGTTATTAAAACAAACCGTAAGCGGACCTTCAATGTTGGCAAAGGGAACGCTATGGAACAGTTGATCGTCGGTGATCATGCAGAGGCACTGACGACGGTGTTTCAGGTAGCCGGGTATTCCCCGCTCGGGCCTGTTCCAACACGGGTAGACGTTGCCAAAGGGAGGAATGCACAATGAGTCTGACGAGCATCATTATTCCGACTTATAACGGCCTCCATCTGTTAAAGCCGTGTATTGAGGCGATTCGGACACATACGATAGATGTACCGTATGAAATCATTGTTGTGGACAACGCTTCGAATGACGGAACGGATGATTTTTGCGCATCCGAGTGGCTGATCAGCATACGTCTTCCTGAAAACAGGGGCTTTCCAGCAGCATGTAATATGGGGCTCCGGCTGGCTTCGGGTAATCAGTTCGTTATTTTAAACAATGATGTGACGGTTACGCGGGGATGGCTATCGATTATGTTGGCTGCATTGCAGAGCGAAAGCATGGTGGGATTGGTGGGACCGGTGACGAATTACGTCAGCGGTATTCAGCAGATACACGGATTGGAAGGAGATTTGGCCAGTTGTCTGAGATATGCGGAGCAGAATAATGCAAGTAATCCCTCCAGATGGCAGGAGGTCAAGCGGTTGGTCGGGTTTTGTTTGCTGTTCCGGCGCGATCTGATGGAACGGATCGGATTGCTGGATGAACGGTTCAGCCCCGGACATTATGAGGATGACGATTATTGTCTGCGCGCACGCGTGCATGGCTACAAGCTGCTCATGTGCAACGACTGTTTTGTCTATCACGAGGGGAATGCGAGCTTCTCACGCTCGGAGACTTCCTGGATTGAAGAGCTGATCGAGCGGAACTATCGTTTGTTTATAGAGAAATGGAGCATAGATCCCAGAATGTTCATCGAAACTGGAAACACTGGGGTTGCATGCACTGAACATGCTGTCGAAGGAGGAAGGAAGATATGAAAGGGGTTATTCTCGCAGGAGGAACCGGATCGCGCCTTCATCCGTTGACTACATTACTCAACAAGCATCTGCTTCCGGTCGGCAAGTATCCCATGATCGTATATGGTATCGAGAGACTACGACAGGCTGGAATCACCGATATGCTTATTATTATTGGTAAACAATCGGCCGGGCTGTATACCGATTTTTTGGGCAGTGGCAGTGATTATGGTGTCCAACTGACATACCGGATTCAAGAAAAGGCGGGCGGCATTGCGGAAGCACTCGAACTGGCAAGAAGCTATATGCAATCAGAAGAGAAATTCACTGTTTTGTTAGGTGATAATTTGTTCAAGGAAGACTTGGGACCTGTGATCGAAAGGTTCAAGCAACAGCCCCCAGGGAGCGCCAGAGTGTTGTTGAAAAAGGTAGCAGATGCTCGTCGTTACGGGGTACCCGTATTTGATCCTGAGCGCCCGGAGAGCATTACGCGGATTGAAGAAAAGCCACAGCATCCCCAATCCAAATATTGCGTTACGGGTATCTATATGTACGATACTGCCGTGTTCGATAAGATCCGGCAAATTACACCTTCGGCACGCGGTGAGCTTGAGATCACGGATGTTAACAACTGTTATGCCGCTGAAGGCAAGCTGGAATATGATATTTTACGGCGCTATTGGAGCGACGCAGGAACCTTCGATTCCCTTCAGGAAGCTGGAGTGAAAATGAAAGGACTTCTACCCTGATCTCAACGAAACACCATCCGGCCGGGCCAGGCATATAGTATAGGCATAATGCCACCCGGAGGAGTGAACGGCATGAAACGCCTGAGTATGCAAAGGAAACACAGCAAGCGGCTCGGAAAGAAAGGCTATTGGTCAGGATATAAAAGGGGCCAGGAGCAGGGCAACAAGTTGGGCCAGGCTTCGTTCGGCAAGGTTTTTGAAGGTGTCAGTATTATCATTCCGTCCTGCAATCAGCTTCAACAACTCCGTGCATGCATTCACCGTATTGAGGAGAATACGAGCCATCCTCACGAAATTATTGTGGTGGACTGCGGATCGACGGACGGGACATCCACCTATTTGCTCCGTAAAAGCATCGCTGTGCGTTATGCGCTGTTAAAAAAGGATGTTCAAATGATAGGTAGCCTGAATCAGGGGCTGATGATGGCAAAAGGTACAACTATTGCGGTATTGGATCAAAACTGCATGGTGACCCCCGGCTGGTTGGATCGGTTATTAGGGTGTTTATACAGCGATCCGCGTATTGGTGTTGTCGGGCCTGTAACGAATGGTCCATTCAAAGAACAGCAGATTGAGGTTCCTTATATGAACGAAAATGGAGCCCGTCCATTTGCCATGAGCTTCAATATTCCCAATCCGGATGCATGGCGAAAGGCCGAAAGCTTAGCCGGATTTTGTTTATTGCTGCGCAGAGAGACATTGGAAAAAACGGGCTACTGGGACGAAGGCTGCCACAGTACTGAGGAAGCCCATGTAGATTGGCTATTGCGTGTGCGTTTGTTGGGGATACGTATGGCAATTGCCGGAGATGCTTTTATCCATTATGAAGAAAGAGATCGGGATACGGTGTATGGTTTTCCTCAAACGACCGAAAAAAGCGGTTCAATGGAGGAAAGCAGCCGGAACCGATCCTTTTTTGTACAAAAGTGGGGAGACGCGGATAAGCTGTTCCGCAATCTGGAATTCAGTACAGCGGAGACGGACGGCCAGATATCAACAGGTAAGGAAACACACGTATCAGCGGCAAGCTTTTATCCCATCGGAGCGGTTGTTCAGGGACCGTCCGGTGCAGTATTTCGGTTAGAGCCGGGAAGAAGGCGGTATCTGCATGGAGTCAGCGCTGCGAGAGGTGAAAATGTGCGCCCTGTTAGAGTGTCTCAGCTGGATTTGTTGGTGCTTCCCTTGGTAGGGAAGCCGGAGGCCACAGTTTCCAGCAGCATTAATGCACCTGTAGCTGAGCTGCCAGAGGAACCCATTCCTGTACTGGCGGCTCCCGATCTGGAGAACATGTCCATGCTGCCCACACTGAATATACCGGCTCAACGCAAGCGATGGATCGAGGTATTGTATGCTGAGGGCGGGCAACTGTATCAAATCGGTAACGGCTGGAAAAGGCCGTTCCTTACTCTGTACGCTGCGATGAGCTGGCGGGCAGAGGACTACCGAATTCAGTTTTTGTCTCCCGGAGATTTGTCGGCTTTGGTGGAGAAGCAGCCTATTATTGCTCCACCAGTGCTGCACGGGCATCTGTAATGATCTGAATAGGCGCTTTTAGGCGGAACCGACTACTCGCTGCGGCATACGCTGTAGTAGCGGAAAGCCCGTAGGTAATTCGTGCGTTCCGCACGGCGGAGCACATAAAGGAGGGGCTTATGCATAACGAGTTAGATGATTTGCTGATCCACATTTCGCACTCGCAGCAACAGATGTCAAGGTTGTTGGATGCGGAACGGCAGGTGGTTGTGCGCATGGCGCAGATCATACATGAACTGCCAGATGAGGAGCCGCGTTTTGACGGAATTCCGGGCATTCTCGACAGCTCGGGACAAGTAAACAAAAGCATTGTGGCCTACTTGAACGGTATTGCCGATCTTCAGGAAGCAATGGCTGAAATGCTCGTTCGTGTCGTGAAAGAGACGGCATACCCGGAAGAGGAGTAACGTACCAACCGAGGGCAGGGAGTGAACACATGAGTAGGGAACAAGCAATGATTCACATGCTGGACGCAGCCTCCAAAATGCAGCGGAATGTGTCTATGATCCTGGAGGCCAAGGCGGTCGAAGCAGAAAAAGTGCGTAATTGGGCGTTGAACCATCTGGCCCCCCACGCATTTGACACCGATGAAGAGCAGTTGGGACGGCCTTTGGAAATTCACGAGCAGATGGTGGAAATGTTGGAGGGATTAACGCGGCTTCAGACTGGACTTTGCAGCAATCTCAAAGCATTGCTGGATCAGGATGAGCAGCAGGGTGGCGGCATGGAAGGGATGATGGGAGGAATGGGCTCGGGGGATATGAACTAATGAGCATGAGGCGTGAACGTGAGATCAAGCTGGATATGATGGAGTCTATTGCTGCCAGCCAGCACGCCGTTGCTCGGATGCTGACCAGTCTTGCGGACTTGACGCCCCATGCGGATATGTCGGCTACCCGTCTGGAAGAAACCATTCGCATACTCAGCAACTACCAGGGCGAAATCACGCAAATGTTGGCGGGTATTCCATTAAGACGGCAGGTATATGGAAAACCGACTAAGCCGTGGCTCCATGTGCCTGTTCAGAAAAATGAAACCACCACGAGAAAGCAAAGGAGGAATGGAAATGAGTACAAGGTGGGAACGCGCCACTCGGGACAAAGCCCGCAAAAGACGTAAAGATGCCCGGCGTTCCAGCATTCGCAGATTAAAACGAAGAAGAAGACGTCTCCTTGCTCTAAGACGCCGTAAAAGGGGACTTTATTCTGCACGTAGAAGACAACCTCATTTGCGGCGGCGGAAAAAACCTCAAGCTAACCCGGTGGCAGCCCCTTCTGCGGAGAATCCACAGCCCGGGACTGTTGCATTGGAGCATGATCCGCAGGCATTTCAGCAGGGATATGATGCAGCTTACAACGAGGGTTTCAATTCAGGTTTTGCCAAAGGTTATGAAGATGGACACCAGCTCGCTTACAAAGCTCAGTAAACTGGGCAAATCATTCTATTACTGTTCACCCCCGAAGCTAACAGCTTTGGGGTTATTTGCGGTTCGGCAGTTGGACGGGCAAACGCCAATTTTGTCCGGGCAGTGGCAGTCGTCCATGATGCGTTTGACCCCTCCGCATATAGTTTAGGAGTGACAGAAGTTTATCCTACAACAGGACAGGGTGAAGGATGTGAACGATCAACAAAGCGGAAATGAACGCGAAGCGTACCGATGCGGCTATCGGGAAGGACGCAGAATGGGCGGTTGCACGGCTGCTCTGTCACAGGTCGTGGCAATACAGCCTGCTGTTCGTCATTTGAAAGTGTTGTATATTCCGCAAGGTTTCGCAGCTATAGACACAGGTGTGCAAGAGGCATTAGGCCAAATATGCAGCTCTTGCGTCATCGGTACGCCTGCTACGATGCTAGCTGACGCCGAGGCTCAACGTCCAGACCTCGTGCTGGTCATGAACGGGCTGCATGTTTTTCCGGCGGATCATCTGGAGCAGGTGCAGCAAATACGAGCCCTAGGCATTCGGACGGCCATATGGTTTGTAGATGATCCTTACTTTACGGAGGATACGGCGTTGATCTGTCAATCCTACGATGTCGTATTTACGCACGAAATTTCTTGCCTGCCGTTTTATCGCGATCAGGGTGTAACGAGGGTTCACTATTTGCCGCTGGCTGCGTCAGCTCGTATCTTTTATCCCCGAAGGGTAGAGCGGGAGCATCAGCATGATATTTGCTTCATTGGAAATGCCTTCTGGAACCGTGTGAAGCTGTTCGACCATCTTGCTCCCTTCTTGGCGGACAAAAGAGTGCTGATCGTAGGTGGGCACTGGGATCGGCTGACCCGGCGGGATGTGCTGGAACGCTTTATCCGTCCGGGTTTTATGGAGCCGGAAGAGACCGCTCAATATTATAACGGCTCCAAAATTGTCATCAATATGCACCGCCCGACAGACCCCGGACTGGATAATCGGAATACACACCAGCTTTCAGCGGAGTCCATCAATCCTCGGACATACGAAATTTCTGCTTGCGGCACGCTTCAAATGACGGATGTTCGGAAGGATTTGAGCCGTTATTACCGACCAGGCTATGACATTGAAACCTTCTCTGGAGCAGAGGAACTGAAAGTGAAGCTGGACTACTATCTCAAGCATGACTGGGAACGCGAACGCATGGCCTGGCGCGCATTGTACACGACTATGCAAAAGCATATGTACTCCAATCGCATGGAAGAACTGCTGGACAAGGCGATGGCCTAAAGTAAACACCATAAACAGTGAGGAGTGAAAGTGATGACGATATCTACGACAGGACCGTATGACCCGGCTGTTCACCAGACGGCGGCAGCCTCCTGGGAAAGGGGGAGAATTGCGGGAGTGCATGACGGATACGACGAAGGATATCTGCGCGGACGTGCTAACGCAATTGTTGCGCGGATGAAAGCAGTTTTCCCTTTTCGACAAGTCCATGTACTGTATGTCGTCTCAGGCAAAGGCCTTCCGTATTCTCCGCTGGATGAGGCGGTCATTACCACGTTGCAAAGCATGACGGCTCAGGTTACCGTAACAGACCCACGTCAGCCGGTAGGAGATATTGCCGCTCAGCTCCGTCCGAATCTGATGCTGGCACTGGATGGAATGGATCTTCCGTTGGAGCAAGTTACTGCGGTACGCCAGTTGGGCATCCCCACCGCCATCTGGCTAACGGACGATCCATATTACACCGACACGACGACCAAAATTGTTACAAATTATGATTATGTGTTCACGTTAGAAATGAACTGCATGGAGTTGTACCGTCAGTTGGGTTGCACGTCTGTGCACTATTTGCCTTTTGGAGCATTTCTGACTCACTATTTCCCACTCAGCTCGCCCGCTTCGGTACGACGTGAGATTGGGTTTACAGGCTCAGCCTACTGGAACCGCATCTATTTCTTCAATCCGATTATGCCGCAGCTCATGGCTCGTAATATTAAAATCAACGGAATCTGGTGGGATCGTCTCCCGGATTATCAGTCGTATGGTGACAAAATTGAGCTGGGTCGCTGGATGTCTCCGGTCGAGACCAATGATTCGTATAACGGCAGCAAAATCGTAATTAATCTTCATCGTTCCCATCAGGATGATTCGGTGAACAACAACTCACTGAAAATTCCGGGGGCTTCGCCCAATCCGCGCACGTTTGAAATTTCTGCCAGTGGCACGTTGCAACTGACAGATACAAGAGATGATCTGGCTCGTTTTTATAAGCCGGGGGAAGAGATAGAGACCTACAGCTCTCAGCAGGAATTGCTGGAGAAGGTTGAGTTTTATTTGACGCATGAAAAAGAGCGCCATGAAATTGCACTACGTGCTCTGGAACGAACCCTGCGGGAGCACACGTATGGTCACCGGATTGACCAACTGTTGTCGGTCATATTTCCATAAGGTGATTCACACGTCCGATGGTTGCTATTTTAAAGGAGGTGAACTCCGATCAAGCCGAAAATGATGCTATTCAGCCATGTTAGCAACGTCCGCAGTATTACAGGGGCAGAGAAGCTGCTATTACAATTTTGTCTAGACATGCGTACGTACTTCGATTGTATTCTCGTAACGCCTGGTGAAGGGCGGCTGACCTCAATGGCCCGCAAGCGCGGAATCACCGTTCTGACACAGAACCTGTTCATGCTGCATGGCATGTATACCCCATATGAGGGATTGGCGCAGGATGCGGAGAATTTGCGGACCCATGTGGCGTATGCACCGTTGTTCCAGATGCTTCGGCATGCTCGACCTGATGTGGTGCTGGTCAATACCTGTGTGAACGTCATGCCTGCAATGGCTGCCCAAGAGCTTAATATTCCGGTGATCTGGAAAATAACCGAGGTCATTAACCAGAATGCGTATACGCCAGTTTCTGTTTCTATCATTGAGCGCTATAGCCAATGGGTCATCGGCATTTCGCAAGCAGTAATGCGTCCTTTGCATGGTGGGGGACTGACACGTCCGCATACGGTGTTGTCTCCCTGCCGGGATATGGATATGCCATCTCCCAAAGAGCATGTGCTAGAACGGAAAAGGAAACGTGAAAAACTGGGGCTGCGGGATTTCCATATTTGCATTGGTTATATTTCTTCCTTTATTTACGAAGCCAAAGGGCTGTTGCCTTTTGTCCAAATGGCTCTAAAGCTGTGCGAAACCAATTCACGGTGTCGTTTCTGGATCATCGGCAGCTCGGTGGACTCGGAATATTACGTAAAATGTGTCTCTTTAATCCGCCAATCTCGTTATAGCCGCCGCTTCCAGTTCAATTCATTCGAGGAATCCGTATCAACGGCCTATAGCGCAATGGATATTGTTGTAATCCCAAGTATGGTGGAGGAAGGCTTTGGCCTGACCGCCCTGGAAGGGCTGGTTTACGGTAAGCCCGTGGTAGCCTTTGCGCAGGGTGGACTTGTGGAGTTGATGGAGGCGACCGGAAATACAGATTTTTTGGTAGAGCCGGGCAACAGCGACATGCTGGCGCAAAAAGTGGGCTATCTGCTCGATCATCCCGAAGAAGTGGAACGGATTGGTGTGCGTAACAACAGTGCGGCTACACGTGTATACGGACCTGATTCCTACCGAGGTAGTTTACACCTCATGGTCAGTCAATGGGTATGTCATCATCCGCATTGGTTCCCGTTGATTCAGCAGCCGGGTGGACCTGTATGGACGAGGGAAGGAGAAGGGTTGCGTCAGGTCACCGCTATACCGGAGGGATATACCAGCACGATTCGAGAATTTCCCGAATCGGTGGTGTGTCAACTGCCTGTGCTGGGCCTGCCGCCAATCGAATATGCAGCTATTCAAGGCTTGCCACAACCAGTATCCCCTTTACCTGACTCACCACCCGAATTGCCCCGCGGCAAGCGTAGTATTCGGGCGAGATGGCCAAAGGGCCGCAAGCGTACCCGACTGCGGAATCGCAGGTATAAGAGAAGCGGCGGCAAGAGTCGCCTCAAGAAAATTCACGGGTCCCCGTTGTCGAAGGGACTTTATCCGAAAACCAAGTCCAGACAGAAACTCAAGCGGAAATTCAAGCACCGGTCACGGCGACACAATACGCACAAGCAGAAGCGAGTCACGCTCAAGGCTGGACAGCATACAAAACAACGGTCCGGGTGAACCTACGCCGGACCGTTGAGATGACGTTAAGCTGGAGCACAGCCAGTCTGCTGGATGGCTATCCTTCATTGAACGCCACAATTCAATGAAACAACGACAGCAAAGGTGGGTTCCAAAACCATGAAAATATTGACCGTGCTCGGCACAAGACCGGAGATTATACGGCTCAGCCTGATCATTCCGAAGCTGGACCGCCATGCAGATGAACATGTGCTTGTGCATACGGGCCAAAATTACACCGAAAGCCTGAGCGGGCAGTTCTTTCGCGAACTGGGACTGCGTGCCCCGGATTATGTACTTCAGGAGAAAGCGGGGACACTGGGCAAACAGTTGTCCGCCATGTACTCGCAGATGGAGGATATTTTAAACAAGGAACGCCCCGATCATGTGCTATTGCTCGGTGATACGAACAGCGCTTTATGTGCCTTACTTGCGGAACGTATGGGTTATCCGGTCGTGCATATGGAGGCGGGGAACCGCTGTTATGATCTGGATGTGCCGGAGGAGAAGAACCGGCGTGTCATTGATGCGATATCTACCATTAATATGCCTTATACGGAGCAAAGCAAGCAGCACCTACTACGCGAAGGCTTCCCAAGCCAACGAATTATACTGACTGGAAATCCGATCTACGAAGTGATGCAGCACTATAAGAAAGAGGTATCGAGCAGTGGAATTTTGAAAAAGTTGGGACTGTCGCCGGGAGAATATTTCCTGGTCACTGCCCACAGAGCTGAAAATGTGGACCATCCACCGCATTTGCTGGCTATTTTAGATGGTCTTAACCGGGTAGCCCAGCAGTTCGGGCAGCGGGTCATTTGCAGTATTCATCCCCGCACTGCCGCCCGAATCGCAAGCCACCCGCCGATCCAGCTTGATCCGCTAGTGGAATTTCACGAACCGTTCGGTTTTTTTGACTTCGTTCTGCTGGAGCGGCATGCCCGCTGCGCTTTGACGGACAGTGGTACCGTACAGGAAGAATGCTGCGTCATGGGGGTGCCGACGGTTACGATGCGCCGGACGACCGAACGGCCGGAAACGGTAGATTGCGGCAGCAATATCGTGTCTGGTCTTGATGGCGAGGTTATAGCAAACGCGGTAGCCATAATGACCGGGATGACCCATAAGTGGCAATGTCCCACGGGCTATCTGGCGGAAGATGTGTCGGATAAGGTAGTTAAATTTCTGCTTGGAGGGAAACGGCATGTTTGAAAACCAACGTATCTTGGTTACCGGCGGTACCGGCTCCTGGGGGCATGAGCTGGTTACCCAGTTACTGCCGCGTAACCCCAAAGAGGTCATTATCTTTTCACGCGGAGAATCCAGTCAGGTTGCAATGAACAGGCAGTTTGAGGATGAACGGCTCAGCTTCTGTATTGGAGATATTCGGGATAAGGATGCGCTGACCACCGCTTGTCAAGGAGTGGACTATGTATTTCATTTGGCAGCGCTCAAACACGTTCCCGTCTGTGAAGATCAGCCCTACGAGGCACTCAAAACCAATGTCGTAGGCACCCAAAACGTGATCGAGGCCGCTGTTGCCAATCAGGTAAAGAAAGTCATTTATATATCGACTGACAAGGCCGCGAATCCGTCCAATTTTTACGGTATGACGAAGGCGATTGGAGAAAAACTGATGGTTTACGCCAATCTGCTGAATAGTGATACACGTTTCGTGACGGTGCGCGGCGGTAATGTTTTAGGCACCAACGGAAGCGTGGTGCATCTATTCCAAAGCCAGATTCGCCAAAAAGGCAAGGTTTCGATCACAGATATGAACATGACCCGCTTCTTCCTGACCTTGCGTGATGCGATCAGTCTCCTGTTCAAAGCCTCGGTGGAAAGTGTCGGCGGGGAAATTTTTATCATGACCATGCCAACCTGCCGTATTTTGGACTTGGCTGAGGTGCTCATTGAGGATTCAGGTGTGGAAAACGTAGAAATTGTAGAAAAAGGTGTGCGTCCCGGCGAGAAAATTCATGAGATTTTGATGAGTGACTTTGAAAGCCTGACGACGGTAGTCTATGACGAGCAATATTTGGTCATTCTCCCAACGCTGAATATTCCTCAATTAAAGGACCGCTATAATCAGTGCCCTCCCGTGTCATTCAGCAGCTTTAGTTCGGAGTTTAATTTGATGTCGAAAGAGGAGATTCGCAGCATACTCCAAAGCGGGGGGTTCATCAAATGAAGCTGCTTATTTTGGGTGGTAACGGCATGGCGGGCCATGTTCTGGTTAAGTATTTCCAAAATCAGAGCGGGTATAACGTGTTCTACACCACCCGTGATCCCGAAAATAAAGGCGGCCTGCTGCTGGATGTAAAGGACAGCTTTATGGTGGAGCAACTGGTACGGAGTGTACGGCCAGACGTTATGATTAACGCGGTAGGCGTACTGAATCAGCATGCCGGGGAGGATCAGATTGCAGCATACCAAATCAATGGATTGCTGCCACATCTTCTCCGGCGGACAGCGGACAGTATTGGTGCCCGATTGATTCATATCAGCACGGATTGCGTATTCGAAGGAAATCGGATACCTGGTTTATATAAGGAGACGGATCAACCCGATGGGACAAGTGCCTATGCTTTGACGAAAATACTCGGAGAAGTAAAGGCCGCAGGGCATCTGACTATCCGTACCTCCATTATCGGGCCGGAAATTCGGCCGGGAGGCATTGGTCTGCTGCACTGGTTCTTGCAGCAGAGCGGAGACGTTAACGGGTATCGCCGAGTCTTTTGGAACGGGGTTACGACGTTGGAATTAGCGAAGGCGATACAGGTGCAGATGAATGAGCCGCTGGACGGACTCATTCATCTGGTTCACCCTGAACCGATCAGCAAGCATGATTTGCTGCTGCTGTTCAAAGACATCTGGAAAAGGGAGGATATTCGGATCGTGCCGAAAGATGAGCCGGTGCAGGACCGGACGCTTCGTTCTACCCGGGCCGATCTGCTCTACGATGTTCCTCACTACAGCATCATGCTGAAGGAGCTGCTGGAATGGACGGAAGCACAGCGGAACAACGTCGGCCTGTCATAGTCATTACCGGAGCGGCGGGCTATACCGGGATGCATGCCTGCCGCCATTTTGCAAAGCTCGGTTGGGAGGTAGCGGCGCTGACTCGCACTGCCGCTTCCGTCCCAGAACTGATCTTACTGGCTCACGATGATGAAAATAACAACCCAGAGGCGGAGACCCGTAGCTGTATTACGCCTTATGTGTGTGACTTGCTCGACAAGAAACGTCTAGAAGAAGTATTTAGACAGATTGCTCCAGATTACGTGCTTCACCTAGGTGGTAAAAATTCTGTCCCTGAATCTTGGCAAAGCCCCCTGCTATACATGGAATCCAATGTACTGTCCACTCTGTATCTGCTCGATGTACTGCGACCTTTTCCCAAAGCCAGAATTGTCGTGGCGGGTTCTCGGCTAAAGACGGCTTTGCAAGCACCGTATCATCCAACGCATCCATACAGCCTTAGCAAAAGCCTTCAAGAGGCAGTCGCGCTCTCGTGGGGCGCGCTGTTCGAACAATCCGTCATGCTGGCAGAGCCTTGCAACTTGATCGGTCCGGGTCCATCTACCGGATTTTGTGCATTACTCGCGGGGTATATCGTTCAGACGGAACGTCTGGAGGGGCAGTCCGTAACTGAAATTGCCCCGTTCCGGGTATCTTCCCGACATGCGCAACGTGATTTCCTCGACGTTCGTGATGCCGTTCGCGCATACGGTGTGCTATTGGAACAGGGTGTGCCAGGCCGAGTTTACTCGGTCTGCACAGGCCGCATTGTGGAACTGGGCAATATCGTAGAACGTATGGTTGGGCTGGCCAAAACATCTATTCCCATACAATGGGGGGATGTGGCAGAGTCAGCACCCACCGAGGCATACCGTGCGAAAGAGCTGGAGGACATGGGCTGGAAGCCGACCATACAGCTGGGGCAATCGCTGGAGGATATGATTCAATACCGCCGAGCTGGAAAGGAAGGAACGATATGAGACCGAAAGTAACGATCGTCATTCCCTTTTATAACTGTGCATATGTGGATCAGGCTTTGCAAAGTGCACTAGAGCAAACTTATGGGCCCCTCGAGATTATTGTCGTCGATGACGGGTCCACGGAACATGTTGATATGCTTCAGCCCTATCGTCCATATATACATTATTTAGGAAAATCCAACGGTGGAACAGCCAGCGCCCTGAATCATGGTATCCGACATGCCAGCGGGGAATATATTGCGTGGCTCAGCTCCGACGATACCTATCATAGGGACAAAATTAATAATCAGGTTTCTTTTATGGTGGAAAACGGTGCGTACATCTCCCATACCAATTTCAATTTCATCAATCAATACAGCCAAGTCACAAGCTACCAGGCAGCCGCCGTGTTTCCGTCTATGACAGAGTTTTACCGTTTTTTTCAGCAAGGAAATCCGGTCAATGGATGCACGGTTATGTTTAAAAAGGAGCTGTTTGCACATATCGGTTTGTTTGATGAACTGCTGCCGTACACACATGATCTGGATATGTGGTACCGAGTGATGCTGGCGGGATATCCATTTCCTTTTCTGAACGAGTCCTTGGTTAACTACCGCTGGCATGATGAAATGGGAACCAAAAAACATTGGCCCGCTGTGGAGCGGGAGTACAACATAACCCAAGCACGTTATCGAGATCGCTTCAGTCAGGTGTTGAGTGGTTTATCCTCATGAAGCCGAAAGTCTGTCAGGGGGGATTGATATGGTAGATACGGGGATTGTTATGCCACTGTACAAACAGGATATCGGCTATCTGCAAGCCGCGATCTCATCCGTACTAGCCCAGAGCTACAGGGCATTTCGCTTCATCATTGTTATTGACGGAGCGCCGGAAATGGTGGGACCAGCGCTCCACGCAGCAATGGGAGACCCGCGCGTTCAGTTGGTTACACTCCCTCAGAACAAAGGAGTATCGCACGCCCTTAACTGGGGATTCGATGAGTTGTTTAAAGATCCAGCGATCAAGTATGTGACCTGGGTATCCAGCGACAATGTTTATAATTCTTCCTTTATTGAACGATTGCGGCAGGAGCTGGAGCAGGGGCCGGACTCACTCGGTCTTGTGTTCTCTACCTTCCGCCAGGTTGACGCATATGGGAACCCGTTGTATGACGAGCAGCATCAACAAGCTTTGATCCGGTACCAAGGCCAGCCGCATCATGAATTGCTGAATGCCAGCATTGTCGGGGTTTCATTTATGTACAAAAGCAAATATGCCCGCCAGATTGGCGGCTATCGGCTGCAACCAGTTGAGGATTATGATTACTGGCTGCGGCTAACCGAGACGTGCAGCATGAAATTCATCCCGGAGATCCTGATGGATTACCGGGTGAATTCCACATTTAGTGTATCGGCTGGTTTGCACAGCCAGAAGGAGCACCGACGCTGGCGGCGCGTATTCCAAATCGCCAAGCATGAGGCGAGAGCACGTCGGGGCATCCCACTTGAAATGACGGTTTTAATGCCTGTCACGGATATGGCTCAAGCTGAATCATTGCTGGATAATCTGCTGGAGCAGCACTACAGCAATTGCGTGGTACGGTTGCTGGATTTAACGCCAGAACAGGGAGCCAGCGCTTTCCTGTCGATGATGCTCGATCCTCGGTTAATCGTAACGCCACGTCAGCATTATTCGGTCCAAGAAGCACTGGTTCAGGCTATTGGTGAAACCACGACCCGCTTTGTAGTATGCTTCGGTGTCAAACCTTATATTGCCGTGACGGATCTACTGTATCTCACGGATTTGTTGCGCCCATTACAGGATACACATGCCTTTTCCTACTACACAGATGACCACTCAACCATCGGCAGCGGCCGAGGGGTTCAGTCTGTACCACCGGAATGGAATTACGTGTATTACACCCACAGATTGCATCAAGCACTGGAACAGGGCAGCTTTAAATAACAGGAGACAGCGCCGGGATTGTGGTCAGCTCTGACTGAAGAACACGGTGTTCCTGTACAACATTACCAAACTGATCCAGTCCAAAGTTGGAGAGCACAACATTCGCTGGAGCAGCGGAGGCCACGTTGTATTGTACCTCATAGGCAAGAACCCCTTGTATAAAGAAGGTACGGCGGGCAATGGAGTTTGCAGGTAAGTTAACCGATGTCACATACAGTGGTGTCTTGGTATCCGGTACAAGCGAGAAAAAAATTTGGATGGTCACGGTTGCCGCATTCACTGTATCCTCGTTGACCAAATTTACAACGACATTGGAGCAGGCAGTACCAAAATCTCTAGTGTTGGTCATATATCCGGTTGTAAAAGCCAATAGAATCATCCTCTCAAAAAACAGAATATTGGAAAACCCCTGAAGGGATGCTTCTATACTATGAATCTATTGAAAAGAAAGCTTGTATGGTTGTCTGTAGGCTGTGCTGAAAAAAGTACATTTTGATAGAAATAGCATGTCCATTTATATAATGAAGGGAATGCTCGCGATGCCTTTGAATTTTCAGGTGACACCCAGCGGGTTGCCCAAATTTGAGCCCAGTGTCGCCGTTAATTTGTTGAATCCGAATATTGTTGTGGCTGTCGCTGTTGACTTTAGCAGCGGGCCCCCGCTGATTGGACTGTATCGTTCCTTGGACGCTGGGGCGAACTGGACTGATACTTTACTGCCCATTCCACCGGGATATACAGGAGCTGAGGCAGGAATGGTAGCCTATCTGTTCCCGAATATTTTCATCATATCCGCACATGTGTTTCCGGGAAATGAGAACGGGGCTGTCGTGATCTATCGCTCTACGGACGATGGAGCCACCTTTGATCCCCCAGTGGTCATTAATCCGGGCTATGGAGATTACATTAATAATGACTGGACCAATATTACGACGGATAACAACGGGGCAAGTCCCTATCTCGGGCATGTCTATGTCACGTATAACCGTCAATATAATGTGGATTTTAATGCTCGTTCTGCGGCGTTCTACCAGCGTTCCACCGATGGAGGACTAACTTGGGATCGACCGTTATTGCTTTCGAATATCCAATCTTCTACAGAACGACCTGAACCTGCGGTCGACAAATTTGGCAGTGTGTATGTCAGTTGGATTCGTACGGGGCCACAAACACCGGCTTTTTTTATTCGGAGATCCTTTGATGGAGGGGCAACTTTCAGCGGAGATATTCTTGTGTCCAATATAACGCTGGTGCCCAATCCTTTACCCGTCCCCGGTTATGACTTTCGGATATTGAACTTCCCCAGCTTGGCCGCAGACTGCTCGGGTGTGCCTTCCACAACAAATACGCTATATGCCGTTTGGCAGGATTTTGGTCAGGGATACAGTAATATTTTGTTGTCCAAATCAAGCGATTTCGGCGGTACCTGGAGTGCTCCGATCATCGTGACGGACAGCCCGCCAGGCTCGCAAAATTTCTTTCCTGCGATTTCGGTGTCGCCCAAGACGGGACTGGTCGTTGTCGTGTACTATACCAATCGCTTGGACGGCTTTAATCTGGATGTGTTCGCCGCCCAATCGTTAGATGGAGGCAACACCTTTACGAACAGTCGTCTCACCACGACCTCCTTTAACCCGAATGTCGGGGGCGGTGGCGAAGAATCGGAGCTGATCGGCGACTATATTGATGTAGCCATTGTACCGCCGAATAGTTACATTTCCGTCTGGACGGATACGCGCACAGGCAGTTTGACAATTTTTGCTGGTGTACCGGGAGGTGGGGACTGATGTCGAACGTACAGCTTACGCCGAACGGAAGGCTGGCGCAGGAGCCGAGTGTAGCTTTCAACCTGCTCGACGGTACCATTGTGTCTGCGGCGACTGATTTTACGACAGGGCCGCCGTTGTCGGCGGTATACCGTTCAGGTAACGGCGGTGTCTCTTTCACCCAGCAGATTTTACCGCTACCAGCCGGCTATGTAGGGGCGGAATCCCATAGCGTCAGCTACGGTTTTCCCAACTTGTTTGTCATAGCCTGTCATGTATTTACCTCGGATGGGTTGAGCGGTACCATCGCTACCTATGTATCCAGAGATAACGGTAATACATTTGATCCACCCGTGATTGCCCAGCGAGGGTATGGGACATTTGTCAACAATGTTGAGGTCAGCGTGAAATTTGATACTTCTCAGGTCAGCTCCTATACCGGAAACATCTATTTATGTTATACGCATCAATACAATCCTAACTTTTTCGGCGGGTCTGTCATGTTTTTCCAGCGCTCACGGGATGGAGGGATCACGTGGGATACACCCGTGGTGCTCACCCCTGGCTCCAATCAGATTACGCGTGGGGAAATCACCGTGAGCATTACAGGGGTGATTTATGTCGGGTATATTGTGACGAATCCGGTTAACCAATATCAGGTCATTGTGTCCTTCAATGGGGGGACAGCATTCAGTTCTTCGCTGCCTGTGTCTTCTGTTGTCCCGGTTCCGAGTCCGTTGCCCGTGGCCGGCTTTGGCTTCAATGTGCTGCCGATGGCCAGCATTGCGGTAGATCGCTCTACTAGCCCGAATCAGGGAACACTTTATGCGGTCTGGCAGGATAATCGGGCAGGATATGCGGATGTACTGCTCGCCCGGTCAGTGGATGGTGGATTAAGCTGGACTGCACCGCAATCGGTGACAGGAGCCAGTGCCGGGGCACAGCATTTTTTTCCGGCCATTGATGTTTCGCCTGTGACCGGCGTGATTAAGGTCGTATATTATACCAATCAAATAACGACCTCTTTATTAGACGTATTTGTGGCCGAATCAACGAACGGAGGGAATACATTTACGAACCTCAGAATAACAGACAGCTCCTTTAATCCTAACGGGATTAGTCCGGTTCCCGTCGTTACGATCGGTAATTTTATTGATGTAACGATCGTGCCGAATAATGGATTTTTTGCGGTCTGGACAGATGCGTTATCGGGTTTCCAGCAAATTTACGGAAGTAACGGAATGTAGCTCAGCGTACGAGACAGAGGAGGTGAGGCTGTTTTGAAAATTTTGTTGGCTACGTACTGGCCGATTCCTCATTTGGGTGGCGTATGGCCCTTTATGCTGCAAATTAAACGGAGACTGGAGCTACTGGGTCACACGGTAGACTTGATGGGGAACGGACCGGATACACCTAAATACCATATTGTTTTTGAAGATAGGGAGCTGCTGAAGGATCAACTGCTGCCCCTGCTGCATACGAAGCTGAATGAATCGGCTGTCCCTGTATTACATCTGGATTCATGGGTGCAGACGGTGGAAAA
This sequence comes from Paenibacillus sp. Lou8.1, assembly GCF_024213565.1. NCBI lineage: Bacteria > Bacillati > Bacillota > Bacilli > Caryophanales > Paenibacillaceae > Paenibacillus > Paenibacillus sp. Lou8.1. The sequence continues at coordinate 172,265 of NZ_JANAVN010000005.1, forward strand.
GGATCGATACTGTATGGAGCTGGCAGCGGCGTATTTCGGGGTTGAGCAGTATGATGTTATTCACACGCAAGATGTTATTGCGACGCGTGCTCTAAGTCGGGTCAAACGTAAGGACAGTGCGTTGGTAGCGAATATTCATGGCTCGCTGGCTCGTGAAGTCATGATGGCTCTGGAGCGGGATCATGAGGAGGGTTACCGTGAGACGCTGATGTGGAAGTATTATTGGGCGCTGGAGCACTATGGTGCTCTATCCGCGGATATTACCATTACGTCTACAGAATGGATGAAACAGACGCTCGTGCGTGAGTTCGAAGTGCCTGAGCAGCAGATTGCTACTTTCCAATACGGATTGGATACCGAGCACTTCTGGGAAGTCCACGCCCGGGGAACGGACGTCGTACGACCTGAGGGGAAAAAAGTTATAATTTGTCCTTCACGGCTGGTCTATATCAAAGGGCTGCATTATTTAATAAGCGCTCTTGGCCTACTGAAAGCAAGTCGTACGGATTGGGTTTGCTGGATTGTCGGGGAGGGAGATAAAAGGGAAGAGCTTCAAACACAGGCGAAGGAGCTAGGGCTGGAGGAAGATGTGGTTTTTTTGGGGCATCGTGAAGATGTACCTGCTCTTTTACAACTGGCGGACCTTTTTGTTCATCCGAGCATACAGGACAATCAGCCGTTTTCGGTCATGGAGGCGCAGATTTTGGGGCTTCCGGCAGTGGTATCGGATGCGGGCGGACTGCCGGAAATGGTGAAGCATGAACACACCGGACTGGTCTCCCCGGTTGGCGATGTGGAGGCACTGGCAGCTCATTTGCAGCATTTGCTGGCTCAGGATGAAGTGCGGATAGCTATGGGGAAACGTGCCAAAGCATGGGGGACCGCGCATTGGTCTCTGGATGTTATGATTGAGCGGCTCGTGAATATTTATGGGCAAGCGCTGAATCAAGTACGTTGAATACGTTGATTCTTATAGTTAGGAGGGAGAGCATGACTTTTCCTGTCGTTGGAGACTTGTACAACCGTATTTTTGAAATCCAGCAGTCGCACCCGGATATGAAGGTCGATTACGCAATATGGAACCGAATTAACACCTCGTTGCCGGAAGATTATAAGCTGCCAGACGCTGACATTTTGGAACATCTGAGACAATCCGCACCATGAGGGCACAGACCATATAAAAAGGCAGGTCGGGCTTAAAACTCCCACCTGCCTTTAGTTTATTTCAGCTCATTGTCATCCAGTTTTCGTCAATCTTCATAAACGGAGCCTTGAATTATGAGCGGTCCCGTAACAACAGCACGGCGGTCAGCTGATTGTACGGTCAAGCAGTATACATAAGGCTCTGCCTGTTTTCCCGTTTCCTCATAGCTTAACTCAGCAAATCCCTCCTGATAACAGGAATCCTGCAACCAATCCAGCATAGGTCCCCGCTCATCATTGCGACGCAATCGAATGTCTAGCTCCCCGATATCCCAGTTGAGCAGCGGATTTTCCCATGCCAAAGAGACTTCAATGACAATACGTCCTTCAGATTCACTTGCAGGAATGATTAATGTAGAGAGCACGCTCTCCTGCTCGGTGACCTGAAAAGGCAGTGCATATGTGCCTGGCTCAGCTTTATTTTGAACTGAATATTTCAACATACCTTCTTCCTCCTCTGCCCGTTCATTAGGGCGTCACGGTAAAATGACTGGCTGTACGTTTAGCGACAACGTTCCCGTTTTCCAAAAATTCAGCCAGGATAAACAGCGTTTCCGGATTGTAAATACTCGTCACCACTCGCAGGTAAAAAGGATGTTGGGCGGTCTCCATATCCTTGAGTTCTAGCACGGAGTCAGCTTCAGGAGAAGGGCTCAATCGAAGGAGCTGCCGTCGGAAAACGCCACTGTCATTTCCCATTTCCAGCAACACATCGACGGCTCTCTTTTCGCGATTGAAAAAGGTCACATGGCAGCTTTCTATATGGGCGCTGTGGTAAGCGAGATGATGATCGACGGTTAAAAGAAACACGGACATATGATGATGCCTCCTTGAATTCCGTTAGGTTATCAGCCTTAATATGATATGAAAAATAACCGAGATTGGACTGGATAGTTGTACGCCTCTTTGACAAAAAGCGCATTGGTGTCCAACCCTTTTCGCCGTGCTGTGCATGTAATGTAGAGTGGAACATACTACGGCCTGAAGTCCCTTTTCGACTACCGAAGAAGGGCGCTGAGGGATGGGTCGTATTAAAAAAGGAGGCACGGCTATGAGACTCGCACAGCTGGCAGGGGAATATGAAGCGGTCTTCAGTCTGGGACAAAACTGTACACCTGCCATTCAATTGGAAAAGAACCGTTTGCGGCCGTTTGCCGGGGTACTGGATTGGATGATGTCTGACACGCTGTCCGATGTGAACCGCTTGCTAGAAAATCGGTTTGCCGGATTTATGGATTTGCCCAATTTAAGTGTCGTTGGTACGAGCCAACTGAATTATATGGTCAGAGATATCGCTTATAATGTGATCTCGGTGCATGATTTTCCACAGGAACGCAATACGTCCTCAGATCTGGTGACCTATCCCGAGTTCAGGGAAAAGATAGACCGTCGTATCGAACGTTTTTTTGCAAAAACACAGATGGCGAAGCGCAGCTTGTTCGTCCGTATGCTGGGAACCTATGAAGAAGTAGAGGAACTGGAACGTATCTTGTCAGGTATGGTAGCGAATGAATTTCGTTTGTTGGTGGTGAATTGTTCCGGTGTAACGGAGTTGACGGAGGTGGATTGGCAGCTTCCACATGTATGCGCGGTGGAAATGCCTTTTGCCGATGTATGGAATTACAAGAGTGATCCGCACTGGCGTACTCTTTTTAAAGGGATGACCTTGTCTTCGGAAAGGGGAGGGCGTCGTGCTTGAGCGGTTGCAGGGGGATTATGATGCTGCATTCAGTCTGGGTGGACATTGCTTGCCTTCCATTCAGCTGGATAAAAACGGACTGCGTCCCTATGCGGGTCCGCTGGACTGGATGATTTCCGGTAACTTGTCACAGATCAGTCGCTTGCTGGACGCTCGTTTTGCCGGTTTTATGGATGTTGATAGTCTGCGTGTCACGGGGCACGACTACGGCGAGCATAACTTCATGGTCGAGGATGCAAACTATGGGATTACAGCGGCACACCATTTTCCGGTTAGCGAGAATACATCGGAGCAGCTGACTTCCTATCCTGCATTCAAAACGACGCTTGATCGCCGCATCGCACGTCTACTGGATCAATTCACGCTTGCGTCCCGTCTGCTACTGGTTCGTCTCGGGGGCAGTCGGGAGCAAGCGGTGGAACTACATGATGTGTTATTGCAGAGGATTACACACGATTTTCGCTTGTTATACGTGGATTATACAGGGACTGATGGTGTGACGGAGCTGGATTGGGGATTGGAGCGGCTGATTTCAGTGGAGCTACCGCCTGAGGATATATGGAACGGTCAGGATCAGATGTGGCGTTATATGCTGGAAAATGTCAGGCTGCATGTCTGAGGTGCTGAGATTCCAGAGACACATTATAGATTGTCTTCGGACTGTGCTTGTGCCTGCGCCAAGCTATAGGGAGTCGCATAACATGATGCGAAGGGAAGTCATATGCTTCGGTTCAAAAGGAGGGTGAGCTAGTGAAGGCTTTGGTCACCGGGGGAGCCGGATTTATTGGTTCTCAGCTGGTACGTGCGCTTGCTGATTCGGGCATCAGAGTGCATGTGCTGGATAATCTGACGACCGGGAATATCGCAAATGTGGACCCGCGCGCAGTCATGCATATTGCGGATATTCGCAGCTCTGAAGCTAGGACGCTGCTGATTCGGGAAAGCCCGGATATTGTGTTTCACTTGGCCGCACAGGCGGATGTACAGCAATCCATCCATCAACCCGATGAGGACGCGGATGTGAACGTGCTGGGGACGATTCATTTGTTGCAGGCTTGTCATGAAGCCGGTGTGTCAAAATTTATATTTGCGTCCACGTCCGGTGTATATGGAGAGCTACAAAAGCAATGTATACAGGAAGACGATCCCGTGGAGCCGATTTCAGGCTACGGACTATCCAAGCTGACCGCAGAATCGTATATTCGACTTTTTTATCGGCTGTACGGTATGAACTACACGATTTTGCGTTATGGAAATGTGTATGGTCCCGGTCAGGCTGTGAAGGGAGAGGGTGGTGTAGTCGCTCTCTTTATGGAGCGGCTGAAAAAAGGGAGCCCCTTGCTCATTCACGGCGATGGGACACAAACCCGCGACTTTGTGTACGTCAAGGATGTCGTTCGAGCGAATATGGCGGCTATTCATGCAGCGGATCAACGCACAGTACATGTAAGTACGGGACGGACGACGTCCATCAATCGACTGGCCTACGATTTACTAAAGCTGCACGGTTCGTCTGTCCGCCCTGTATATTCACCGGCGCGAGCGGGAGACATTCACCATAGCTGTCTTAGTAACGCAGTCGCCAGACATTGGCTTCGTTGGGAACCGCTATACGGCATTTCTGCCGGTTTACAGGAAACGTATGTGAGCAGTATGGGCTCAGGCCAAGAAGGTATGTCTTGATCAGAAGCGCGCGGATATCAAGAAAGAGACTGAGGAAATACTCAGCCTCTTTTTCATTTGAATAGCAATTAGATGTTCTCGCCAGCCAGCTTCAAGGCTTGATCCAGGACAGCTGCACCGTTTCCTCTACCATAAGCCAACGTGTCAATGACATCTACAGGAATGCTATAGGGAGCAGCAATTTCGGTTACTGCCTTTTTACGCATCCGTACTTGAGGTCCGAGCAAAATAGCAATCACAGAATCTGTAATGCCATCCAGATCTTCCTTAATGGTGCTTTCGGGGATGGCTTCGATGTTCAGCTCTATGGATCTTGCTGCTGCTTCTTTTTTCATTTTAGAAACCAAAATGGATGTGGACATACCCGCAGCACATGCCAGAATAATTTTTTTCATCGTTGAGCGCCTCCAGAAATTCATTTTTAACTACTTATACTCTTCATCCAGATCAGCAACAAACGAGCGTTCCTTGATAGCAGTTTGATACCAGTAGCCGGATTTCTTCAAATGCCGACTTCGATCATTGTCTAGGTTAATTTCCACCAGTCCGTAGCGATTTTTAAAAGCATTCATGGGAGAAACGTTGTCTGTAAAGGCCCACAGCATATAACCTGTACAGTTGGAGCCTGCTTCTACAGCTTGTAACGTGTAGTATAAATGCTCAGTTATAAAGTCAATACGATAGTCGTCCTGAATGATGTGTTCCTCATTTTTGAAGGCAACCTCATTCTCAATGCCCATACCATTTTCTGCGACAAACCACTCGATATTGTGATATTCGTTCTTGATACGCATTCCCATATCGTAAATGATTTTCGGATAAATCTCCCAGCCTCGTGACTTGTTCATTCTTTTACCCGGAAGATCAAAATGCTCATAGTAGTAAGAGGGGTGGAAGGGGGTGTTTTCGTTCCACGCTTTACTCTGCGCTTTGACCCGGTGGGGATAATAGAGATTGATTCCGACGTAGTCAACGGTATTTTTCTTAATCACGGCCAGCTCTTCCGTTGTAGCTTCAAATGCAATATCATGCTTGCCCATGAGATCAAACAATTCTTGTGGGTATTCGCCTTTAATAAGCGGGTCCAGAAATACTCGATTGTAAAATAAATCATACACATGCGCCGCGTGTTGGTCATGAGGGGCGCTTGATCGGGCATACGTGACTTCGGGATTCAGAATAACGCCTATTTTAGCCCCGTGCTGACTATAGTTTTTTGCTTTGAAAAGCTGTACACACTTCGCGGTAGCCAGCGTTTTATTATAGTTCCATTGCATCCACTTCCGCGTATTTTGTTCATAGGGATAGCGGAGGGCATCTAGATAGACACGCGTTTGTACAACAATGGGCTCATTAAATGTAAACCAGTGCTTGACCCGATCCCCGTACCGTTCAAACACTTTTTCCGCATATTTTACAAACAGTTCCACTACATGCTTGGAGGACCAGCCCTCATATTTATCCATCAAATAAGCGGGTACCTCATAGTGCTCCAGACAAAGCATCGGCTCGACTCCGCTTGCAATCAGCTCATCAATGACTCGGCCCATATAATCCGCATACGCTTCATCCACCACTACATTCTCATAATCCGTTAAGAAGCGGGACCAATTAATAGAAGTACGATAATGGGTTAAGCCAATCTGCTTCATCAGCGCAATATCTTCGGTATAGCGATTATAAAAGTCGGTTGCAACCGCGGGTCCATATCCATTGTGCCAGACATAGCGGTCATTTTTGTACCATTGGTCTAGGTATGAGTCCTGACCTTCTTTTTTACCGCTCCATCCCTCTGTCTGCCAAGCGGAAGCCGCTGCACCCATGATGAAATTCGACGGGATTTGTATCGTATGTTTAGCCATGACATGTTTCTCCTTTTCATTGTATAAAGAATGCGTTTTCAATTATTGATGTATTTCTATAGTAACGCATTATTCAGCTGTTCGCTTGTTGGCAATTTTGACGAAAGGGAAATAAATGATAATGGCTACCACAATACAAATGATCTGAGTTACGACGGCGCCAATGCTTCCACCTGTAGACAGGTAGGCATTAATAATAGGCGGAGTAGTCCATGGAACCATGACGACGGCTTTACCTGCAAATCCAAGCAACGTCGAGAAGTAACCAATCGTTCCTGTGATGAGCGGAGTAATAATGAAAGGGATAGCCATCAATGGATTCAACATAATCGGAAGTCCAAAAATGACAGGCTCATTAATATTAAACAGACCCGGACCCAACGAAAGCTTTGTTATTTCCTTCATATCTTCACGCTTGGAAGCGATCATAATACAAATCAAGAGAGCCAGCGTAATTCCTGAACCACCGATACTCATGTATACGTCCCAGAAAGGCATCGTAATAATGTTCGGAATGGGCAGTCCTTGCTCATAAGCAGTCATGTTGACGGTAATCGCGCCAAGCAGCAGGGGTTCACGAATGGGCTTTACCATTTGGTTCCCGTGAATACCGATCACCCAGAAGATTTGCGCAACCAGCATCAGCACCAGTATACCTGGCAGTCCCTGTACTACGGTCTCCAGAGGTTTTTGCACCACATTATAGACGGCATCGTACAGGTAGAGACCTGTAAACTTATGAAAGAAAAATCCGAGCATTGAGAAGACTGTCACCGTTATGATGGTTGGTATCAATGCAGAAAAAGAAACGGCCACATTGCTGGGAACACTTTCAGGCATTTTGATTTTTAGCTTATCGGACTTGCCCAACTTACTGTACAGCTCAACGGATAGGATGCTTATGAAAATACCTAAAAACAAGCTCTTGGTATCCGTAAATTGACGGGCTAAGACGTCTGTTACTTTTTGCATGTCACCGTTAACCATCAACTCTATCGTGGTTGGTGTCACAGAGATAAAACAGATTAAAGCAAGCAAACCGGGGAAGAGATTTTTCTCACCGTTAATTTTTCCTAGCTCCAGACCAATCATGAAAATAGCCAGAATGGTAAGGATATTCAAGCTGGCATAGTTAATGCCCGAGAAAATCGGTTTGTACTCAGCCAGGAATGAGAACGGCTTAAAATGCGCAAGGCCATTGACCGGGTCCATGACCATATTAGAAATCAATACAGCAAAGGCACCGACAATAATAACAGGCATCAATGTGATAAAAGCTGATTTGATCGCTATAATATATTTAAAATTATTGATTGCATTTGCTACCGATGTGAGGCCCTCGACCAGTTTGTCTTTGAATGCCATGGGATAGCGTCCCTCCCTCTACGATTTCGGTACGAATTGATCAATGCGTTCATACAGGTCTACAAACTCTGAGGCCATATCGCGAATGGTGATGGCATTCATCAGATGATCTTGAGCATGTACCATCATGACGGACATCTCTGTTTTTTCACCCGCTGCTTCCTTGCGGATAATTCTGGTTTGAATTTTGTGGGAAGACACCAGTTCTTTTTTTGCTGTAGCTAATTCATCTTTGGCTTCCTGAAATTTCCCCGCCTTTGCAAGCTCAATCGCCTCCATGGCCGAACTGCGTGCATTCCCTGCGTATAATATAATTTGGAATACAATCTCTGTATCATCCATGTCCTCCATGTTCACGTCGTGCTCTGTAGATTCATCATTATTCACGTGATCCTCTCTCCTTTCAATCATCCTCGTCGTATGGCTATTATAATTTGGAATCGCTTTCAACATAACGCACATTATTTCCTCTTCTTAACGGAAATAAATTATTCTTCATACTCCTCATGTTCAACAATTTTTGTGCAACACTTCTATGAATTCTGTATATGATTTGCAGCGAATAAGCTGCTGGACGAGCTGTTCATTATTTAATATTTCAAGCAAGATATGATACATAGTCTGTAAATCTTCTGATTTGGTGCGCTGTATACAGAGCATACAAATAAACTGTACCGGCTTGCCATCCCAATCGATTGCTTTTTGTAATGTACAGATGGCCCAAAACGTAGAATCTGCGAAAGGTTCCATCGGATGCGGGATCGCGACCAAGTTGCCAAATGAAGTGGGGGAAACGGCTTCACGCTCTATTACAGATTGCAGCAGGGGGCCTTTTACAAGATCTGCTTCGTGTATTTTTTCGGCTATAAATTCAAGCACTTGGAGTTTGTTCTCAAACTTCTGCTGAAGAAAGACCAATTTTTTTCGTACATACTGCACAGCAGGAAGTCTGGCCTCAGAAATGGCTTGCTCAATTTTGGTAATATCGGAATTGCCCAAAAATGTATTCACATGGATCATGGGGATAGAAAGCGGTTCTGAAATGGGGATCGTGCTAATGACAAAGTCCAGTGTATCCAAAGGCATTTGTTTCAGCTTATAAAATTCAGTGGTTCCTACGATATCCAACCTGGAACCGAAGACCGATTGAAGCTTATAATACAGCAGCTTAGCGCTGCCGAGTCCAGAAGCACATACGATCATACATCTTTTGGGCGCGTCCTCCATTTTCTTTCTTTCCATCGCGACTCCGATATGAATGGCTAAATACCCAATTTCATTTTCCTCGATGTGTATATGAAGCCGCTGCTTGATGACTTCCGCAGCAATGATACCTGCTTCAAAGGCAAGCGGGTAATTGGCTTTGATTTCATCCAGCATAGGATTACGCAAATTCATTCCGTATTGATAACGGTTAATGACCGGTTTGAGGTGAAGGCAAAATGCAATCAGCAATTCTTGATCGTTATGAATGTTCATCTTCAACTGCTGATCAATTTGGTCTAGTATTTCGATAGTCAGTTCGTAGATATCTTTATCAATGATCTTTTTAATCTCCACCTCATCCATACGGGCACTAACGACGGTCCTTACACCCAACAGGTGAACAGCAATGTACGCAATTTCAACAAGTGGAAAGGAGTGCTTCATGATTTGTTCCAAGGCGGATACGATCTCAGTCGCCACCCTAAACTCTTTTTGCGCTTCAATTTTTTTCATCTCTTGCGGATAATACGACACATACCTTTCTTCGCGAATACGCTTACATGCTATGGCGATATGAATGACCAGATTGTTCAGGGCAATGTCCGACAACTGAATATCATGGAAATCAATACGATCCAGAATCACTTCTCTTATGAATTCCATCTCTTCGTTAGAGATCAGAAGAGGGGGGGACACCTGCTGCTCGCCTATTTCATCTAACCTGTTAAATATATAGTCGGAAATGCAATAACGCAGCTTGGCCTCATTACCTTTGACTCGAATACCATGATAGGGTCTATTCTCCAGAGATAGTCCGTAAGTTGCCAGTAACTTGCGCAGTTCTTTGAGGTCATTCTGTAAAGTAGATCGACTAACATACAGGATCTCGGCTAAATCATCAAGTTTGACATATGCATTGGTAAGCAATAGCTTTTTCATTAAAAAACGGTTTCTAGCTTCAGAAGAACTCGCTAATGGATAGGGCACATGATGATCATAATCCTTTAATTGCTTCAGTAGATGATGAAATGCTTGTTCGTCCCGAACCTCTAACTTGTATCCTGTTCCTTTAAGGGGCTTAACTGCTGCTCCATGCTTTGACAACAGAGCACCCAATTCCTTTAAATCCGTTCGTATCGTTCGAGAAGATACCTTCAATGCATTTGCCAAGTGTTCTCCTTTGACCATCTGTTCTGCAACCAATATACGAAGAATATCAAAAATACGCACAACGAGCCCCCTTTCTTAGCTGTTCTGATGAACAGTATACAACGGTTAGAGCGTAACCAAAAGAAGGATTAACAGCAGCGTGAATGCTAGATGACCTTGACACACTAGCAGATTCGGGGATATAGTGGATACAATAAGTCTTTGATTGAGGTGTAGTTATGAAATTTACAAAAGCAACGAATTATGCTCTGCACACTATGCTCATGCTTGTTACTGATTCGTCGGTGAAGCCGGTAGGTGTTCAGCAACTAGCCGAATCCCAAAATGTTTCGCCAACTTATCTTTCGAAAATTTTGACAAGGCTTGTGAAGGCTGGGATGATCGAATCGGTTTCTGGAGCCAATGGAGGCTATCGACTTTCTCGTCATAAAGAGGATATTACCTTTTTGGATATTATCCATGCCATTGAAGGGACGAATTCCTTGTTTGAATGTGATTTTGTCCACGGCTCCGAGTGCCTGATTCAAGCTGTAATGAGGGAAGCAGAGGAGAAAATGGAACGACATCTTAAAAATACGAAATTGTCCGATTTGGCGCAAAAGCAAACGCAAGTTTCAAAGTAAGCGACTTTATATAGAAAGAGGGTGGTTGCCAGTTATGTAAAGCTTTTTTTTGTTTTATTGCAGACATAAAGAGTCTTTAATATCTCTTAAAAGGAGTTGGGTGTTATGCTGTACGATTGCGCTATTATTGGCGGAGGGCCCGCCGGATTGAATGCAGCCCTCGTGCTTGGCAGGGCCAGAAGAAGTGTGGCTTTGATTGATAATAATCGGCCCAGAAATGCGGTTACGCATGCGTCGCACGGTTTTATTACGAGAGACGGCGTAACGCCGGCCGAGTTCCGCCGTGTAGCTTATGAGGAAGTGTTGCGTTATCCGTCTGTCCATCATCTGCAAACCGAGGTTGTTTCGATTACAAAAAACGAATCTGGCTTTGAGGTACTTGATTCGTCAGGCCATCGCGTTCAAGCGCGGAAATTGATATTGGCGACGGGCGTAAAGGAGATATTCCCCGAGATTGAAGGTTTTTATCCGTTATACGGGAAAAGTTTATTTAATTGCCCTTATTGCGACGGCTGGGAGTTGCGGGATCAACCGCTTGTCCTCGTCTCTGAATCGGCAGCTATATTTCATACAGCCAAACTACTCCTTAACTGGAGTAAGGATTTGATCGTCTGTACGAATGGTCAGGCATCCCTGTCGGACGAGCAAAAAGAACGGCTCTATTCTAAAGGAATCATCGTAATGGAGCAACCTGTTGCGGCGTTCATCGGTCACAATGGAAAGTTGGAGCATGTGCGCTTTACGGATGGCACTCAAGTCCCGAGGGTCGGCGGCTTTGTGTCTCCCCAGTTTGTACAAAGTGCACCGTTTGGAGAACGTTTGGGCTGTGAAAGAACGGAATCGGGTGGGATCAAGACGGATGAAGCGGGGAGAACCTCCATACCTGGTGTATATGCTGCCGGGGATTCATCGTACTTCATGCCTTCCCAGTTGATTTTTGCCGCGGCCGACGGCAGTCGAACTGCTGCGAGCGTAAATATGGATTTGACAGAGGAAGATTTCAACGAATAACGATAAATTTGAATATCCCATATGGAGTTCGTAATAGAAAAAGCCGCCAACACGGCGGCTTTATTCTAAAATCATAGAGAGAGCAAGCAATAATAAACCAATGATCATAGGTCATTTCAAGGCTAAACAAGATCTTCTTTCAATAACCTCTGTATTCACAAGAACCTGGGTATGATGCCCCTGATGATGGTTAAGCCTCTCCATAAGCAAGTTTACAGCAGTTCGGGCCAAAATATCCTTTTTCACATGAATGGTTGTGAGTTCCGGGCTAATCACCTTGGCTTCATGAATATTATCAAATCCCATGACGGAAATTTGCTCAGGCACTCGAATATTCATTTCTTGAAACGTTTTAATGGCACTGATCGCCATATAATCATTTTCACAAAATAGGGCCGAAGGTAGCTCATTCAGTTCATGAATAGCTGTTTTAAATGCGTCCTGTGACATCACAAGCATGGGATGCATATCAAATGTAAGCCCATTTTCTATGGAAAGATTGTGCTCCTCTAAAGCAGCCATAAACCCTTCCTTTCGTTTTGTAAAGTTAAGAATCCTCGTACTGGATTGTACGTATCCTATCTTTCTGTGTCCTGACTGAATTAAATATTGGCCTGCCTGATACCCACCAAGATAGTTGTTAATAGATACGAAACTGGCATCGACGTGTTCAAAGCAAGTATCCAGAATCACAATATTGGAATGAATGGATTGTATGGAATGAATAGTCTCAGAAGTTAAATTGGTACCAAGCAGAAGTATGCCTGAAGAAGGCTGATCTTTTTCCAAAGCAGATAATTCTTCTTCCAGGCTATGGCTATCAAAAGACGAAAAAATCAAGGTGTTTCCATGTTCTCTCACCTGATTGGTAATATGATGAATTAACTCATTGAAAAATGGAAGTGAATCATAATGTTCTGTTACGATGTCTGTATTTTTACATGCCACAAAGCGTATCACATGATGATTTTTAATAACTTCCTTGCTTGTCTTCATGGTGCGTGGTTTATATCCATGCTCTTGGGCTATTTTTAGAATTTGCTCCTTGGTTTCTTCACTGACTCCGGGCTTGTTATTAAAAGCAAGAGAAACAGCAGATTTCGAAACACCTGCAAGCCTTGCAATATCATCAATTTTCAATGTGGAACCCCCTATTGAACTAAACTACATAAATTATATCATTACTCTGCAAGAAAGTTTAGCTTATAAACTAAACTAAACTAAATAACTAAAAATAAAAATTCGTTGACCGTTTATGATTTATAGTGTTAATATTCAAGTGTAAAGCGCTTTAATTTAGTTTAATTTGCGAAATAATCATATAATTTTAGTTGTTTATTTAGTTTTGTTTAGAGAATTTTGTGAATACAGCAAGAGAGGAACGGTGATTTATTTGAGTTTAAACATGGCTGAAAATCAAAGAAGTTTTACAAAAGAGGAAAAACCTTTTTTTTATTTGGCAGATACGGTTTGGAGTGTATTTACCAACGCGACGATAGAGGAGTGGAGCGATTATCTTGACTATCGGAAGATGCAAGGTTTCAATGTGTTGCAAATCAACATGCTCCGACAATGGGATGCAAGTGAATCGGATCTGAATCTACAGCCGTTTGCATTACTGGAAAATGGGGATTTCGACTACCATACATTAAACGAAGCTTATTTTGACCGGGCAGAAATCATGTTGAAAATGGCTGTAGAGCGTGGATTTGTTCCAGCCCTGGTTCTATTGTGGTGTAACTATGTGCCGGATACATGGGCTGAAATGTTCCAAAAGGGTAATAAAATGCCGTTTGAATGCGTTGAACCCTATGTAACGTACGTCGTAAACCGTTTTTCTCCATTTGATCCTATTTTTCTGATCAGCGGAGATAGTGATTTTCCGACCGAACGTGCCAATTCCTATTATTTAAAAGCACTGGAAATTGTACAACAATTAAGCCCTGCAAGCTTGACTACGCTGCATATTCAAGGAAGATTGAGAGAAATTCCTCCAGCCTTTGAGAAACACCAGGGTCTTGGATTTTATATGTATCAATCAGGACATAATTCCGAGTTTCAGCATGTGGGCCATGAGATTGCTCAACATTTCTACCATAAGCCGGATATACGGCCTGTCATTAATGGAGAGCCATGTTATGAACAAATTAGTTATAGCCGCAATGTGTATGGCAGATACACAGCACTGGATGTGAGAAAAGTAGCATGGCAAAGCCTCCTTGCAGGCGGAGGTGCGGGCATTACCTACGGAGCGCATGGCATTTGGAGCTGGCACAAAAAAGGAAAGAAATTCGGCATTGTAGAAGGGGAAGGATTCGATAGTCCCTATGATTGGAGAACAGCATTGCGATTTGAGGGCGCATGGGATTACTCCTTTATTAAATATTTGTTTGAAATGTATAACCTGATTGGCGTAAAACCGTTGGATATTGTTTTAAACAAGACAGAGGAAATCAGAGCTGCGGGGAACGAGAATACCATTGTCTTGTATGTCCCGGTTAACACGAAGGTATCGCTAAGTATTAACGTGCAGGATTACAAGTTTACAACGATTGATTTAGCCGGGAAGCGGTTTGCCCAAACCGACGTGTCCGTCCAAAAGGATCAATCGGTGCTAGACATGCACAGCTTTGAAAGTGATGTTGTCATCATCGGAACGAAATAAAAACAGAGAAGAATGTGGATGGAGTGAAGCACCATGTGGAAAATCGGCGTCATTGGAACGGGATATTGGTCGGAAAAACATATAAAAGCATGGCAGTGTATCTCGGATGTAGAAATCCAAGGATTTTGTGATCGAAATAAAGGCTTACTTTTTGAAAAAGCAGCTCAATTCCATATCCCTACTGAATATTGCTATACCAGTCTGGAGGAAATGCTAAGCGAAGCGGATATTGATGTCGTGGACATCATTACACCTCCTGAGACACATCTGGAACTGGTTCGACTGGCGGCCGCAGCCGGAAAACATATGATGTGTCAAAAACCTTTTGCACGTTCTGTGGAGGAAGCTGAGCAAATTGTAGGTATTGCTGAAGCAGCAGGAGTCAGACTTATGGTGACCGAAAATTGGCGTTGGCTTGAGCCTTTTCAAATTATAAAAAAATTGCTGGTAGAGAATATCGTTGGGAATATGAATGTTATACGTTATACGCATACGGATTTTTATTCGCCGAGGTTTGCTCCGGAAAAAGAGCTGCCGCAGCCATTTTTCAGAGATATGCCCAAGCTTTTGTTTTATGAAATGGGAGTTCATTGGCTGGATACTTGGCGTTTCTTATTCGGTGAACCTCAGCGTTTGTATGCGGAAACCAAGCGAGTCAGCCCCTACACACAGGGAGAAGACACGGGCATTATTATGTTAGGTTATGAACATTATTTTGGTCTTATGGACATGAGCTGGGCGACTCGTAGGGAACTCAATGGGCAGCTTCCAGAGCAGGTCCTTCCCGATCATAAAGAACAGCTGGTGATTGAAGGCGATGAGGCCACCCTAAAACTGTATAACACAGGTAAATTATCTCTCATTAATAATCAGGGAGTCGAAAAAGTATTGGTTGAAAAGACTGAATTAAACTATGAGGAAAGCCATAAAAAGCTACAAGCTCATTTTATAGATTGTCTCAACACGGGAAAAGAGTTTCAAACGAGTGGTCACGACAATATCAAGACCCTTCAGCTTGTATTCGACACCTATGACAGCGCAGAAAATCATAAAGTTCATGTGTATTAAGAGGCAACAGGATGTCCATTAACGATATTGTGATGTATGTTATCGCTCTTTTTTTAGTGCTGGGTGCATTGGATGAATGCTTGGGAAATCGCTGGGGGTTGGGACAAGCCTTCAACAATGGGCTCATGACCATGGGTTCTCTTGCTCTGGTCATGATAGGAATTGTTTCCTTGGCTCCTGTACTCGCCTCATGGTTGATTCCTATTGTTTCACCATTATATGTGGCAATGGGTGCCGATCCGGCATCCTTTGCCAATACGATATTGGCGGTAGATATGGGAGGATACGCACTTGCGGCAGAAATGGCGCACAGCCAGCAAGCGGGTTTATTTTCCTGGGTTTTTCTGGGGACCATGTTTGGCCCAACGCTCGTATTTACGATTCCGGTTGCCCTCGGCATTTTGGAAAAAGAGGATCATCTATATTTTGCAAAAGGAATCTTAATCGGTATCAGTACAATTCCTGTTGGCTGTTTCATAGGGGGAATGACCGCCGGATTTGACGTGATGATGATTTTAAAAAATCTGATTATTCCCATGCTTCTTTCAATAATCATTATGCTGGGTTTACGTCTATTTACGGAGCTTACGATCCGATTGTTCAAGTGGTTTGGTAACGGCATTAGGCTTCTATCCCTTGTCGGTTTGGCAGCGATTGGGGTCGAAACCTTAACTGGATTTGTGATCATTCCCAATATGGCTCCGTTGTCTGTCGGTGTGCAAACGGTTGGAACGATTGCTATTGTATTGGCTGGTGCGTTTCCGTTGGTTGCTTGGATTACAAAAATATTTAAAAATCCGCTTCAACGGGCAGGACGTTTGCTAAACATAGATCCATCGGCTACTGCGGGTCTGGTAGCTAGTCTTGCTCATAATATTCCTACGTTCACTTTAGTTAAAGAGATGGAGCCCAGAGGAAAAGTGATCAGTATTGCTTTTGCTGTCAGTGGATCTTTCGTTCTGGGGGGACATCTTGGCTTTGTAGCAGGAATGGACAAGAATATGGTGATTGCCATGATCGTGGGCAAACTTGCAGGCGGGATCAGTGCCGTAATTGTCGCAGTTATAGCACATCCAGCTACTACGAATAGAAAAATAGAAAGCGCATCCAAGAAGGAGTGAACATGATGGATCATAAAAAAACAGCCAAAGAAGTATGGAGTGCCGTGGGCGGAAATGAAAATGTGAACAGTGTCATTCACTGTGTCACTCGATTGAGATTCAAATTGAAGGATAATCAATTGCCAGATAAAGAAAAGATCAAGCAGATTGACGGTGTCATTACCGTTGTAGAAAGTGGTGGCCAATTTCAGGTGGTCATCGGGAATGAGGTTCCCAAAGTTTATGAAGCTCTTTTGGATACAATGGGAGTAAAGCATGGAGATCAGATGGTTGAAGATGATCAAAAGAATGAAAAAGCGAGCCTATTCAGCCGCTTTGTCGATGTAATTTCAGGTGTGTTCATGCCCGTTGTGGGTGTGCTCGCTGCTGTGGGGATTCTAAAAGGACTATTAGCCTTATGCACATCCCTGGGCTGGATGACTGATCAGATGGGCACGTATAAAATTTTATATGCGACAGCAGACGCAATGTTTTATTTCTTTCCGGTTATTCTAGGGTTTTCAGCAGGTAAAAAATTTGGAGGAAACCCGTATCTGTCTGCCGTTTTGGGAGCAGCGATGGTGTACCCGACCATTACTTCCGCCTTTACGGATAAAACGGCGCTGTCCTTTTTGACCATACCTGTTGTTCTGATTAATTATACTTCTTCTGTTATACCTATCATTATTGGAGCGTTCTTGGCAGCTAAGGTCGAAAAAATGATAAGTAAGTATGCACCTGCTTCCATTAAAATGTTCATGGTGCCTTTTCTGACCTTGGTCATCATATCACCGCTTGTTTTTCTGGTTGTCGGACCGATAGCAACTATAGTCAGCGATGGGTTAGCCAAAGGCTCTATGTGGATCTACCAGTTAAGTCCGGCTGTAGCTGGCCTCGTTCTGGCCGGGTTCTGGCAGGGCATTATTATCTTTGGTCTGCATTGGGCATTCATTCCAATTCTCCTGAATAATGTAGTTACAAACGGGTTTGATCCGATTAACGGTATGCTTTTCTGTACGACTTTTGCGCAAACAGGTGCGGCATTTGCCATCGCTTTGAAATCACGGGACCCTAAATTAAAACCTATCGCCACTTCTGCCACAATTGCGGGTTTGATGGGGGTTACTGAACCAGCTATTTACGGGGTTACTTTACCCGCCAAAAAACCGTTTATTTTAGCCTCGATCGCTGGAGGTATAGGAGGAGCTGCTGCAGGCTTACTCGGCTCAACGGCATATGGATTTGCCTCAGGCGGCATTTTTGGTATACCTCTATTCATTAATCCAAAAGGCATGGATGCAGGCTTCATCGGCTTTATTATATCTTTGGTAGTAGCTTTTGTAGTCGCATTTATTTTGACCTATCTTTTCGGTTATAAAAATGCAAAACCTGCGTCTGAGATTAAAATTGCAGATGAAAACAAAGAAGAAGAAAAAGCGGTATTCAGTCCTCTACACGGTGAATTGATTCCTTTAACCACAGTAAAAGATGAAGCTTTTTCCAGCGGTGCGATGGGCCAGGGGGCCGCAATTATTCCGAAAGAAGGAGTAGCCTATGCACCATTTAACGGAACTGTTGTTACCGTTTTCAAAACCAAGCATGCCATCGGTCTTATTTCTGAGGATGGAGTTGAACTGCTCATTCACATTGGGATTAATACGGTCAGCTTGAAAGGAAAACATTTCACTTCCTTTGTGTCTGAAGGGGATACGATTCAAAAAGGGGACAAGCTGGTTGAATTCGATCCCAAAGCTATAGGGGATGAAGGATATGATATTACCACATCCGTCATTGTAACCAATACAGCCGTGTACACGGATATTTTAGTTGAAGATCCCAAGGATATTCATGCAGGAGACCGCTTACTAAAGATTAGATAGATTACAATATTCCATAATAAAAAGGCAAGTTAAAGCTGACGATGGCCCGTATATAAAAAGGGTTGTCGTCAGCTGTTTTTTAGTTACCTCACACCCAGCGTGTTCATCATCTGCCGGAAGGAGCGCACATATTTATCCGGTGCCAACAGACTAACGATTCGCTCCAGCCCTTTCCTGCGGATAGATTCGCGTTGAGGTACGTTGTTCATCAGGTCTAGTCCTTGCAGTATCGCCTGCAAGATGTCTCCCTGCTGATAAAATTTACCTGTTTCGTTGTGGTCAATGAATGCTCGTACTCCGTCTGAATCAGAGCTTAATACCGGGCAACGACAGGCCATCGCCTCAGCAACCGCATAGCCGAAGCCCTCTACCAGCGAGGTCGATAGCAGGTAGCCGCCTGAGTCGCCAATCATGGAGTAGTACAGGGGCATTTGGGCATGAGGTACGCTTTTAAAACGCTCGATAATGGAGGACATGCCAAGCTGAGCAAGCATGTTCTCGAATTGTATTTTATCCTCCGGCTGAGACAAAGTGTCATCATAAAACATCCAGATTCGAAGATCCGCACGGTTTTGCAGCATCCAGTAAGAAATGTCGATAAAATGCCTCCAGTTCTTGTTGGGCTCCAACCGCCCAACCCAGGCAATAATCGGATTGATCGGAGGAGTGTTAGGTACATAATTAAATACGCTGGTATCCAGTACGTTTGGAAATACATAACGATTAAGCCATGGACACATGTCGGTAAATAGCTGCACCAGATGAGTTGTATTGGGCAAGAGCACCGCGTTGGCATGTCTCTGAAGATACGGAACTGCATCCGCGACCACCCAAGCAGCCTCTTCGTGAGAACCAAAGCCCTGCGATTCATAGATTAATACCCCCTGATAGCCCAACATTCGCAGTCTGGGGAGCATAGGATAATCCGATGAGACGATAATTGCATCATAGCGGTTAGTCATTACCAGCATTCGAATTTCTTCTTCAGAGGAAGTCATGAATACAGGAATATCGCCGTTCAGGTTTTGCATCCCTGTACCTTGCTGATAATAGAGAAGATGACATTCAATCCCGTCCTGCATGAGCACTTTACAGCGTTGGCGGTTCAAGGTTTCTACGCCGCCGCTCGGTATATAAAAAGTAAATAGAACTTTGATCTCAATAACCTCCTTTGCCAATCACAAGCTCCTATACCAAGTTATTCAACCTACAGGACGGGGTGTGGGTTTCTATGGAAGCCTAGATTGAATTAGCGCATAATTATGGCTAAGGCGAGAATCGTCCGGGGAGCGCTCTGTTGCTTCTCTCGCAAATTCACAAGCTTTGTGTAAAAGGCCTAACTCGTAGCAAGCGAGGGCACCAAGATCATACAGTGTGGCGTCCCAGCAAAAATCTTCTTGCATGTACGTATCGGGTCGTGTTGAAATACGCAACGCTTCTTCAACCATATGATAGACGGCGGACCAGTTCCGTGTATGATAGGCCAGCTGAGCCATTTCCGTGTAAGGTTCACGTAAATACGGCGCTTCCGCAATAGCCCGGTATAACCAACGTGTTGCCTCCTGCCATTGTTCACTTGCTTTATAGGCTCTAGAAATAAAGCGCATCGAAGCGCTGCGTTCATCTGCCCAGCGTGCCTGCGGCATGGCAAGATGTTGTTGCAGTGTAGTAATGCACTCATCCCAGCGGCCATGATACATATATTCTCGCCCCAAGTAATGCATGTTGCGGTCATCCTCGGGAAACTCGCGCACAGACTGCTCCAGCAGCGGAAGGTATTGGCTGCGGGATTTGTGCGGATCGGGATCATGATACAAGCGGAGCTGATCGGAT
Organism: Paenibacillus sp. Lou8.1; assembly: GCF_024213565.1. NCBI lineage: Bacteria > Bacillati > Bacillota > Bacilli > Caryophanales > Paenibacillaceae > Paenibacillus > Paenibacillus sp. Lou8.1. The sequence continues at coordinate 192,633 of NZ_JANAVN010000005.1, forward strand.
CGAATGCTACGTTCTTCACCCTCCCCGATATATTCAAGCACCTCGTGAACCGGGCGTACCCAGCGGTAACCGTGACGAGTGTGTATTTTTTCTTTCCAGAACCATGTATAAACGGTATCTTGCCCAGGCTGTCCATGCGTAAAGGCATATAGCATCCGGGTAGTTCCTTCTTTCCAGTTACGTTCCAGCCGCGACCGCCAACCTTCCTCCCAGACTTCGTCCAGATCCGTACAGACACAAATATCTACATCGTCAGGGACCAGCCGTAGGGACTCATTGCGAGCCTTGTCAAAACGCCAAGGAGTTACCTCGATACGATGCACCTCTGCACCCGCTTCGCGTAGCAGGGAAACAGTATCGTCTGTAGAGCCGGTGTCCGCTACAATGACAACATCGGCTTCACGCATGGTATGCATCCAGCGTTTGGCGAATCGGGCTTCATTTTTGCTAATGGCATAGACAGCTATCTTGTACCGATTCGATTGTTGCATTCCGCTTGCTCCTCCTTTGACTTACTTAAAGATTGAGGGGTGAGTATGGGAGACATCTCTATTGGGGAGGATTCAGGATTGAGCTGAAAAATTGCCGATTATGCAGGACATGCGGGTCGTTGGGAACGTACATTGCAGCTTGTTCGTTGTGCCAATTCGCACGTGTGTAATCCTTCATCCGAAAATGGCAAATGCATAGCTGGATATGAGGAAACCACGTTTGGTACGCGTCCTGCACCGGGCCCATCGTGTCGGGAGGATTCAGAGTGGTAGCCATGTCGTACCAATAAATAGCTTTGGAGATCTCATTTTTATGCAAAAAATAATGACCTATCCGACAGCATAGATCTGCCCTGGGCGTATCGAAGGTCAAACTATGGAGCGCCGCGGTAATACTTTGCTCCAGCTTGCCAAGTTTTTGCAGACAGTCGGCCATTTTGCTACATGCACTAATCGCATCCTCTACCCAGCACTGTCCGGTATCCAGAAAATTCTGGTAAGCCTGCACGGCCTGCTCATATCTTTCATTATCTCTTAACTCGTTAGCGTAATAGTAGAGGTCACGAGGAGAGAAGGCATGACCTTGGGCGAGCAACTTCTCATAAATTCGCAGATTTCTTCCTGGAGAGACTGTATGTGTTCTGGTATGAGTTATGGCGATATCGGCATGTTGAATATTCCCGTCTACGGCGAGGTACTCATGCACGGCTCCGTGCCAACGGAATCCGGCTGACCTTCTGATCAAGCGGTTTCGGCGAAAATGTAGGGTGACATTGCCATGATCATCAAAGCCATAATGATAATTCATAGACACGGAATCGACGGTTGGTACGGCTGAGGAATCAAGGGTTTGCTTCAGCTCAAGCAGCTTGACGGCATCCTGCTCCTTCAAAATATCATCGGCATCAAGCCAGAGAATGTACTCCTGCGTAGCTTGCTCAAATGAGTAGTTACGTGCAAGGGCAAAATGATTTACCCATTCAAATGGAAAAATTCGATCCGTAAAGTTGCGACATATGTCAATGGTCCGATCCTGTGAACCTGTGTCCACGATGTTGATTTCATCCACAATAGGATGGACCGATTCCAGGCAACGGCCAATCGTATTTTGGTCATTTTTGACGATCATGCACAGGCTGATACTGATCAATTGAGCATCACTCCTTTGGGAACCATCTAAGGGTTCAGGTCAAACATAAAGTTGGATTTAAAAGAGGTCTGATTTATAGAAGCCCTGCCACAATCGCGGCAGGGCAAGGATAACAAAGCTTTAACATGCTGTGCGGCTTTGTCGATAAGGTATGGTACATCGCTTAAACATGATGTGGTAGAAAAGGAGGTTAGAGTCCGGTAGGCCCCGTAGGTCCAGTCGGCCCCGTAGGTCCGGTAGGCCCAATCGGTCCTTGTGGACCAGTGTCTCCTGTTGGCCCAATCGGGCCAGTAAATCCAAACGGTCCGGTAGGTCCAGTAGCGCCTGTGTCGCCGATAGGCCCGATAGGCCCGATAGGTCCAGCAGGTCCTGTGTCGCCCGTGGCACCCGTAGGTCCGACAGGTCCAGTAACACCAGTGTCGCCCGTGGCACCCGTAGGCCCGACAGGTCCAGTAACACCTGTGTCGCCCGTGGCACCCGTAGGCCCGACAGGTCCGGTAGCACCAGTGTCCCCCGTGGCACCCGTAGGTCCGACAGGTCCAGTAACACCTGTGTCCCCCGTGGCACCCGTAGGCCCGACAGGTCCGGTAACGCCAGTGTCGCCCGTAGCGCCTGTGGCACCCGCAGGCCCCGTAGCACCTGTAGCGCCACTAGCGCCTGTAGCACCAGTTGGGCCGGCAGGTCCGGCTGGACCCACAGCTCCAGCTGCACTTGCTTTAACAAGAGCAACGGCATCAATAGCTACATCAGCGGTGTTAGCCAAGGCGTTTTTACTAATAACCAAAAAGGCATAGGCTGCGTTGGCTGGTACAGGAGCTGTTACTTCGTATAGGCTTTGCCATGTCCCATTCACAGCGTCTGGTAATGTACCTGCACTCAAATAGGTAGTTAGCCCCGTGCCAAGGAAGCCAAAGGTTGCGTCATAGTAATACAGAAAAATGTTAACTTGAGGACTGGACAGACTTCCTATTTTTGCAGCTGAAAGGCTTAACGTATAACTTTCGCCTGGTGCAGCAAAAACGACCTGGGAAAGAGATGCATCTACTGCGCCTCCTGCCAGGATCGCACTATAAAAGTTTGTCTTTTTTACAGATAAGTTAGTGACAGTCACATTGACAGAGCTCCAAAAAAGGGTTGATCCGATCTCGAAGTCGCCGTTAGAAACTAGATTGGTAAACAATACACTCATCGCTTTTATACACTCCCTTCACACGTTGTAATGATAGTAGATGCGAATCCATACCTTAGCGAACCGTACAAGTTTCTGAGGGTAGATGTGTAATTTTGTGTTCACATTTCAGACACATTATTTTAAGCTTCTATTTAAGTGACGTTAAGCTGGAGTTATATGTGGGGGATTATTATTAGAATTTAAAAGTGTAGCATAAGGTGCGAGGAGACCGCTCCGCGAAGGCTTTGGGCTTCCGATCGCTGTTGCCGTGGGATTTTTCTGTGATTAAATAAGACATGTAAAGGTAAAAATCCCAAGGCAAAGGCGAACGCGGACGCTTCTCCAGCTCCAAATCCTCCGCTCCGCTGCTACCCGCTACTGATGCAACATTTTAGGTGGGAGGGAAGTAGGGGAGCAGCAGGGAGAAGATTACGATAAAAGAAAGGGTGGAACATGTGCTCAAAGTACAGCAGGTGAGCAAGTGGTATGAGGGCAACCGGGGTGTACATAAGCTGGATTTTGAAATGCAGCGCGGTGAAATTGTTGGTTTCCTGGGGCCGAATGGTGCGGGTAAAACGACGACGATGCGCATGATTACAGGATATCTTCAACCCAACGAGGGAGTGATTACGATTGATGGTATCCCGATTCAGGATAAGGGCAGACAGGCCCGTTCCAAAATCGGTTATCTGCCGGAGACTCCCCCTTTGTATGAGGATATGTCCGTAAGATCCTATTTGAAGTTTGTAGCTAGTATTCGTGACGTGCCTGCGAGAGAGCAGAAGCTGCGTATTTCGGAGATGATGTCCCGACTGGGACTGAATGGGCGGGAAAAACAATTAGTCCGCAGTTTGTCCAAAGGGTATAAACAGCGCTTGGGACTGGCAGGTGCGATTATTCATAACCCGGATTTACTGGTGCTGGATGAACCGACTTCGGGTTTGGACCCCAATCAGATTTTGGAGATTCGTCAGCTCATTCAGGAAATTGGCGAAAATCATACGGTATTGCTTAGCACGCATATATTGCCTGAGGTGGATGCGTTGTGCAATCGTGTTCTCATCATTCATGAAGGGAAACTGGTCATGGATGGGCGCCCTGACGCGCTCGGCGGTTCGATGGAAGATGGATTCAAGGTGAAGGTGGAGGTCAGAGGGAAGCGTGAGCAGGTGCTGGATGTCCTGCGTACTTGGGGAAAAGTAGAGGTTGAATCTATGGCGGCCACGCAGCCTCCAGCGAACACGAAGCTGACTGCCGCAGAGCCAGATATGACCGAATTGCTACTCACAGGAGCCTCCGGTGAGGATTTTCGCGAAGAACTATTTTATGTGCTGTCTGATGCGAAGCTTCCGATTTTGGAGATGAAAAAAGAAAGCCTTAGCTTGGAAAATATCTTCCAGCAGTTAACGACCCGCGAGACGGAAGAAAGTCAGGTCAGCGATCCAGCAGTACAAGATCTACATTCCTCGGAGAATGCAGCCCCTACGGCTATCACGGTGGAGCATGGAGATGCTGCATCCGGCGACGATAAGGCTGAAGAAGATAAGGATACAGGAGGTAATCGGTCATGAGGCGTTTGTTCGCGGTCTGTCAAAAAGAGCTGCAAGCCTATCTGTGGACACCAACGACCTATTTTGCGCTTGCAGTGTACATGCTGCTGACGGGGTTACTTTTTTATACAAATTTTGTTATGTATCAGCCTAGCATTCTGGACTATCGGCTGGTACTCGGTGACACCTTGTCCATGCTGGTGTTCGTCGTCCCATTACTCACGATGAGGCTGGTTGCGGAGGAATTCAGGCAAGGTACGGATGAACTGCTGCTTACCTCCCCTGTGAGTGTGACGGAAATGATCGTGGGTAAATTTTTGGCGTCGCTGGGCATGTTGCTCATATTAGTGCTGTGCAGTCTAGCGTATCCGGTCGTGATGTCCTTTTATGGGTCGCTGGATTGGACACTAGTATTTACATCTGTGATCGGTCTATTTATGCTTGGCGCAGCCATGATGGCGATCGGCTTATTCGCTTCGACGCTTTCACAGCATCAGATGATGTCAGCGGTCGTCGGTTTTATTATTTTACTTGTGTTCTGGATGCTGGATTCGTTTGGTGGACAGACGGGTGCATCTGCGGCGGTACAGCAATGGCTGGAACCTTTTTCACTAACCGCACGGTTTGACAGTTTCACCAAAGGATTGCTGAATGGAGCCGATGTGATGTACTACGTGACAGTGGCGGTGCTCTTTTTGCTATTCAGCATCCAAGTGGTCGAACGGAAACGGTGGAGGTAATGAATATGAAAAAATGGCTGGGTCATACCAATAGTGTGGTACTATCAGTTGCTGCTGTAGGGATTTTTATTTTATTGACGTTATTTCTGCGGTCGTTAGGGGGCTTTCAACTGGATCTGACGGCAGGCAAGCAGTATACGCTGTCTGACCAAACGTTGACGACCATCCAGGGGGTAAAGGAAGACGTACGGCTCATTGCTTTTACCGTATCTACTTCACAAAATCAGAAGCTGAACCGGGATGTTACGGACATGCTGAATGAATATGCCAAGCGTAACAACAAGCTCAAAGTCGAGCAATACGATCTGAATCAGGAACCGATACTGGCCAAGCAATATGGTGTTACTTCAGCATCTATTGTGTTGGTGCAGGGGGAGAAGAAGCGGGTTATAGATATTGGGAGTCTATTTACGCAAGCTCAGGGGAGTGGTGAAGGGGCATACCAATTTACCGGGGAAGAAAAGCTGACTAGTGGACTGTTGGGATTATCATCTACCCGTCAAGGGAAAGTGGTCTTTCTGACTGGACATGAGGAAATCCCATTGTCCCAAATGACTGAATTAAGCAGCTCACTGTCACAAGATAATGTGAAAACAGAGGAAGTTCAGCTTAATCAGGCGGGTAGCGTGCCCAAAGATGCGTCTGTATTGGCTATTGTCGGACCAGAACGTGATATCAGTGCAACGGAACTGAAGAGTATTCGTACGTATCTGAATGATGGCGGAAAGCTTTTTATGGCACTAGGCTTTCACCCGAACATGGGGTCCGATTGGAAAAACCTTGATGCATTAGCAGCTGATTATGGAGTGAAGGACACTCATGCCATCGTGGTGGATCAGGAACAGACGAATACACTTGGACCTCTATGGACGGTTCCTACCTTTGGCAGTCATGCGATCACCGATAAGTTGGCGGCTTCCAATCTGTACCCGGTTCTTTCACTGTCTATTGCTTTGCAGGCAGGAGAGCAGAAGGATTGGAAGACGACGCTTTTGATGAAATCTTCTGCAGCCAGCTATGGTGAAACGAATATCCAAGGACTGCTGAACAACGAAACGCAGAAGGATGACAAGGACCCGCAGGGGCCGCTGAATCTCGGTTATGCGGTAGAAGGGAAAGACGGCAAGCCCAAAGCCGTTATTCTCGGAACGTCGGCCCTCTTAAGCGACACTGAGATCAGCACAGGAGGCAATCGAGACTTTGTGCTGAACAGTCTGAATTATGTGCAGGAACACTCTGATGGGCTCACCATTCGTCCTCGTCAGGAGCAGGATTATAAGGTAGCTTACTTGACTCCTGCACAAGCGAAAACGATATTGACCATATCTGTTATCGGATTGCCGTTGCTGTTCGCGGTCATCGGAATCTTATTATGGTGGAGGCGAAGAAGAGCATGAGAAAATGGATACCCACAGTGCTACTGTTAGTTGTATTGGGAGCGGGTATAATCTATGCAAAGAGCCAAAACTTCTTTCGTGAAACAGCGCCGGCGGCTCGCCAGCTGGTTCAGCTTACGCAAGAGAATATTACGTCTTTCGCGATCACTGGAAAGGACGGCAAGTCGGTGGAACTTGAACAACATGATGGCCAATGGAGTATGAGCAAGCCACGGACTTACCCATTAAACCAATATACAATAGACAATTGGCTAGCGGCGATTCAAAATGTAAAGTTGGGTGAAGTGGTGGAATCTTCTCCTACAGACGTAGCCAAATATGGGATCAGCGCTACCAATGATCAGATTGAGATTAAGACCAAGAAGGGTGACGTTCGTACCTTTGCCTTCGGTGAAACGTTGCCTTCCGGAGATGCTGTTTATGTATTATCAGACAAAAAAGAGATAGCTTCTGTACCTATCGATACACTTTCAGGGTTGTTGCTGGGTGCTAATGATTTTATAGATACAACACCGTTCGATTGGGACGATACCAAGCTGAGCGGAATAGAGTGGGAAGGCCAAAATGCTTCATGGATGCTCAAATCCTCCGGTAACAGCGGAACCGGAGACAGTGCTTCCACATCTTGGACGCTGAACGGAAAGTCAGTAGCCAGTGACACGGCGACTTCCCTCTCGCAGCAAATCAAAAACCTAGCCAGCAGTCAGGCCTTGCGCAAAGCCTCTGAGCTGAACAAGCCTGTTCACCGCTTTACGCTGAGCGTATCGCTGGGTAAGGATGATTCCCAGCTGGTCTATCAGGGCTGGACGCTTAACGATGATCCAGATACCGTATGGATTGTACCGCCACAAAGTAACTGGGCTTATGGTCTGTCAGTATCTGACGTGAACCGTGCTGAACAGAATGGACACGACCAAGCTCAGACTGGAAAATAATCATTAGAATTAAATTAGCGCACAAAGAGGCTCCAACGGCGGATGATCGTCGTCTGGAGCTTCTTTGTGTTCGTTACTCGTCAGGTTTGCTGCTTTTGGAAGAAGAATTGTTAGTGTCGTTTAATTCTTGGATAACCTGAATCAGCTCATGAAGTGAGAGATCCAGCTTGTCCAGCTTTTCCTCCATCGTGTGCAGGATGTGCCGCAACAAAATAAAACAAAGTCCAGCTGGAAAGCCTACGTTGGTAACCAGAGAAAGAGCATCATCCATTTGCAATGTATTCCCTCCTTTTTAGCCATATATAAAGGAAGGTAAATTAAAAGAACCATATACAACTGATTGTAAAAATAGTATAATAAATAAGAACAAGTGTTCTGATTTTGGTTGTAGAATAGGTTTGGAAATTACCCTATAGTATGAGGATTAGAAAAAGTCAAATCCAAAGAGAAAGGGTGATTTACAATGGATCAGTCTCAGCTAACATTGGTAGAACAATATCGAAAGAAGCTGTACCGCATTGCCTGGAGAATCCAGTATCGTGCTCGGGTACAAACCAATCATGAATTTGTAATGGAAAAGAACGAAGCCGTCAGTGTCCTATCTTTTACAGAATCTTCAAACTCTAATATGTACACATTACAGCTTATCAACTCTCTATCTTCTGAGATCGGAAAAATGATCATCTTTGACCTTTACATACTAGATAAAACCGAAGCACAGATTGCAAAAGAGTTAAAGCTATCCCAACAGGCGGTGAATAAATGGAAAAAGAAAATGCTCAAAGAGTTATTTCGGATGCTGAGTTCGTCCAATTGCTAAAATTAGTACGAAGTGGAGATCAGGAGGCCATGTATAGGATACTTCAATTGTTCGAGGAAGACATTCAAAAGACCAGTCGGTATATCCGTATGTCCCGTGAAGATGCTGTCCAAAGCATTGTGACTGATTTTATGGAAGAACTGCGACAAGAGTTAAAGACAGTAAAAAGTGGACAATGGATATAGCCTTGGCTATCCTTATCCGTAGGTTTACTTATTTAACGGAGGGCTTATAAGTTTATGAGTGATAACAGGGCTTCTTTTGAGAAAAGTATGAAGATGTACCCAGTCAACAGTATTCGTTCCAATGTCATCATTCTTGTTTTATTACTGTTAGATCTGTTTCTGGTTATCCCCTTAGTGGGAAATCCATACATTGCAGTTTACGTTTATGTACTGTTGCCACCGATTGTTATGATAAACATTTGGGCTCTAGTACTGGTCATCATGCCACGCAAATTGCAGTTTAATTACATTTTATTCCGTGGTGTATTTGGTTTGATTTGTTCTATGGGCTTCATGATCATGACACAAAAGTTTGCTTATGGCATGTTGGATCTGGATACTTCATGGTATTTTATAGGTTCCTTTGCCCTTTATGGAGTCGCCTTGTATTTCTTTATAAAATATAATTTGGCCAAATTCAAAGATCCTTCAAAAAATAAGAAGAAACCAAAAGTTAAGGGAAAAAACAAGAGAGCGCCTGTAGTGACGATCACCACATTTACTGGGGCTGGTTATCTGATAGCTAATCTTTCCCTCGGATTTGCTACACAACAATTAGTTGCCGCAGTATTGATCAGTGTATACTCCATGCTGGCATTTGTCCTTTTCCATTTTATTATGGATTTACACCGCTACTATTGGCTTCATAAGCTGAGGAATCAGACAACGGATTGAACACAACGAATGGAACGAAGTATTACCTCTATCAGGATGTTTTGTAATGAATAAAAGCCTGCAAACGCCCCATATATGTAGGGGTTCGCAGGCTTTTTAGGTTGTAGATTTATTTAGTCAACATACTTATTGCCGTCAGCATCAATATAGATGGATTGAACAGCTGTGCGACGGTACGGATAACCTGCCTCTGTGGTGCCGCTAATTTCATAGGTTACAGAATAGATGCCGGGCTTGTCCGCTTTGGATAGCTCTATTTGTCCGGTAGGGTTAACGGTTTTTTGCTGTACCGTCAAACCTTTGGAGGCAGAAGTGACTCCTTGCTGCGGATCACCATAATATTGAACTTGGTAGGTAACTTGTGTAACATTGTCCGGGGAATCCTGTGGTTTCAGGTTTAGCTTCGGGCCCACTGCATTCAGATTGTATTTCAGCTCTGGAACTTGAACAGCCTGGTAACGTGCAATCAGGAGATATGCTCCTTGATCAGGAACTGTGACGTTCAGTTTATAGGTGCCCGGTTTTGGATTTTGAATGACGGCGTTATGATGCCAGGCACCAGCAAAAATATCGTCATCATAGCCTGCTTTCAGATTAATAATTTCACTGGTACCGTCAGGCTTGGTTAGTTCCAGCTTACTCACACGTTTATCGCTGATCCAGTCCAGATCAATGGATTTGACACCATTTTCAACAGTGAGGGTTTCTGAGGCTTTTCCATTATAATCGCCGCCTCGGATAAAGTATGAATTATCGATCTCGTTATAGGTGGATTGTACAGCAGAAGCAGTCAGGGAAGATGCTGAAAGTGCTTCAGTTTCCTGATTCAATGCTGGAGTGTTCGCTTGGAGGTAGGGTTGGATCAGGGAGAAGACGTAAGAACCGGTACGAACCTTGGCATGATCCCAAGATCCTATTTTAACTACACGTCCGCCGGGGAGCTTAGCGTTGTCGACTGTGACCACCCCATCATTTTTACCAAAGGTTGAGAGGTAAAGTCCGCCGAGTATGTAGGAAGCAGTGCCGTCAGACCAGTTATCACCAGCAAACGTGAAGAATGGAATTGTAGTTGCGTTGCTGAGTGCATCGGTCTTGGATCGGAAATACTTCATATAAGATGTTTGTAAAGTGGAGGTACCGGGATTTTGTGAGCCGACGATGTCTGCCAGCCATCCGGCCCAGCTGCTGTAGGCGAGATCTGCAAGTTGTGAGCCATGATGGGGACTGCTGAGGGTGATGACACGTTGAACATAAGGAGCAGCTCCGTTATATACGAGAGCGGTTTGAGTATCCACTCCACCTTTGCTGTGGGCGATGACAATGAGCTTTTTTCCAAAGTGATTACTGATGACCTTGATTTTGTCGGCTAAAAGCTTACCATTGTCCCACATATCCTGGGATGTACCATTTGTATCGTACAGATTAATGGTGGCCGTCTGGTATCCGGCATCACGTGCGCGATGAAGCATGTCGTTATTATTTTTGGTCCAGACTTCAGCGCTACTGTTCAAACCATGTACGAATAATAATGCAGGTTTGGCAGGATCAACGCGATTAGGTGGTGGGCCTTCTGCCCAGCTTCCGGCGGGATCTTTCGGGGGTTGGGGGGTAGTGGAGCCTGCAAAAGCGCCGACGGGTACAAGAGTAACGGATAACATAAAAATGAGCATCAAAACAGTGATCTTTTTCAAATTGAAAATCCTCCTTTGTAAAATAAAGTATTTTTCAAGCTTATTATACATGCCATCTTGTGGTAAATCATCAATTGTATTTCATATTTACATTAAAATTTTATTTTTTTAGTCATTTTTTAGTCAGGATATCCCTATGATTCATAGCGCATGATAATCTCGTCACACATTTTATAATGTATGGAGGATGAGTTCATGCCAGGAACTAAGAAGGTCATCAGTTTTACGATTTCTGCTGCTTTACTCGCCAGTATGGCTGCTTTGACCGGGTGCGGAAATGCCGATCATAACGTTCGTACGAACAGTACACGCTATAACGCGCAAAGCACACATCATATGGATGGTGTGAACCGTAATGGTATGGATGGTGTGAATCGTTATGGGGTTAAGTCCAATGGTATGGACGGGATGTCATTGAATGAAAATGGCAACCGAACCGGACATCCAGTCCGTAATCTGCAAGTCGATCGCAGTTTGTCCAAACGTATATCTGAGATGCCGGATGTAAAGTCTGCGACAGTGCTGGTCGGTGAACGACATGCCTATGTAGCCGTTTCCTTGAAAGACCAAGCCAACGGAACAGGTGTCGGTGCTCCAAGTATTGACGGTACTCCAAGTATTGATGGTACTCCAGGTGCTAATAGTATTGGACGTAACGGTAATGTACCGAGTGTGAATGGCGTTAATGGCACTAGAGGAAACCGTACTACAGATACTACGACGCCTGGAATGACAGACAATGGAGTTGCCGGAAATGGAGTTACCGGGAATGGAACACCTGCGCGTCGTGATGACGGTTTATTCGGTACGATGGGTACAGGCTCGTACGGTATGTTGCGTGGCTTGACGGACAACAATCGCGGAGATAACGGAAACACCACAATCGAGGGAGCAAGAACTGCATATGAACCAAGTGATGCAGTCAAGAGCCGTATCGCGAATAAAGTTAAGCAATTTGCACCTTCGATTGAACAGGTACATGTATCCGCTAACCCGGACTTTGTCAAACAAGCCACTGACTTTACACACAGTGTGCAAAATGGTCATCCGATTAGAGGCTTGAGCAATGAAATGGTGGATGTGATTGAACGTGTATTCCCGACCTCGGCGGCTGATACAAACCGTCCAATGGAAAATACAGCACCCACACGCCCACAAAATCATACGCCCGCGCCGATGAATCATCGCTAATTCAAACCCTATAAGTGTGTGCAATGCCAAAGAAAGAGCTATCCATCTCAGCGAATACGCTGGTGGATAGCTCTTTAGTTTTGGGGAATGATAACTATAACTGAATTATTTGCGCAATCCTTTAATCCATACGCCTTGCAGCTTCAAGTCTCCATCCAGTAACAGGATATCTGCTTGTTTACCTGCTTCAAGCGAACCTGTACGATCAGCAATGTGCAAGGATCGAGCCGGATTCAGGCTGGCCATTTGTGATGCCGCGGGAATACTCATACCCACATGTTGAACCAAATAGCGGAAGCCTTCAATCATCGTTAGTGTGCTTCCTGCCAAAGTGACCCCATCCTCCAGTCGTGCTACACCGCCCTGCACGATCACCGGCAAATCGCCGAGCGTATATTTCCCGTCTTCCAGACCCGTAGCAGACATGGCATCTGTGATGAGAATGAGATTATGAGCCTGCTTTAACCTAGCGAGCAGGGAAATGGCGGCGGGATGCACATGAATGCCGTCCGCGATGATTTCTGCTTCAATGCGCGGATCAGCAAGTACGGCTCCGGCGGCTCCCGGCTTGCGATGATGCAGCGGAGTCATAGCATTAAACGCATGCACCGCATGGTTCAGCCCCGCCGTCGCTGCCTGTTCAACCTCTTCATACGTAGCATCTGTATGACCGAGAGCTGCGGTAATGCCATGGCTGCAAAGCCATGCAATCAGTTCCAGCGCTCCTTCCCGTTCGGGCGCAAGCGTGAGCTGGCGAACAAGGCCTGGATAGCGTTGCTCCCATTCTGTCACCCATGAGAGATTCGGTGGCACGATATGTTCCGGGTTTTGCGCTCCCGGCCAGTTCGGACTGATGAACGGCCCTTCTAGATGTACGCCCTCCAACTGAGCATAGGGCATAGGTAGTGCCATGTATGCGTGAACTTCACTCAATACTCGGTCAATCTGTTCCTTGGGCGCGGTCATGGTGGTAGCCAGCATGGCCGTCGTTCCTTGTGAACCGTGAAAGGAGGTGATCGTATCCAGCACCTTTGGAATGGAGTCCATAAAGTCCTCACCGTTACCGCCGTGAACATGAATATCAATAAAGCCTGGTAGCAGATAGCCTCCTTCCAGACGCACAATTTTTACCGCTCTCGCTGCACTTTCTTCCTGATTTGCCAAGACTACCGATGTCCAATCGGCGGGCAAATTTCCCTCGGAACCAGCATAAACAATGGACTGCCCCTCAATGACGACAACCCCTTTTTCAATGATGTCATTTCCAACGACAACTTGCCCATACAGTAGCTGGGGTACGTTACCACTCATTTCATCTGACTTCAATTGAACCATCCTCCCGCTTTCTGATCCAGTAAAATAAGTACGTTGGGGTGACATTGCAGCAAAGAAGCCGGACACTCAGTCGTGACAGGTCCAGTTAAAGCCTGCTTTATAATGTCGGCCTTATCCGCACCAAAAGCCACCAGTATAATTTGCTTCGCCTTAAGAATCGTGCCTACCCCCATCGTAACTGCTTGTCTGGGTACAGCATCTATTTCGCCAAAAAATCGAGCATTGGCCGAGCGCGTACTTTCTTTCAAATCTACAACATGTGTGGCTCCAGCCAAGCTGGGACCGGGTTCGTTAAAGCCGATATGCCCATTATGACCAATGCCAAGCAACTGCAGATCCACGGGGCCATGATCCAGAATAGCCTGCTCGTGCGCTGCACATTCTGCTGCCAGATCTACTGCATTCCCGTCAGGAACACGTGTATGGGATATGGGAATGTCGATATGCTGGAACAAGTGCTCATTCATAAAGCTTCGATAGCTCTGCGGATGTTCTGGGGGAAGACCAACATATTCATCAAGATTCACGGAATAGGCGCGTGCAAAACTGACCTGTTCCTTGCGGTACATATCTGCAAGATGTTGGTAAATGCCAATCGGCGTACTACCGGTGGCCAGGCCAAGCATGGCCTGTGGTTTGGATAGCAGCAAGCTAGCGATCACAGCGGCGGCAGTAGCGTTCAGGTCTTCACGGCTGTTCAAAATGCGTATGTTCATCTTAGTGACCCCCTGGTTGTTTTTTGAGCTTGCTCACTTGTTGATATGAACCTTCTAATCTTGGAATATATTTGTCAAAATCCGCGCTCACCATACCTGTAAACAGAATATCTATAATATGAAGCTGGGCGATACGAGAGGCCATATCCCCACGTCGCATTCCTTCCTCCAATGAAGAGGAAAATAGCGCAATATCCGCAAGGCCTGCCAGCGTATTGTTTCCGAAGGAGGTTAGGGATAGTGTCTTGGCCCCCTGTTCCTTTGCACAGCGTAGAGCCGCAATGGTCTCCTGGGTTTCCCCTGAATAAGAGACGGCAAAGGCGACATCTTCCGCTCCGAGCGAGGAGGCAGAGGTGATCTGCATATGGGAATCTGCAAAGGCAGTGCTGTTCTTGCCAATACGGATGAGCTTCTGGTAAAAATCCTGGGCCACAATCGACGATGTCGCCATGCCATAAAGATCAATGCGGCTCGTGGCTGACAGCCATGCAATGGCCTGCTCCAGCTTGTTGAAATCCAGCAGTCGGGTCGTGTCTGCAATGGATGCGGTATGGTTCGCCTGAATAGCCTGCACGATTCGGGAAAGTGAATTTCCGGCGACAATATCCTGATAGGATTCTTCACCATTACGGTTGGAATGAGACAACTCGGCGGCCAGCTTCATTTTGAAATCGGGATAGCCTTTAAAATGTAGTGATTTGCAAAACCGCGTAACGGTCGCCGCACTTACACCACAACGCTCTGACAGCTCCCGAATACCCAGATGCAACACATCTTCCGGGGATTGCAGGATGGATTCCGCCAGCTTGCGCTCCTGTACGGGAAGCTGCTCCAGTCTATGGGCTAATGTATGAAGAATGGGGGACATGAGCTGTGCTCCTTTGGCTGTAGAATGTTTGTGTGAAAATAAGTATCGTATATAAGAAGGATATAAAGAAAAACATTTTCGCGTGTATTGTAAAATAATTCTGCTGCTCATGCAAGAGATGTGAGAAGAATTTTTATTAGATTTTGCGAAAAAATAGCCAGCGAAAATTGTAGAAATTATCATACATTAATTTACAAATTGCGAGTTTTACTTACAAAACAACCTATTGACTTGTCTCTTCATTGGAGGAGTATAATTGAATAAAGTTCCAGTGAAGGAATTTTTCTAGGAGCTTTCTTTGCAGAGGGCATCGTTGGGTGGAACGAACAGAATCTCATTCACAAGGAGGAGTTTGCTATGCAAAGCCAAGTGATTGAAATGATCAGCGCGGTTAAGGAAGATCCTGAACTGGTCGCTAAGCTGGATGGACATTCGGACATTATTCATGATGCGGGACTGGATTCGTTGCAGTTGGTTCATTTCATGCTGCAAGTGGAGGATGCGTTTGATGTGGAGATTGATTTTGATTCCTTTGAGCTAGAGCATTTGAGCTCGGTAGATGCGTTTTGCAGCTACATTCAGGGGATCAGCGATGCGGAACAAGCGCATCTGGAGGGAATGGAGACGGTCTGACGTACAGCTAGGTACATGTGCCTGAAAATCCATTAAACGAGGTGTTAGCATGCAGCCCAAAAGCAATGTGCTGATTGATGAGAAAGCGTTCAAGCTCATCAAGCGTAACCTGAAAAACGCTTCTGTATCTTACCGTAACGCCACACAGGACCCTACTTTCAAAACGGACATGCCCCAGACGATCGGCATTAAGCTGACTAACCGCTGCAACCTGAGATGTACACACTGCTTTGAATGGAACGAGGAAGGCTACCATCACCAAATGGATAAAGAAGAACAAAACATGGACCTTGCTCCGGACATGCTCCGGCAAATTTTGAGCGAAACCAAGGAAGCCAAGTCCAGACTGTACATGTGGGGCGGCGAACCGATGTTTCATCGACGTTTTGATGAAATTTTGGACGTGCTGGCGGAAGATCGGCGCGAAATGACCTTTTGTACAAATGGGTTACTTATTGATAAATATTTGGACCGGATTTTGGATTTGTCCGAAAATCTGGAGTTATTAATAGCGATTGAAGGTTTTGAAAGAGAACACGATTTAATCCGCGGTAAAGGCACTTTTCAAAAAACAATGCGGCAGATGGATAAGCTGATTGAACTGCGCGACCAGGGATTGTACAAGGGACGGGTAACTGTCCATGCGGTCATTAACGATAACATGATCGGACGGATGTACGAATTTCTGCAAATGCTGGAGGACAAAAGGCTGGATCTGGTGCTGCTGACGTTCCCCTGGTACATTTCCAAAGAAACTTCCCTCAAAATGGATGAATATTTTACACGTAATTTCTCCTGGCTCCGACAACTTGAAGAAAAAAATATTAGTAGCTGGCATGCTTTCAAATATAAAATCAACCCGGATAACATCGATCCTCTGATGCAGGAACTACAGCGGATCAATGAGCGAGTATGGAACATTCGCGTGCGCTATCAGCCCGGTTTGGATTATGAGGAAATTGATAAATTTATCCATGGCGAGGAAATGGTCAGTCGTTGTTCCAATCATTGTTTGGCGCTCACCTCCAGAACAGATATTTTACCAGACGGGAAGGTCATGCCTTGCAAATTTTTCAGTGAATTCACGATTGGAAGCATGCGTGAGCACAGTCTGAAGGAGATATGGAACTCGGATGCGTATGAGAAAACTCGTCAAAAGATTAATCATGAAGGATTGACTCCGGTGTGCTCCAAATGCAGCGTATTGTATCTGCATGGGGCAGGCTCTCTGAAGTACATTTAGTTTTCTATGGATGTTGTTTGTTACTGGATGGAAGAGAGAGGGATGATGACAAGACGTGACGACTAAAACGATTAACCTTGTGGAAGCGCTTGCGCATGAACGAGACCATGGAGTCCTGATTTGGCTGTTTAATATCGGCGCAGAGCAAGTGTGGCATCCATCCCCCCGCAAGGGGGGCATGGTAGACCGGGATGAACAGCAAGTCGTAAACCGGATGGAGGAAATGAATCTCCTGCTATGTCGAAGTCAGGATGTCATTGTACTTCGGGAACAGCCGGATGAGGCGTTTCTGGACATGCTTCAACGGTTGGGCTTTAGCCTGCCGCGTATTGAGGTGCCGGAGCCTTCTGATCCGCTAACGCCGATTTCAGAGCTGGTGCTGGCGGATGAGGCGCTTTTGGCACGACTGCGTACGGTTGCAGATGCAGGCCACAGCAACGGCGGAGCCAAAGCGTGGCTCGTCCCCTATGCGGTCACACCGCAGGAGGAAGCGATCGCGGAGCTTTGCGGGCTGGAGCTGATCGGCGCTCCATCCGCGGTCAGTGCTCAGGTGAATGATAAAATATTCAGCCGCCTGACCGCGCAAAAGCTTGGTTTTGCTGTCAGCGAAGGCGCTGTATGTGCAGACGAATCGGCGATCCGCAGGGAGTGTGCCAGACTGGCTGACTTATCGGATGGACCTGTGAAGCTGATTATCAAGCAGCCGCACGGTGCCTCGGGACAAGGCATGTATATGCTGGACGAGCTGTCCAAGCTGGACACGCTGCTGAGTGTGATGAGGCGCTTTGGCGGCTCGTCGCCATCTTCCGGCGGCTGGCTGGTGGAGCGCTGGCACAATAAGCAGATGGATCTGAACTACCAGCTCTGCATTGACGAGGGCGGTGGTGTGACGATGTTTTCGCTAAAAAGACAAAACGTGGATGGCACCGTATATATCGGATCTCAAGTGCCGGCTGAGATTGGTGATGCGCTGGAGGAAGAAGTGAGACGTTGCGCCTATCAGCTGGGTACGTATCTCTATTCCATTGGGTACACAGGAATGGCCTCTATTGACGGTTTTGTTGACCAAGAAGGTTTGCTGGTTCCAGTCATTGAGATTAACGGTAGGTTTACATTATCTACCTATATTTCATTCCTGTCATCCGTCCTGGGAGAACAGCATAAAACATTATCCCGTTATTACCGCAACGTTACCGCTACACCTCTCACCTACAGCCGCTTGTGCGGGTTGCTCGCGGAGGAGGGCTTGCTCTATACGCCCGAACGTCCAGAAGGGGTGTTTGTGTATACGGCGGGTACATTGTCTGGTATCCCTGTGAAGCGGGGCTATGTGAACCGGATTTTCACACTTATTTTGGCAGACAGCTGGCAGGAAGCTGATGCGTATGCGCACAAATTGGAAGGTATCATTGCTGGATTAGGATGCTCATAAATTGGAGGGAATCAAAAATGAAAACAGATGTATACCATGTAGTACCCTTGCTGGAAAAGATTTTGAAACTGGCTCCGGGAGAACTGGAACAGTTGACTCCGGATCAGGATCTGCGAACCTTGGGGCTGAATTCCTTATCCGCTGTGGAATTAATTGTAGAGTTGGAAAATGAGCTTGATATTACGATGGAGGACGACGATCTAGTGCTGGAGCATCTATCTACACTGCAAGGCATTGAGCGTCTGCTGGGCAAATATGCATAAGGGCGCCGAAAAGACAAGGTTGATGCAGGGATCCGATATGGAGACTCGTAATGATTCCGTTGTGGACTATGGTGCAGAAGAAGTGGCAAACGCTCTTCCAGGGAAACATTGTGTATATTCTTCCCTGCGTACCTCATTGCGGAGGTACGGGGTGAACATGGCCGAATCCGAGCTATTCATGCTGTGTGGGAGTATGTGCGCAGAGTATGGTGGAGATTTGAAGCGCTTCGGACCTGAGAAATATCCAGAGCAGCTTCAAGAAATGGCAGCCAGTGGCGGACCTGTTATTCGAGTGGAACCGTGGGTCGCTGGTGTCAGTGATGAAACCGACCTGTTGCGGGTACTCACATCGGGCTACGGTACCATGCTGCATACGTCGAGCACCGCTTTAACCTATCACGATGTATATGTGAAAAATTACCCAAGGGGCCACGTGATTGAGTTGTGTGGATTGGACTTGCAAGAACGGACAGCACAGGTGAATGATAGCTTCCTGCTCGATTCCTCGGGACATGCCATGACTTATGTGGGCTCAGCCCGGCTCGACGATCTGATGCAGGGCATTATTGAGTATGCATGGCTGGTGGAGCAGCCTGCCCCGCTTTCGCCAAGTGAGATGCATGCTGCGTGTGCTCATCATATTCGACAGTATTTGACTGGACACGAAGCCATCTGGAGAGGCGTACCTACGTCTAATGAGTCGGAAAATCAAACGGGGAAAGCTGTAACAGGCAAACAGGTCAAGCGGGGAGATGAGGGGTACCGGGCATTTGTCGGTGACTTCCGTCTGTTGGCAGACATGGAGGATCAGGATTTTCGGACGTACTGTCATGAAATCTATTACAATCTGCGATTGGGCAGTGCCCTTCATTTGACGGATTATACAGCTGATTATTGCCTGCTGCATCAAGCCACGCTGGGGCCACAAACACAGCACGTAATTGAATTGGCACAGGGGCTGTACGCGGATTGGCACAAGCTTAATCTGCATATTTACAAAACAGGGCTTCAACTGCGCAAGCATCGGATGCCTGAGATTACGGAACGAGCTTTGCATTTAATTGAAAGACAGCGGCATATGCTGGAGGAACTGATGATTTTAGCAGAGCAAGCAGCCGAGTAGTCCAGAGCACTCGGCCTTATCAGGCACGTTCATCCAGGGGTTACGCGCAGAGGAAAGAGGAGGGGAATTGATTGCCGTCCATTACATTAAACCAATTGTCGAAAACATTTACGTACTACAAAAAGGAGCCGGGCGTGCGCAAATCGTTACAAAACTTGTTCAGGCGTCAGCAGCTGACCAAAGAGGCTGTACAAAATGTCAGCTTTAGCATTGAGGAAGGCGAAATTGTCGGATTTCTCGGTCCAAATGGAGCGGGCAAAACAACGACGCTCAAAATGCTGTCTGGCATTCTCCATCCCACGGACGGGGAGGCATCCGTACTCGGCTTTACCCCGTGGAAACGACAAAAAGAGTTTAAACGTCAGTTTTCCATTGTAATGGGACAGAAAAACCAGCTCTGGTGGGATTTGCCTGCAAGCGAGTCATTCGAGCTGAACAAGCTTATCTATGAAATTGATGAAAACCGTTACAAAGAGGCGCTGGATGAACTGGTCACTCTGCTTGGGGTGGAGGAGCAGCTTCATGTGCAGGTTCGGCGGTTGTCTCTCGGCGAGCGTATGAAAATGGAACTGATCGCCGCGCTGCTGCATCGTCCACGGGTCATTTTGCTGGATGAGCCGACCATTGGACTGGACCTTGTTTCTCAGCGGCGGATTCGAGAGTTTTTCAAAGCCTATAACCGCACGCACCGGACGACCATCCTGCTGACAAGCCACTACATGAAGGATATTGAGGATTTGTGCAGTAGATCCATCATTATCAGCGGGGGCAGATTGGTGTATGACGGAGACTTACACAAGGTGAATGAGGTCATCGGTGCCCGTAAATTACTTAAGGTTCGACTGGAGATCCCCGTATCCAACCTAACATTGGCGAGCCTCGGCAAACTTCGCTCCAACTCGGAGATAGAGGCGGTATTTGAGCTGGATGCAGAAGATACCTTGGCTTGGTCCAAAAAGATTTTGGACGCACTGCCTGTCGTTGATTTTACGATTGAGGACGTCCCGCTGGAAGAGGGGATAGCCAATTTGTACGATGGGGGCAGGCTGGCCGATGCGAAATAACAAATATGTGAAGGTACTCCAGCTTGGCATGCAAAACGAAATGGAGTATCGGGCTAATTATTGGCTCCAAATGGCGGGATTTATGCTGCCGATCATGACGCAAATTTTTCTCTGGCTAGCTGTATTCGGTTCTTCGGGACAAGCAAGAGTGTTGGGCTATTCTCTGCCAGAAATGCTGGTGTATGTGGTCATGGCGGGAGTAACTGGAAAACTGATTGCTACGGGCTTTGAATACGAAATTGCTACAGATATCAAGGAAGGTGGACTGGCAAAATTCATGGTACAGCCTGTGCATTATTTCGCTTACCGTTTTTGCCGGTTTATCGGAGGCAAAGTCATACAGTCCGCGGTCGTGCTGCTGGCGGCTGCTATTTTGCTGTTATGTCTTAGCCTGGAAGGACAAATCAGCTTCGGGCTATCGTACATCTTGCTTTACATATTGGCGTTGCCGGGAGCGCTTGTGCTTAATTTTGTGGTCTATTATGCGCTGAGCGGCATAGCCTTTTGGGTGACGGAATCGGCGGGGCTATTTTATACACTGTCGCTTGTCATTTACGTAGCTAGCGGTACCGTGTTTCCGCTGACGATTTTTGGAGATGTTTTGGCCCGTCTGTTCAGTCTGCTGCCGTTCAGCTACACCGTATTTTTTCCGGTGAATGCGTTAACGGGCAAGCTGACTTTGCTGGAAGCCGCTAAAGGCATTGGCGTGCAATGGCTCTGGATTGTAGTGCTGGCGGCCGTATCACGCTGGGTGTGGCAAGCCGGGGTCAAACGCTTTGTCTCGGTGGGGGGTTAACATGAAAAATGTTTTCCGAAACGTTAGACGCTACATCAGACTGTACTGGAAGTTTGTCCAGTTTTCCGTCATGTCGCAGATGGAATACCGCATTAATTTTATAACTGCATTTCTGGTTGAAACGGCTTATTTGCTTATCAAGCTGCTGTACGCATCGGTTCCATACCGCGCCGGGACGGACATTAACGGCTGGTCTCCTGACGCCATATTGTTATATATCGGCGTGTTTACGATGATGAGCGGATTTTATAGTGGATTGTTCTACAGTAATTTTACAAGCCTGCCTGACAAAATTCGTACCGGCTCACTGGATGTGCTCATGACCAAACCCGTATCACTGCAATTTATGGTGACACTGCGTCAATTTGAGCTGGGCTATACCGTGCCGAATGTAATTGGCGGCGGAATTATGACAGGGATCGGCTGGTATCGGCTCGGATTGCCATTTAATTTTGAAACCGCAGGAGGGTTCTCTGTGCTGCTCGGATGCGGAGTGCTTACGGCATACTCCGTATTTTTGCTCCCCCAACTGCTGGCCTTCTGGATTATCCGCACGAACGGCGTTACGGAGCTGTCCAACAGCATTTTCGAGACAAACTATGTGCCGATGGCCGTGTACAGTAATCTGATTCAGCGTATCGGTTTGTTCGTGCTTCCGGTGTTTGTCATTTGTAATTTTCCGCCCATGTTCATTCTCGGCAAAATGGATACCGGGTTGGTGGTATGGGCATTTCTCGCACCTCTCTGGCTGCTGGCGATCATCCGCCTGATATGGCAGTTTGCTCTACGTGATTATACGAGCGCGAGCCAGTAGCGCTACCGTGTAGTGGGCCAATAATGAAGCAGGAAAGGAAGCGAATCATATGAATGCGATACCGAATCAGCGTCATTTGTATATGGGAACGTTCGAAGCGGAGGCTTACTGGCGGGATGCCCAGTTAGCTTCCCTGCCAGCCCTGCCAGACCGGGCTTCTTCTGCGATTGTAGCAGCCATGGATGAACTGTTGTTCAGCTTTTGCCAGCCGGGAGATGCGTTATTGACCCGTTATGCTATTTCGCCTGTACATCGTCAGTATATCGCGCAGTTGGGGTTTCATCCGGCTGTCAACGAACGGGATTTAACCGACGGCATGGAGCGTGCAGGCAACGTATCGGCCGCTTCAGTATTCGAACTGCTGGGCAGTCGCAAGGCCGATGCTGGAGAGGGGTTTCCTCAACTGGAAGGCTGTGTGCTTAGCCCGTTTGCGGGTTTACCGCATGTGGAGGAGGCTGCACGTGCTTGGGGTATAACACTGCATCAGCCACCGCTGGAAACGATTCGCAAGGTAAATGCCAAAACGTATTCCTCTGATCTGAAACGCAGTCTCGGTTTGCGCAACCCGGGCTATATCGTGACTTCGTTTGCAGATGTCGCTGAGGCGGGGCGTAAGCTACTGCGGGATGGAAGCTTTTTAATCAAGGATGATTTTGGCGTATCGGGCAAAGGAAACCTGCACATTACCTCGACACAAATGCTGGACCGGATCGTATCGTATTTGCGTGGACAGGAGCGCAAAGGCAAACGGGTGCTTTTCCTTTTGGAGCCTTTTCAGGAGAAAGAGCAGGATTTTTCATGCCAATTTACGATTGGTGATGATGGAAGTGTCGATATCCTATCTGTACAATGGCTGGCTAATACTCAATTCTCTTATCGGGAATCCTTGTCGCCGGACGGGGCTTTTTTAGAGCGGCTGGAGCGCGAGGGCTATTTTAGCTTAATGCAGGATGTGGGACGGCAATTGTATCAGGATGGTTATTACGGCGATGTATGCATTGATTCCATGACACTTCGTGGTGGGAAGCTGGAGCCTATTATCGAAATTAATGCCAGAAAGTCGATGAGTTTGATCAAGCATCAGCTCGATACCTTTCTGGCCGGGAAAAATATGCGTGGCACGCTGACGAATTATTCACTGTCCCATGATGGCAGTCTATCCTATGAAGAACTGCTGGAAGGGCTGAAAGGTGAAGGATTGTTGTTCACAGGTGAACGGGAAGAAGGTGTCATGCCTCTGGGTGCCAATACATTATATGTGAACACAGGTGGACGAGATGGCGAGAACAAGATTGTGGGCCATACAAGCACGCCAAGCAGAAATGCAACCGGGCGCGGAGGCAGATCGCCTGCCAAGCAGGTTCGTGTGAGCGGGATTGGGGCCAGCGATGGCGGATCAGAAGGGAACGGCATGGCTAAGCCGGACTTGAATGGTAACAAAGAAACTGCTGGAAGCGAACGGGCACGAGGTAAGGGGCGTCTTTATTTAGAGCTGGTTGCTGCGAGCGATGAGGATAAAATGCGATTGACTACAAAGCTGGAGCGTTTTTTGGCAGAGCATCATTTTACAGTGCTGAATTAAACGGGAGGCGTATGAGCATGCGTAAGAGTACGGATAAGCTTATGAAGGTAACGATTTTGTGTTCCGGTTTCGGATTGGGCTTTTATACCCCTGGCTTGTTGTTACAAGCGGGTCTTCGCAGGCTGGGCGTGGATACGGCGATTCATGTATTTGAAAATGTGCTGCCAGAATCGGCCCGTCTCAAGGTCGACAAAAGCCGCAAAGCTTACCATGACAATTTTGCGGTGGCCTTAATGTCACAAAAGGTTCCGCAGGATATGCGTAATTCACTGGATCTCGCTGCGATGGAAGTGCTGCTGAACCAATGGATGGAGGAGGATCGGCGGTATTTTATATGCTTATCCGGTCATTGGATGTATGTACTGGAGGAGTATCGTAAGCGCAGAGAACCGGAGTCGGTGCATGTGGACATCGTGTACATGGATTCGACACCTTCTCCTTCCTGGAAAAATCTAGCCAAGCATAACCCGCGTTTTGCGGAGGGCTGTGGAGAAATGACCTTTTTTGAAAATGATAAGAATAGAGTCAGCCACTATATTGATGTGCCAGCCGTGGAGTATGTACCATTTGAAGCACGGCAATCCCGCTTATTCGTACATGGCGGCGGTTGGGGCATGGGCACATATCGTGACAAGGTTGGACGGTTGGAAGAAGCGGGCTGGGAGCTGGATCTGCTGTTGTATGATCAGGATCAACCGGATGAACAACGGGACAGTATACGCTATTTTCAGATGGACCCGCAGTGGAGGACATGGCAGCGTAATGAAGCCGGGGAGCATACATTTCCGCCTTTCGGAGAGGTGAAAAGAGGCGAGAAGACAGTGTATCAGGTCGGACCGGATTACCATAGCATGCTGGACCAAGCATGTCGTGTCCAGGCCATTGTCAGCAAGCCAGGTGGTGGCAGCCTAACCGACTCGTTCGCTACGGCCACTCCACTCATTATGCTGGAGCCATTTGGTGTGCATGAAAAGCATAATGCGGATCTATGGGAACGACTGGGGCTCGGTATGCGGTACGATACATGGATACAAACCTATGACGGTAGTGCTCAGATACTGGAGGATATGCATCGCAGGATCGTAGAGCTGCGCAGTCGGACGCCGCGTTATATAGAGTCATATGTGAATAGTATCCAAATGCCAGTAAGCTCCCCAGGAATGGAGCAGGGGTTATGAACGCTACGGCGGCTGCGCAAGAGCCAGCGATGCGAGATATTCGCTTTGGGATCATTGGCTGTTCTGCCATTGCTCCCCGTGCGTTGCTGGAACCGATCCGACATGTTGCAGGGGCACGCGTGACCGCGCTTGCGAACCGCACGGTTGCCAAGGCAGGAGAAATGGCAGATCGTTTTGGCGTCAGTGTCGTTTATCGGCATGCTGAGGATATGCTAAAGGACCCGGAGATCGATGCTGTATATATTGCGCTCAGCAACGATTTACATGCCGAGTGGATTGGCAAAGCACTACGGGCTCATAAGCATGTGCTGGTGGAAAAACCGTTATGCCTGAATACGGCTGATCTGGCTCCCTTGGCAGCGACAGTCGAACAGAGCAGTGCTTACCTGCTGGAGGGAGTCATGGTGCAGCACCATCCTTGGCAGCATGAGCTGCGGAGGATGGTAGAATCGGGGTGTTATGGTCGCTTACGCTCCATAGAGACGAGTCTATGCATTCCGGCAAAAGAAGGACATGCGGACAATTACAGATCTCGTCCGGAGCAGGGTGGGGGATGCTTTTGGGATCTGGGCGTGTACTGGCTCCAGCTGCTTCAAGCCGTCGTTGGATTAGAGCAGGCGGAATTCCACAGTCAATCGGATTTCGATGGTCCTCATGGCTGTGACTGGACATTTCGTGCGCAAGCCCGTTATCCGAGTGGATTGGAGGCATCTGCCCTCTTTTCATTTGAGCGCCCTTATCGCTGTGCTCATGTACTGACCTTTGATTCGGCAGTAGTCACCTTGAAGGACTGCTTTCGGGCAAATTTAGGTTTTTATAAAATAACACTCAGGACGGAAATAAAGAAGGATATCATGCCGAATATAACAGATGTGGACGCACTGCCTGGGTTATCACAGACATCTTCGCATACCAAAACGGTTTTCGAGCCTATGAACTATTATGTCAATCAGTTGAATACCTTTTGTAGCATCATCCGGGGAGAAGCGGAGCCCATTCCATTTTGCGAGGCTGCTGAACGCGTCAGACTGCTGGCAGCCATTCATGAAGCAGCACGCTCGGGTGAGACGATATATGCAGTATGAGTATGATTGTGTTTTCGAGCGGAGGGAAGCGAATGATGCACAATACTGAGTATCAAGGCATAGAGAGGAGGAGAACTCAGGTGATGGATAAAAAGGACGAAGCCTTACTGGAGCGTTTCGGCGAGCATCCGACGCCATTTTACTATTATGACGGGGACGCGCTGCATGCCCACGTCAGCTCGTTGCTATCCCGATTGCACCCGGCCGTGCGTGTACATTATGCGCTCAAGGCTAATGGTAACGTAGCCTTGGCTGGATTGCTGCGTTCGTTAGGTTGTGGTGTTGAGATTGCTTCGGCTGGAGAAATGTTCGTCGCTATGGAGGCCGGGTATGCTGCGGAAGACGTGCTGTACGCCGGACCGGGAAAAACAGTAGCCGAGCTGAACGAGGCGATAGCCTATGGAATCGGCTGTATTCATGTCGAATCGGTGAGGGAGCTGCGTCTGCTGGAGGACATTGCTGCCCAAGCGGGCCAGCTTGTCAGGGCAGCGGTTCGCATCAATCCCGATAACGACCTATCTGGAGCAACGATTAAAATGGGCGGCGTTCCGCGCCCCTTTGGAGTGGATGAAGGGCAGCTGGATCACTTTTTTAAGGTGCTGGAAGATTGCCCACATGTCCATTTTCAAGGTATTCAGGTATATACAGGTACGCAAATGTTGAAATCGGATCAGATTTTAGCTTCATTTGCGAATACGCTGCAGCTGGCAAAACGGGTACAGGCTCAGTATGGTGTGGCAATGCATACGGTCAATTTGGGCGGCGGGTTTGGTGTACCTTATTTTGCTCATGAGCAACCACTTGATATGGATCACGTCATTGACGGACTGAACGCACTCGCGGAGCAGACCCGAACCCGCATGCCCGGGGTTAAGCTAATCATCGAAAGCGGCAGGTATCTGGTTGCTCAATCGGGCATGTATGTCTGCCGAGCATTGTATACAAAGGAATCCAAGGGGGAGAAGTTTGTCGTGGCTGATGGTGGCATGAATCACTACGCCGCTGCTACTTTTCGAGGACGCCGCATTAGGGACAACTACCCGGTGCGAATTATGCGTAGGCAAGCGGGAGAATCGAAAGAACCCAAAGAACGAGAAGTGGAAGCAACCCTACGGATGGGGCAGAGAGACGCTTCTGCTCAAACGGCTGTTACTGTCGAACAATCATTAGAAGAGGTTGCAAGCCGAATAGGGGAGCATCCGGAGGAAGCATCTTTGGAGCTTGAAACGGTAAGTATTGTTGGTCCGCTTTGTACACCCGAGGATTGTATTGTGAAAAAAGCGCAGCTTCCTCCGATTCACGAGGGCGATTATATTGCCTTTCCGAATGCAGGTGCCTATGGATTAAGCTATAGTCCGCTACAATTTCTGGGACATGCTACCCCGGCGGAGCTGCTCGATTTTCGTGGGGAGGTGCATGTCATTCGTGAACACGGTGACCGCACAGACCTGCTGCATCATCAGCGCATGATTCCGTTGCCTGAGGATGCGTTGTAAGTATGTAAAAAACGCCAAACTCATGGGAACCGATACAAATCGGACCTGTGATTTGGCGTTTTTTACATGATGAGTAGGGTAGTATCGACTCAATGTTGCTTGGAGCTGCGCATTTCTTGACGCACAAGCTGCCATACCATAAAGATCAGTACAGCGATTTGTGGGACAAAGGTTTCCCAAGTTGGATACATTCCCAGCCAGCTAATGGACGGAAGCGAGGAGGCAGTGTGCCCCGGAAGCTTGCCAGCCACCTGAAGCGAATGAATACTTTCGCCCAGAAATCGGAATACGAGATAGTAAATCAGTACAGTCGCAGTCAGGAAAAAGGCACGAATCGGCAATCGTACACTGAACTTAATGATCGCAAACGCCAGAATGACTAGAACAACCGTCGCCGAGCTAATGCCGAGCAGCAATTGCGAGGTTTCGATGGCTGGAGCCATACCGACATAAAAGATAGCTGTCTCGGCTCCTTCACGCAGAATTGCGAGCGCAGAAACCGCAAATAGCGACCACAGGCTTCCCCGTGCCAGCGCGTTGCCCACGCTGTTTTCCACAAAGCGGTTCCACGCGGCAGCATTGGATTTGCTATGCAGCCAGCTACCAACGGTCAGCATCAACACGACCGCCACCAGCCCGGTGACACCCTCCAGCAACTCACGCATGCTGCCTGATGCGGCAGCTGCCACCAGTGTGGTGAACAGTACTGCCAGAATTCCGCTCAGCACCAGCCCCGTTCCGGCTCCTGCCCATATCCACCGTCCAGCCACGGCTTCGCCGCTTTTTTTGGCATACGCCAGCAGAGCTGCGAGCACGAGGATGGCCTCCAGGCCCTCACGCAGCAAAATCAGCGCAGCATCCCACGCAGTGTAAGAACGTTCTTCCGTCAACGGACGGAGCCTGTCCAGCATTTGATCAAGAGTCTGAATGGCTTTGTCCGTATTCGGTGGAGAAGACAGCAGATATCCTGAAGTCTCGGTCATTTCATTTTCAATTGCAGTGTAAGACGTCGGATCGGCAATTTGTACATGTCCTTCGACAGAAGGCCACAGAGCGATAAACTGCACTACCTTGTCAGCCGCTTGCTCTGATTGATTAGCTACAGCATCTTGGCGTGCGGATTCGAGCAAGGTAACTGCATCGCCTAGGGAAGCAGCCGAACCATTCGCCGTTCTGGCAGCCGTATTGCCTGCATTCGTTCCTTGACCTGTGTTCATAGATTTACCCTGACTATAATCAGACAGCAGAGTCGTTAATTTCTGCATTTCCTTGAGAGCCTGTTCTTGGCGAATAGGCTCAGCTTGCATGGAGATGCGGATGAGACTGATTTTAGTTTCGAGCGAACTGTATACCGGGAAATTGTCCAAACGAATCGGTGTTTCTACCTGATACCAGTCTTTGACGATTCGATCGTAATCCACCCGGGCAGCAGCCCAATCGCCTTTTTGCATGGCGGCCAGACTGCCCTTCGCCATGGGAAGCAGTTTTTCCGCTGCTTTGGCTCCAGCCGGGGCTGGTTTGTCCCCTTCGGCAGCAGTGACGTACTCATTGACCGAGCGCGCCAGCACGGATAAGGCAGCTTTCGCTGGTTCCCCGCCACCACTGGCGAGTGTTTGTTCCGCATCGGTGAGTGCTTGATCTACAGCCGCGATGTGAGCTGAATCTCCGCCATTTGTTTTGGCGGCCTCCCACAGCGTGCGGAATTCTTTCAGATCCTTGGAGGCTTCCGTCCATTGGGCTTGTCCCGCCTCCACTAGTGCTCCGCCCACTACAGGCATTAGCTGATCATTGGTGACAGCTTTGGCATCTGTTTGTGCAAAAGCGACCGACCCGGAAATGAACGGAGCTACGGTCAGCAGCAGAGCTGCCACCAGCACAAACACCCATCCCAAGCTTTTATTGCGCCGATTCATATAAATCCCCTTCCTTGCCTGCTGTTAAAATAACGTATCCCCGATGTAGCCGCCTTGCGATACACCTGGGAAGCAGGCGAACACCGCACTGCCTTTGTGTACAATGTATTCGTTCAGCTTGTCATTGCGTGCAAGCTTCTCCTGAATATGAACGAACTGCTTGAACAGATCACGCTGGTAGCTGATGAACAGCAGCCCAGCATCCAGCTGTCCTGTTTGCTTGTCCAATCCGCTTGAATACGAATAAGACCTCCGTAAAATATTAATGCTCCCGTCCCCATGAGCCAAAGCGACATGAGAGGTGGGAGGTGTAACCGGCTTGCCTTCCGGATTTTTGGCCGCCAGATCAAGCTTGTCGAACTCCTTGACCTTGCCGAGTGGGGCCCCGCTGCTGCGATGACGTCCAAAAGTATCCTCCTGGTCGCCCAATGTTGAGCGATCCCACACCTCTACTCGCATGCGTACACGGCGAACAGCCATATAGCTGCCGTCGCCCATCCATGCTGGTCCGTCACTGGCCTGTGTCCACACCAGCCGATTCATCTCGTCTGCCTTGGAGGTGTCGGGGTTCCCTGTACCGTCCTTGAAGCCCAGCAAATTGCGTGGTGTGCTTCCCGCAGGATCAGCCTGTGCTGTTCGCTGGAAGCCTTCCTGCGTCCAGCGAAGCACCGCCGTTCCTCTGGCGATACGTGCCAAATTACGCAGGGCATGGAAAGCTACCTGCAAGTCATTGGCACATACCTGCACTCCGATGTCGCCACCGCACCATTGCTCCTCCAGGGCATCCCCTTGAAAACGGGGCAGCTCACGGAACCCGGCAGGTTTAAGCCCTGCCAGGCCGTATCGTCCATCAAAAAAGGATGGGCCCACACCAAAGGTGATCGTCGTGCGGGATGGCGACAATCCTGCCGCCTCGCCCGTATCGGAAGGAGGGAGGTTGAGATTTTCATTATCGTTGCCAAGCAGCACGCCAGAAGTCATTGTAGCGCTTGCTTCCGTCCAGAATTTGAAGAGGCTGCGCACCTGTTCCTTGTCGCTGGTTGTTAGATCGAAAGCGGCGAAGCAGATGAAATCCTGCGCCGGAGTCACAATACCTGCCTGATGCTTACCGTAAAAAGGGATTACATCTTTGGTATCCACATCCGTCATCATGCTTTCGAGACGTTGACCGGCTGACAGCACGGCTCCCACGCCCCCGCCGCCAAGCAGGAGGCCTAGTCCACCTACCCCGGCCAGCTTCAATAGGTCTCGGCGTGATACGGATTTGCTTTTTCCTGACAGCTCATCTTCCACTAGCTTCGCATCCTTTTTTACCAGATCGGCCTGTTCATTATGGGATTCCGCATACTGCGGCTTTTCTTGCCCTTTTTGCCGCTTAAAGCCTTTCATATCATTACACTCCTAACAATTTCCCCATTTGGGACAACGGTTCTGCCAAGGCATCGAGGTTTTGGCTCAACTTTTTAACTTCTTCCGGTTTCAGTTTTGTATACGACACATAGCCTTCTCCGTCCTTAAAAGGAGCCAACTCTTGCTGTAAGGCCGTAAAGCGCTCACCAATTTGTTTTTCCAACGCCGCATCTTTTTGGTTCAGATCTGTTTTCAAAATGTCATATATCTTTTGTGCGCCCTCCACATTGGCTGCAAAGTCGTACAAATCTGTATGAGAATATCGCTCCTCTTCACCCGTCACCTTCGAGGTGGATACTTCATTCAACAACTCGACTGCACCCGTTACCATCAGGCTGGCGTCAATATTAACTGTTTCTACTTTGGCACGCAGCAGCTTGGCATCACTCAGCAGTCGGTCGGAAAACTCGTCCATTCCTTTGGTTGTGTTTTCTTCCCATAATGTTTTTTCAATCCGGTGAAAGCCGCGCCAATCCGCTGCATCCACATCACCGTCACGTGCATCAATATTCGGGTCAAGATCACCCAGCGCTTCTGCAATCGGTTCAATCCGTTCATAGTACATACGTGCAGGAGCATACAGCGCCTTGGCTTTATCCAGCTCGCCAGCTTTGACTGCGTTCGTGAATTCTTCTGTCTTCTTCACAAACGTATCGCATTGCTCGATGGCATAGGTGCGGTAAGCTGCTACCGCTTGATCAAAATTGGGGGCAGAAGCGGCAGGAGTCGTTGTCTGTGTTGTTGCTCCTGCATCTTTGGTCGTCGCGGCAGGCTGCTGAGTAGCAGTTCCGGTTTGTCCGCAACCTGCGAACAGAATAGAAGAGACCAGCACTCCGGCCGGTACGGCATAACGTAGTTTCATAATCAAAGAACACCCTTTCTGGCCAAACTGGCCTTGAACCATAGTCTGTTGCGCGATACCTATATCGAATTTTTATTTTGATAATGATTATCAGTCGCGGTTTTTCTTATCATAAGGCTGGCCCATATGCCTGTCAATACATAAATTAGGCGCAGAGTCCAACCCTCCATCGAAGGGAGTTAGTAAGGTGCCTATGCCCATTTTTATCCGCATATTGAACCATACCTGAGCACATGACATAAAATGTGTTGACTGTATCCCTTAACCTTGTTACACCACACAAAACCCGAGCAAGGAGGGGTGAAATTGACGAAGGGTAACGACCACAAAAACAAGTTTTTGTTAACTCACCGTGAACGTGAAGTATTTGAACTGCTCGTGCAGGACAAAACAACACGTGACATCGCCGGACAGCTATTCATTAGCGAAAAAACGGTCCGAAACCATATTTCCAATGTGATGCAAAAATTGAACGTAAAAGGTCGTTCACAGGCGGTCGTGGAATTAATCAGGCTTGGAGAATTAAAAATCTGACCTCTCGTTCCTTGCGGGGTACAAAGTCTTCTCGATGATCCTTCGACAGTGAAGGGTGGTCGGGAAGGCTTTTGTTTTGTGGTATGTTAGCTGATCAAACCTAGTAAGTTTATTCTATATTTCAAATTGAGGAGAGAAGCTGGAAAATCTATTGTAAACGTAAAACAAGCGAGTGTCATAGCAATGGACATTCGCTTGTTTTGATCGTTTTTTAGTTTAGAAACGATAATCTTGAAGCTGTTCCTGGCAGTTATCTATTCTTGCTAGCTCTGATTTGGGATAGCCCAGTCGTTTTGTTTTATTACTGCACATCCAGCAGGAACAATGGATTTTTCCTTTGGAGAATACACCATCGAATTTGATGACCCATCCCCGGTGTGCTGAAAGCCGTTTTTTACGCTGAATAACACGTTTTCTGTGGTGCCTAAAATAAGCTCGATTACGATTTTTTTGATTAGGTTTCATTACCATCACGCTCCCTTGGGCAAAGGCTCAGCCCGCAGGAGAAACCAAGGGTATAAGTAATACTTCTACGGGCTGAGCATGATGGTAAACAGATTTAAAGGAAGAGACATGTGACCACCTGCTTGGAATTATTTTAAAGGTGAAAGTGGGGAGTGGATGTTCATTAAATCAAAGTCAGCAATTAATTTTGTTTTTAGCATAAAATCAATGCCTAATATGCCATCAAATCCATACGGCTCTTGAATAGAGCTTAGTTGAATTGGAAATATATCTAATTGAATATGACCGATTTTTAGATGAGGAATTACCTGTTCGTAGCAAATTTCACTTGTACCGCCCACCCCGTACATCCGCTTTGCTCTCCCGTTAATGAAATCAATGTGAATGCCGATTTGGGCAAGTAAATCCGTATCAAACACTGTTGCAGCGCACCCTGTATCGAACAATACGTTTGGTAATAGAGCAGTTTGGTCGTGATGTCTCAATGTTAAGGAAACAATTGGCAAACCATTATGAAGGTTAATCTTCATG
Organism: Paenibacillus sp. Lou8.1; assembly: GCF_024213565.1. Classification (NCBI taxonomy): domain Bacteria; kingdom Bacillati; phylum Bacillota; class Bacilli; order Caryophanales; family Paenibacillaceae; genus Paenibacillus; species Paenibacillus sp. Lou8.1. The sequence goes on from NZ_JANAVN010000005.1 coordinate 226,011, forward strand.
TACGCTGCCGTACTCCTGAGAAAAACTCTTCTACAACCTCGACATCGGATCGACTGGTATGGAACACATACAGTTCGCGTGACGGATACAGTTTGTGAAAATGTTTATACCCGCTCCATGCATCTTTTGGGTTATCGTAATCCTGAATAACCGCCATGTCTTCAAGATTGCGCACGCGGTTATTGGAACTGGCTTTTATAGCCTCAACCAACACAAATCGCCTTGGATGTGATTCGGCAATTTCTTCCCATTTCATCGACTTCACCTCGCTCTTTTTGCTTTATTTTATTATAACATAATCGGGGGGACGGCAAGGAAGCAGTAACCTCTACCATGTGATCAGTCCCGTAACCCTTTTAAAAAGGATGAAGGCTTTTGTTTTACAGAATAACCGCTGAAATATGTGGGAATTTGCGTGTAAATGATGTACTATGTATATAAGGAAGAAACTACCATTAGAGATCATAGTGCAACTAACAGGAGTGATCAAAACACAAGACTGTACCACAAAGTTATACTAAGATAGAAATGCATCTGGTGATAGTCTAAGAATATAAATCCCTACAAAAGCAGTATTCAGCATGACGACAGGATGGAAGATGGATCAGGTTTTGAGTTATACTTTTATATATAGGTGTTGAAGAAGAATCACAAGGCAGAAAAAGCTCGTTGCTTCAGGTAGTAGGAAGTAGCTTTTGCCTAGAGCTACCTGTGGTATATTCTTGATCGGAGGTGAATGTTAAGACATATGACACCCAACCAACACTTGATGACTTATACGCTGAACAGCGGTATAAAGGGAACGGTCGACCTAACCAGTAAGCAGGTGCAGGAATGGATCAAAGCATATCGAATTGGCAGCAAGTTTGTAACGGTTGTGGGAAAACAGTATTTTGGTTTAAACCCTGAGTTGGTAGCAGATTTCAAGGTACATAATGAATACTCGGAGCAGAGAGAACACATATCCATAATACAGCCTGTAATAGAACGCAAAGCTGTAGAACTGGACCCACTGGTAGAGGCGTACAGTCAGTATAAAACATTAATTCAGGTAGAATGTAAATGTGGTGCTTCCTATATAGAAGAGTCACCGCACAAAAGAACCAAGTGGTCATGCAAGGAGTGTAATAACATTGTGTTCCTGGATCGTAAAAAGGGCATGGTGGATACAGATAAAGGAAAGGCATGGTACATGACCAACAAATACTATGTGGAAAGACAAAGCAACTGACAGATTGTCAGTTGCTTTCTAACTATACACTCACACCTCTTGTGTGCCTACTAAAATGATATTAGGTCTTTTGCCAAATAATAAAATTGATGTTTTTTACGCTTTGTAGTACATTATCAAGTGTATTATAAGGAGGCTTCTCATGTACGGACATAGACAAGATGATACTTTATACATCATGACTTACACATTAAATAGTGGTATCAAGGGCACAGTGCCTTTGTCTAATCAACAGATACAGGAATGGCTTGAGTGTTACAGAATCGGCAAGAAATTTGTAACCGAGATTGGCAAAGAGTACTTTGGACTGCATGCGGAACTGGTGGCTGATTTTAAGGTGCATAATCAGTATTCAAGCTATCAGGAGGTTATTATCCCGATTCAACAGCCGGATACTGGCCTAAAAGAGTTGTCCCAGGCTTACAAATCAACTGAAACCTTAATTAAAGTAGATTGCAAATGTGGTACATCGTATGTAACAGAATCTCCCTTTAAGCGGACCAAGTGGTACTGCACCAAATGCCGGGAGATTGTTTTTCTCGACAACAAAAAGGGAATGGTGGATACTTCCAGAGGCAAGGCCCATTATATGACCAATAAGTATTTTGTAGAAAGAGAAACAACTGGCGTATAAGCCGGTTGTTTTTTTATTCGCAAGGTTTGTGTACGTCCTGACTTTTCAAAGCCATTGCGCTATGGTGAAAAAGGGGGCTTATGGAAATGTGGAGTATTTTGCTGAATCACGTTTTGTTGATAGGATTTGTGGCTGTTTTGATTCAACGGATCTACAAGCATCGCTTTCATCAGCAAAATGGTAGCAGTTTTCTGCTATGCTTGTGGGGGATCTTGCTTAATCGGTACAATAGCTTGTTTGAACTGACCACGTTATATACGGTGTATACCGTTTTTTTTGCTGTAGGAGCATTGTGGTTTGGAGGTTGCTGGCTTGTGCAGCTATTGGAAAAGGGGAAAGATAAAGCTTGATATAAACGATAGTCAGGTGGTGAACGTCATACGGGAAGATCATACGAATGGTGCAAGAAACCGCATGAGCACAAACAATGTGTACATAAACGAAACGCTTCATTTGGAACAAATCATAAGTGACCTGCGGGTGATGGGTTATGTGGCTTTTCATCATCATCCGCAAATCACAGGTGAGATTGAAGAGCTGGAGGCGTTAAAAAAGCAACTATTATCGTTTTTTCAACAGCATCATGTATTGTGGATTGAGCTTGACCCGCTAACGCAATATGTGGTGGTGAATAACATGGGGAAGGCAACGGTGCTCAAACTCATGGGTCGAAAAATGAACCCGCTACGGGATCTGAGAGCAAACGCTGCTTTGGCTGGACAGCCGCTGCATGAGTTGGATCGGGAGATAGAACGGCTCAATCGGCTGGCTCACCTGTTGCGCTACACCCGTTTTTCTTAAGCGAGGAACTAACGTAAAAAAGCATTCACGAAGTATGGATGATCCCATGCTGTGAATGCTTTTTAGTATCTATTTTTTACCGCATAAGATGAGCAAATCTACTGTGACATACGGTAAATTTATTTCCTGCACTCGCTGCCAGTCTGCTTCCGTAGCTCCCCACGATAAGGGAGTCATATGGAGCAAAGGTTTCAAGAGGTCGGCATTTAACATAAAACGATAGGTTACCCGTTCGGCGGATAGAAGTTTAAAATGATCTTTAAATCGGCTTAATATATTGTCATTCGAATAAGCAGGCGTATTCTTTTTCTGTTCATACAAGCATCTTAATTCCCGAAGATAATATCGTTCGGGAATAACTTTCAGGACGCAGCCGTCCTCCGAAAGAATTCTTGTAAATTCAGCATAATTAGAAGGGGATAAAATATTGAGTACACCGTCAAATTGTTGATTTGAAAATGGACAATGAGCCAGATCGGCAACACACCAGAGAGGATGAGGATATTCTTTGGCTGCGGCCACAATACCTTCTTTAGACAGATCCATACCTACGCTTGTAAGCTCGGTGATTCCCTTCCAAGTCAGCTTATCCTGAATGTGGCTCAAATGAGTGCCTTCCCCGCAACCTGCATCGAGCAAGTAAAGGTGTGATTTTTGATCAAACAGCGGCTTCATAAATTTCATTATAGTGCTGCTTATCGCTTCATTTAAGGGATCGAAAAATCCGCTATTGCACATCATTCTTCTGGAGGAAAACAGTTGTTTATCATATTTGGTCTTATAGGACCGGGCGGCTAAATGTAAATACCCGTATTTTGAAAGATCATAGCAATGCTGACTCGTACATAGGAGGCTTTTACCTTCCACCATACGCATCGGTTGAGAGCATAGAGGACACCTAAAGAGATGTTCATGCTTACCAATCAGGCCAGCCTTCATCTCGTGTTTATTCCATTTGGACACAGAAAAGCACCTCGTTCATTCGTATTTGGTGAATGAAAAAAGGCACAGCCAAATAGACCCAACCCATTTTCGAAAAAAATGGTTGAGTTTTCATGAACTGTACCTCACATTACCGTAAACGAATAAACTGAATAATCATATTATGTAGCGCTCCTCCAAAAAAAAATAGAAAGGGCTTTCGCCCTCTCTATTGTAACTTAGCCATAAGAAGTTGTCATGTGCTTACACCGATTTCAAAAACTCTACAATCGTCAGCAGACCCTTATCAAAATTATCCAAGTTAAAATGCTCATTAGGCGCATGCAGGTTCTCATCTGGCAAGCCGAAGCCCATCAGCACGACTGGGGCAGTCAGCACACGGGAGAAGGTTTCCACGATTGGGATGGAGCCTCCATCCTTGGTAAAGAGGGCACGCACACCGTATACCTTCTCAAAAGCATCGGCTGCCGCTTGCAGAAACGCGTGTGACGGGTCGATGTTAAAGGCGTTTGCTTTTTCACCCTGTTGAATATCCAGAGTAGCTCCTGCCTGAACATGAGCGCGTAAATGGCGCTCGATTTTGTCCAGAATGTCTTGCGGATTCTGGTTAGCCACCAAGCGGCACGTGATTTTAGCATGAGCTTCTTTCGGAATGACCGTTTTCGTGCCTTCCCCTTGGAAGCCGCCGTACACGCCGTTCAGCTCTAGTGTCGGACGCGCCCCAACACGCTCAACGAAGCTGAATCCTTCTTCGCCATAGAGGGAATCAAGTGCAAGATCTTGTTGCAGCTTGCTCTCATTGAAGCCTTGCTTCATGAATTCTTCTCTCATCTCTGCCGATAATGGAGCGACATCGTCGTAGAATCCTTCCACGCTTACGCCGCCTTTGTCGTCATGCAGGGTTGCCAGCAAGGACACCAGAGCATGCAGGGCATTCGGCACGCCGCCACCGAAAGAGCCGGAATGTAGATCTGTGTTCGCCGTGTGAATGGCGACTTCCAGTGAACATAGTCCACGCAAACCTGTGCAAATGGCAGGCTTCCCTTTTTCGATCAAGGAAGTGTCGGACACCAGTACAGCATCGGCAGCCAGACGTTCAGCTCCAGTTTGTAAAAACTCAAGCAAGTTCGGACTGGACACTTCTTCCTCGCCTTCAATGCAGAATTTGATGTTCAGCGGCAATTTGCCTTCCTGCTTCAAAATGGCCTCAACTGCCTTAATGTGCAAGAAAACCTGTCCTTTATCATCTGTCGCTCCGCGCGCATACAATTTTCCATCACGGATGGATGGCTCAAACGGCGGCGTTTCCCACAGGTGAAGTGGGTCTACGGGTTGTACATCATAGTGTCCATACACAAGGATCGTTGGTTTACCAGGTGCGTGCAAATGATCGGCATATACCAGCGGGTGCCCTTTGGTTGGAATGATTTCAACGTTTTCCAGACCGGCAGCAGTCAGTTTGGCAGCCAGCCAATCAGCTGCTTGGTTAATGTCCTTTTTGTGCTCCGATAATGCTGAGATACTCGGAATGGACAACCACTCCTGTAACTCGCCTAGTTGTTGCTCTCTGGCTTTTTCAAAATATTCGGAATAACTCATATCCTATGTATCCTCCTTTTTCAATGTAAATCGTGTGAATGTTGCGCTATCCTCCGAACCGAGGTTGTGGACGATATGTCTAGTTTACTACGTTTTGTGCTGAACGAAAAATAGGGAGATAAAAAAACGATTCTACCCGGGTCTGTTCAGACCTGAGCAGAATCGCCCTTAACCAAGCATATGGATGCACTTATGCGCGAATGTCCAGTTGACCCCCGAGATGAGGCTGTACGCTTTTTTCCATCATCTGCACTAAAGCCTGTCCTTGTTCACCGGCCTGATCCTTAGCCATACTTAATACTTTCACACTTACGGCTTGAGCTAAGCTGGCCTGACTCATACCTGTGGATAATGCTGCGATATCCATGTTCCAACCCTCCTTCATTGTGAAGACTCTTTCTCTGTATTTATCGGTTGGAACGGTTATTTTGTTTCATCCAATTGGAATTGTGTCAGTAAATCTTGAAGCTGCTCTGCCAGACGGGTCAAATCTGCGGCAGACGAACCGATCTCTTCCATGGAGGCGAGTTGCTCCTCTGCGGCTGCGGACACGGTTTCTGTATGGGATGCCGCTTCTTCAGCGATGCGTGTAATTTCCTCCATGCTGCTGACAACTGTACTCGTTCCATCTGCGACGCCAGCGGTAGAAGCTGCGACGTTATCAAGCTGCTTCGCTGATTTGGCTACTGCTCTACGGATACGAGAGAAGGAGCGACCGGATAGGTCAATGGAATTGATACCATCATTTACGCGTTCCTTCGCTGATTCCATAGCAACCAGAGCTTCAGACACACCGTTCTGTATCCCTTGAATTTGTTCACGAATTTGTTGTGCGGAATGAGCTGAGTTTTCAGCCAGCTTGCGGACCTCTGTCGCCACGACAGCAAAACCTTTGCCATGCTCTCCTGCGCGTGCTGCCTCAATGGAAGCATTCAATGCGAGCAGATTAGTCTGGCTGGCAATTTCCGTAATGACAGTGACGATCGTTCCGATTCGTCCAGATCGGTCACTCAAAGCACCGATAATCGTATCCAGTTCTTCCACGGTAGTACGAATGCCGTCAATGGAGACGACGCTGTTGCCGATATGCTCACTGCCTGCATCCGACGCCTGAATGGCCTGTGTGGAGTAAGTGGTCATTTCAGCCATAGTTTCAGTCATCGCGGTGATATCTGTTGCCATGTCGCTAACCCGTGTCTGATTAGCTTTAGCGCTGCCCACTTGGCGTTCGCTGCCTGCAGCCACATCTTGAATGGCTATGGTCACATGCTCGATAGCCCGGGTCGTTTGTTCTGCACCTGCTGCAAGCTCTTGCGAGGATGCCGACAAATTGCCTGTCATCGCTTGAATTTCTTTAATCATGTTACGCAGGTTATCTACCATTTGTTGAAAATATCTTGATAATTCACCAATTTCATCTGTGCTGGTCGTAGCTACGTTAATCGAAAGATTACCTTGGCTGATGGCATCCATAGAATTACGTAATCTTTGGATGGGCTTAAGTATACTGCTGATTAGCCACATTGCGAGTACACCAATGATGATGGCTGCAATCACCAACACGATGATCGTCGTGATAAGAATCGGCTGGGCGGAGGCACTGGTTTCTGCTTTGTCCATCGTTCCGGCAATTTTCCAGCCCGTCAGCGCATTAGTTTTGAAAATCAGGTGTTTGTCTACGCCATTAAAATCGTAACTAAAGCTACCTTCCTCGGAGGCAAACAGTTTGGGTATCGTTTCCCCCATTTTGGTACTTCCGCTGACTTCTGTCGGGTGGGTTACGATACGTTTGGTACCATCCAATATCATAATAAAACCATTTTGTCCTATTTTTAACTTTGTGATTTCTTTTAAATTATTCAGGTTCAGGGAAAGACCAAGAACGCCGCTGTTGTCGGGAAGTGTGCGTGAAATATACACAACGGGGACCTTAGCCGTATTGAGTCCAACAGGGCTGATTACGGTTTGTCCGGGTTTTTCCATGGCCTGTTTGTACCACGGACGCTCACGAGGATCGTTTGTGGAGCCTACGGCTTTGCCAATAATGAGTTTACCTTCGGGAGTTCCGACAAACATATCAACAGCTTCTGCATGCATTTTTAAATATACTTGTAATTTTTTCAGAATGGTATCATCTGCTTCAGCACTGTTATCACTAACCGTCATCGTTGTAGAGTAATATTCGAGATCAGCGATTTTGGCCTGAATCGTTTGAGTAACAGCACGATCAGATGCGGTAACGCTAGACGTTGCACTGTCCAGTAATTGGCGATCTGTCTGGTTGTACGCTGCCTGATAGGAGAAAGAGCCCACAATAATACTAGGAACAAGCATGACCAGTAGAAATGCTGCTGTCAATTTCTTGCGTAGTGTTAATGTTTTCAGTCGTTTCAGTTGTTTCATCAAACCCCTGCTTTCTATCTACATATTCATTTCTGATATTTATACCATATGTATTTACTATCGGTTATTTTGAGCTGAATTGATAGATTTATTACTAATTTGTCCAATACGCTAAAGAATTTCTTGCATAGCATGGAGTATCTTGCAATTTGGAGGGATAAGGTATGGTTTTTTTTCTGGATATGAGAAGCTCCACCAATTCATCAAAAACAGGTGAGGGTCCCGATATACAGCTGGGTCCTATACCGGAGCGGTTCGGTTTGATCACCCTGCGAACCTTTCTTGTGCCGGGTCCGATTGTAACTTTTAGTGGTTCCATTGGTCTGATCGGTGAGATTGGCGATACGTATGCGGTTGAAATCGTGCGTGGAGCCGACTATAATCCGAGCGAAGTAGTCTACCGCGCCGAGGGGGTATTGGGCGTGACTGGATCTAATGAAACGCAAGCTTTTAATGCACAGGATCTGTCCGCTCCCTGGGCAATACAAACAGTATATTCTTCTTATATTTCTGGTGTATCGACCACTGTTCGTAATGGTCCAGAGGTGTTCACGGGCATCGCTTCAACTCCGTTTTTGTAAATATATCAGGTGAATATTTTTTTAGTAAATGCTCGCTGCCTGTTCGTGGTTCTCCTAAGATAGGCCGCTGCGCCCAAGCTATCTAGCCACGAGCATAGACAGACATCTGCTGCAGACTCGTGGCTATAATTCTCAACAACACCCAGAACACAATGGACCTAGTTGTTGTAATTTCCTTTATGAGCGTGTTCTACAGAGTTGATTGTGCTTCTCGGATTCTATTTCTTTAGAATCTCTCGCAAATACACTGTCAACTCATCTGCTGCTTTGGCATGGGCGGAGAGCCCGGGATGGCTGCGAGATCCTATCGTTTCTTCCGTCGTGTTAGGCAGTTGGAATACGGACACATTCCGATCCCTCGTTCTTTTCTTGTACGCGTCTACCGCTCGGTAGATTGAGGGCATCATCGGAGTACCCAGCATCCCATAGGCCCACACAATATGAGCAGCAGGATTGCAGGTCCGAAGCTTGACAAGAAAACGTTCGATAGCGCTTTCAAAAGATTGTAAATCCTCTTCATTGAATGTGCCGTCCTCGTTCAAGCGTTGCTTGTACACTTTCCCGCTTGCTGGGTCCGTCCATGCAGGAGAATAAAAGGCTCCTCCGTCATTAGTCCCCAAATTCACTACGACCACGTCCGGCTGCCATGAGGTAAAATCATGATCTGAAAATGCCCCTAATGCTTCATTTCTCTCACCGGTTAGCACACCACATACCTGCTCATAATATGCGGGTATGTTTGCATGCGGATTATTATCCCAGCTTGTTAGGACACCCCATCCGCTTTGTGATAACACTCGGTAGTCCGCATTCAGTGCTTCGGCTGTTATGGCTGTATAATTGCGTAGTGCTGTGAACAGCATGGGAACCCAGTCTGTCTCCTCCTTCGCTCCAATCGTTCCTTCTCCCGAGGTAATGCTGTCACCGATAAATTCCACCTTGAGGGACTTATCAGTGACTGGCAGTAATTCCCCGTCCACCTTCAGGGCATGGATTTGCAACAAGCAGCGCGAGTCCGAACTCATAGGCTGGACATCCTTGACTACACGGACATTTTTGACCGTATCAGGGTTCAACCCTCTCAAAACACAGATCCAATGTCGTCCTGCGGTCACCATCAGGCGACTCATCGGAACACCATTGATGACAATACTGATCCAGGGTTCATACACCTGGTAATCGGCCTCAATTTCAATCCATAGCTCTGAGCCTTTGATATTTAATTCAATGCCACTGCCTGTCCAAAACAGAGTAAGAGGTGTACGTGTGTGCGTAGTTCGACCATGAACCTTTACATGCTTTGCTTTTGTAAGTGGGTATGTCTTCAATCTCTTGTTATGTGACATTTCAACACCCTCCTCATGATATATAAATGAATGCTAGTTTCTGTAATATTGTAAAAGAAGTGACAGGGAATCTCAAATTCTATTTCTAAACAAGCAAGGGTCCAAGGCTTTATATAGATTATTCTTTTCGATCACGGACTTTAGAACAACATATGATATCAAAGAAGCACCAGCCCATTGAATTTTGCTGGTGCTTCTTTGATATACGGAGCAAAGATTACTTGCTAAGTGGATTTTTTCACAAATATTATTTTATCTATTAATTAGCTTTGCCAAACATGACGATATTAATCGCCTTGCCGAAGTCTATACCTATTTTGCCAGTTAACTCTGCTGTTTTTTGTGCTAACACGACTGCATTGACACCACAAGAGAACAGCGCAATATCAAAGTCATCTTTATGTGCTGCGATCCATTGGAGTGTTTCGGGCATTTGTTCATATTGATGAAATGCCAGCGTGTGCGCGATATGCAGCTTGTACGGATCGGCCTCAAGAACAGGCTTTACTTCAGCAGCCGCTCGGGTGACTAGCAGAATGCGTCGATTTTTCAGCATGTCCCAGAAAGCGGGTGTCTCAGCCAAATACCGATTCAGGCAGGCATGGCAAGTCAGTGCGGGGGAAAGAGCATAGTGAGCAAAAACCTGATCGGTCAGCTCCCGCTTCATATAGGATGGTGCTTTAATAGATTCGTCATCATATGGCAAAATGCCAGCAATGCTGGCTTTGCTCACTGCCTCAGCCACCGCGTCCCGTAGTTCCGTATTCGGTAGAAACAGTCCCTTTTGACCGAGATTGGCTTTGACCGCCCAACGTTCCTGCAATACCTTTTCCATCGGCCAGACGGTGTCCTGCGCCAACACCAAATTTTCACCATCCCCAATACGAATGAGCGAAAAGGACTGGTGCTGATCAAGTGCCAGCTTCAAACGTTTCAGTACCTCGTCAATCTCCAGATACTTTGGATTCGTCATATCATGTTACCTCCCTGTCGTTCCCTGCTTGTTCAACTTTTCAGATGGAGTAAAAACTTTGTATTCTATCATATGTCGAAAGCGAAAAGGTTTTTGTATGAACGGCTATTCTTTTTGGATTCTACCTATTTTTACAAGATTCGTTGCATCTGTACGTGCCGTTTCAAAAGCGTCTTCATAACTTGAGAGAAGACGGTTGAAAGGGAGGAAGATCAATGAATCGCAAGATTGTAATTGAAATTAATTTTAATAACTATGGGATGAACCCCAACCGCCTGACACGTGAGTGGATCAGTGAGCGACTGGATATATTCAGAACCTTTACGCTGCGTAGTTTACTCAGTCAGACAAATACGGATTTCTTATCTGTCGTCAAGCTGGCGGGCGGATGCAGTGACATTGTGGAAGAGGAGCTGGCCAAGTATGAGCCCATTCCCGACCACATTCGTTTTGGTACGAGCATTGAAAGTAAACGTCGTATCAATGCGTATATCGAAGACGCGGACGAACTGCTCATTGCTCGAATAGATTCTGACGATTTGTATCACCAGTCATTTGTACAACAGTTGCATGATTACAAGTTTCAACCGGAGACGGTTGCGTTGGTGAACCAGATGGGTTACCTGTGGGATGCGGTTGAGGGGCAGATGGCACCGGTGTTTCACCGTTCGCCTTCTTTTTATGTGTTTCGCTATCAAGTGGAGGATTTTCTAAATGATTACCGTGTCGTCATTCCTGGGAAGGGTACGCACGGATATGTAACGGAGCTGCCGCATGAGGTCATTCCGCTTCGCAACTATGTGAACGTCATTCATGCCGCCAATACTTCGGTGAAAAAAGTGCCAGAGAAGGATCGGCTGTCAGAAAATGAAATGAATGCTGTGCTGGCTGAATTTCTGGGAACAGGCATTGCCAATTCGTAACGGTCAGGAGGAGATTATATTGTTCAAAGGAAAAAAACTGCTGGTGACCGGAGGAACGGGATCTTGGGGGCAATGCCTAACGGCTGAATTGCTAAAGGAGGGACCGGCGGAAATTCGTATTTTCTCACGCGGTGAATTTGCACAGATTGCCATGCAGCGGCAATTTCAATCTGATCCTCGCCTGAATTTCATGATTGGAGATATTCGAGATCTTCAGGCATTGCAGGAGGCATGTCGCGGAGTGGACTATGTATTCCATTTGGCGGCATTAAAGCATGTCCCCGTGTGTGAGAGACAGCCGGAAGAGGCTTTTAAGACGAACGTACACGGTACGGAAAATGTGATCCGGGCCAGTATTGAACAGGGAGTCGCCAAGGTAATTGATGTCTCTACAGACAAGGCGGTAGACCCGGTGAATGTATATGGTATGACGAAGGCGATAGGTGAAAGACTGATGATCCGCGCCAACACTTTAAGTGAGCGTACTCGCTTTGTGTGTATTCGTGGCGGCAACGTGTTGGGGACGAGTGGAAGTGTCGTGCCCCTGTTCAAGCGCCAGATCGCGGAAGGGCAGGATTTAACGCTGACGAGTCCAGAAATGACACGTTTTTTCCTCACGCTCGGAGAGGCGATTGGCTTGCTGCTGAAGGCTTCTGTCACGGCGATTGGGGGAGAGATACTTGTGATGAAAATGAAGGGCTGCAATATTGCAGATCTGGCAGAAGTGATGAAAGAACAGGCGGGGCAGCCTGCGTTGAAAGTGAAGGAGATTGGTATACGTGGTGGAGAAAAGCTGCATGAGGTGCTGATTTCGCCCTATGAGGTGCCGCACACGTATCGCTATGATGATCGTTATTTTGTTATTCTTCCCCAGCAAGCAGACGAACGCTTACTGAGCCAATATGGTGGATTGGAACGAGTGAGCTTCGATCAATATCGCTCGGACGATGAGTTGATGAACCGCGCTGGAATTGCTGAGCTATTGAGAGGCATGGAGTAACGATGAAAGAGGTGGGTATTTTGCAGCTTATGGAAAAAATAACTAAAGGAACTGTAAAGGTTGCGGTAATCGGCCTCGGTTATGTAGGGCTGCCCATGGCAGTGGAAATGGCAAAGGCTGGTTATGATGTATATGGTGTGGATTCCGATCCCGTCAAAGTAGCCAAGCTCCTTCAAGGAAAGTCGTACATCATAGACATTGGCGATGATGCATTGGAAGGTCTGATCGGGCAGCAATTGCATCCGGTTACGGATATCAAGGTGCTGGAGCATGCGGATGTCGTTGTGATCTGCGTGCCTACGCCACTGACGGACGGACACCAGCCGGATACGTCCTATATTGAAACGGCTATTGATCAGGCCATACCTCATTTGCGTAGACAAACACTGTTGATTCTGGAAAGCACCACCTATCCGGGAACGACCGAGGAACTGATTCGGCCGGTGATAGAGCAGCGCAGGGGCTGGACAGTAGGTAAGGATTTTTATGTGTGCTTTTCACCGGAGCGTGTTGATCCGGGCAGCGTTCATTTTAACATTCGCAACACACCCAAGGTGATCGGCGGTTGCACACCGGATTGTCTGGCAGCGGGAGTAGGTTTTTATGGCTCCTTTTTGGACCAGATTGTACCAGTCAGCTCGACAACCGTGGCGGAAGCCGCCAAGCTGTTCGAGAATACATTCCGCAGCGTCAACATTGGAATGGTTAATGAGCTGACAGCCGCCTGTGAGAAAATTGGCATCAATATATGGGAGGTACTGGATGCGGCGGCAACCAAGCCATTCGGTTATATGCCTTTTTATCCGGGACCTGGGATCGGGGGGCACTGTATCCCGGTTGATCCGCTATACTTGTCATGGAAATCCGAGCAGCATGGTTTTCCACTGGAATTCGTGGACTTGGCAGATCGCATGAACCGGCGTATGCCGCTGTATATCGCGGAGCGAATTGAAGCCATGCTCGCTCAGAAAGGTAAAGCCATAAACAAAGCCAAAATTATTCTGGCAGGTGTGGCCTACAAAAAGGACATTGATGATGTTCGGGAATCCCCAGCTCTTGTCCTGTTTGAACATCTAATAAAACTGGGAGCTTCGGTGAGCTTCACCGACCCGTATGTATCGAGCTTTAAGCTGAACGGTGAAGCAATCTCCTCTCGAACAGCAAATGCCCAGTTATGGGAAAGTGCAGATATCGTAGTCATCACGACAGACCATTCTGTGGTGGATTACCAACAGCTGGTCGACCATGCCCCGCTGGTCTTTGATACACGTAATGCGACTGCACATTGTACAGGTGGACATGTCGTCATCTTGGGGCATCCCGGTGATGGGGGGGGCGCCGCTGTTGGCTAACCGTGATCAGGTAAATGAACGTTATTACGGGCAAATCAATTCGGAAGAGTCCCATGAAGCCACCCGCAATAGAATTCACTGGATTTGCCGCCATGTACAGGGCCATACTGTGCTGGATGTTGGGTGCAGTCAGGGCATAACGTCCATTTTGCTTGGGCGGGAAGGATTTAAGGTAACGGCCATTGATTTGGAAGAGGGCAGCATTTCTTATGCGAAAAAAGAACTTCGCCAGGAATCCGCACCCGTCCGGGGAAGAGTCTACTTTCAGTTAAAGGACATTTCACAATTTGAGCGTCCTCCCGGTGGATTTGACACCATTATTTTAGGGGAGATTTTGGAACATTTTGCGCATCCCGACACCCTGCTGGCTCATGCTTATCGCTTGTTGAATAAAAAGGGAACGCTCGTCTTGTCTGTACCTTATGGATACCATCCGTTTCATGATCACAAGCGGACTTACTATGCCGGGAGCCTCTCCCGTGTGTTGTATCCTTATTTTGATGCACAAGCGCTGGAGGTGCATCACAAATATTTGTGCTTTGCCGGTCGCAAGAAGTCGAAAGAACTGCGTGAGGCCAAACCAGGGGTAGAGCATCTGAATGAATGGATGAAACTGGACGAGGAGCAATTTCGACTGGTGGAGCAGCAGCATGTTCGCAAAATGAATCAGCGAAAGGCCGCACTCGACAAGGCGGTACAGCGAATCCGGCATATGGAGGAACAACTTTTGCCGTTGCAAAGGTATGCACGTGTCGAACAGTTAGACAAGACGCAGGCTGAAAGGAGAGGGGCATATACTGATGGCGAGTCTACTGGAAAAACGACGGCAGAATCAGCCAAAGGTAAAGGGGATGACGTGAAGTCATGACTGAGCATCCAATGACTATCAGCTTGTGTATGATCGTAAAAAATGAGGAGCAGACACTGGCCCGCTGTCTGGATTCGGTCGCAGACCTGATGGATGAAATCATCATTGTGGACACGGGATCGACGGATCAGACGAAGACGATAGCAGCCCGCTATACGGATCGGCTATATACGTTTGAATGGAGGGATGATTTTGCAGCCGCCCGTAATGAATCGTTTGACAAGGCGGCGTGTTCCTACATCATGTGGATGGATGCGGACGATGTGCTGCTGGAGCCGGACCGTGAGCGCCTGCGTGCCTTGAAGCGGCGTTTGTCAATGGATATCGACGCAGTGGTAATGCCACTTCATTTGGCAGAGGGGGAGCAGGGTGAACTGTTGTTCACCTCACGCCGTATCCGTCTCGTGAAGCGTGAGCGACAATACCGCTGGGAAGGGCGTCTGCATGAGGATCTGGTGATACCTCAGGGGCAAATCGTGCATTCGGATGTGGCAGTAACTCACCGCCGAATGCAAGACCACACGCTCCGTAACCAACGTATTCTCGCCCGGTGGATCAGCGAAAGCGGCAAGCTGGAGGGGCGTCTGCTGTATTTGCACGCCAATGAATGTTTTGACCGTAAAGAATATTCCGAGGCGGCAGAGGCGTTCAACCATCTGTTGGAGGAGCCAAGCGGCTACCGTGAGGATCGGATTACCGCTTGTGCGCGGTCGGCAGAATGCTATCTTCACCTCGGGAAGCCGGAGCAACAGCTGGATAGCCTGTTACGCTCCTTTCGATACGATGTACCGCAATCAGACTTGTGCTGCATGATCGGTGACTGGTTTTTCACACGAAACGAATGGACCACCGCCGCATACTGGTATGAAAAGGCATTGGAGCAACAGCATCACCTTCCGGGTATGCGACCTGTTCCACTACCATGCTACTCCTGGTTACCTCATGTGCGGCTTAGCTATTGCTATGCCCATGTAGGTCAGCTGGACGCTTCGTATGAGCATAACCAAACCGCTTTACGCTATTTACCCGACGACGCGCATTTACTGGATAATGCACGTAAGCTCAAGGAGGCTATTTCCAACTCCCCACCCTCCGCCCGTTCCTCAAAATAGTTCAAGCTGTTCCGGTCCGTTATCCTCTTCGGGTGGCTTGCGAAGGGGAAAAGGTTTAGGGTCCATGCCAAGCATGGTCATGAGCTGCTTGGCGTTAGCAGCGGCGTCTCCACCTGAATTGTTATTGAAAATAACACACACCTCACGGCTTTGCTGCTCCAGCTCCAGCAATCTGTCTCTCCATTCGGTCAATTCTTGTGTATTGTACCGATACAGATAACGAACCTCCCGCCAATTAGGCGCAGAGCTTTGATTCCAGCCCGATATGTTCCGTCCGTGGAGACGTACAACTGTCAGATTGCCGTCTGTAGCCAACGGCACAATGGGAACCGATCCCGGTCCCGCCTGCGGCTCGTCGCATACGCTGTGTATCCAGCCTTCTTCACGCATGAATGCCAGCGTTTGTTTCCGAAAATCAGGTGTGAACCAGCTTTGATGTCTGAATTCAAGTACGGATGGGACCTCTCCCATCCTTTTTTTCGTGTCTCGCAGTACAGCGACATTTTCACGTGTACAGTCGAACCAGGGTGGGTACTGAAACAGCACGGCTTTGAGCTTGCCCGCTTCGCGAAGAGGTTGTATAGATGCATGCAGTGCTTCGTACATGGCATCTATTGTTTTGAAGTAAGGCTGCTTGCCGCGGGTATGTCCAGTCATGCCTTGATAGGCTTTGACGAGAAATGAAAAAGAGTCAGGGGTTTCCGCCGCCCAGCGTGCCATACGATCTGTGGGCTGCACCGCATAGAAAGAACTATCCATCTCTACTACCGGAAAATGGCTTCCATAGACGCTTAGTTTTTGGTTAGCTTTGGTGCCGGTTGGATACAAGTCATCATGATCGCCCCAACCCGTAAGTCCAATTTGAATCATAACTTCCCCGCTCCTTTCTCTTATGAATCCTTCTAAAGGCGTTCCCATGAATCATTTTAATGATAAAATGGGGTGAATCACATGAAGTTGGTATGAAGTTCCTATAAATATTTAAGCTCAAATGAATCCATTTCATAAATGATTAAACCATTTTGATCTATATGTACTCTTTATTAAAGCTACTGAAGGTATTATGAAATGGATTCAAATAACGATTATTGTAACATGTTTGTTGTTCAGGATTTTTTGTAAAACCCTTATTCGTAATGCTTTTGAGTTTCCAGTTTGAAAAAGCTAATATAGTATGTAATAGACGAAATGAGTTCATGGAGGAGAAACGATATGGCAGAATGGTACGAGCAAAGCTTTGGGGAAGATTATTTATTGGTATACAAGCATCGCGACTTTCAGGGAGCCTATCAGGAAGTGCAAAAAATGATCTCCTGGCTCAAATTACCGCAAGGCTCCAGCGTATTGGATTTATGTTGTGGGATGGGACGTCATTCGCTTGCACTCGCAGATGCAGGTTATAAGGTGACAGGTGTAGACCTTTCCAATGTGCTGCTGAGAGAGGCTCGTGCAGCTGATTCCGAAGGGCGGGTAAGTTGGCATCAAGGGGATATGAGAGAGGTGCCGCTGGATGAAAACTATGACGCGGTGATGAATTTGTTCACCTCCTTTGGTTATTTTGAAAAGGATGAGGAGCAGCTTAAAGTATTAAAGGAAATATATCGGCTGTTGAAGCCGGGAGGACGCTTTATCATAGATTATTTGAACCCTGCTTATGTAACCGCTCATTTGGTACCGCATTCGTCACGGGAGGATGAAGGGAATTGGATTGAGGAGCATCGGGTCATTGAAGATGGCTTTGTGAAAAAACAAATTGCGATTCGGTCAGCTGCATCCGTTGCGGGCACTGAGGTAGCCTCTGCTCTGGGCACGACTCCTACTGAGGGAGAACCTGCGCGTGTGTATCATGAACGAGTGAAGCTATATCCATATGAAAAGTTTCGTGGATTGCTAGAGCAAGCCGGACTATCTGTAGAGCAGGTACACGGAAGCTATAATGAAGATCAATATATTGAAGATGCTTCGCCTCGAATGATTTTTGTCGGCGTGCGGGCTTAAAACAGAAAGGCGGATGGAAGCCATGAAATTGCCAGAGCTTACACCGTGTGAGCGAATAGACGGAGGCTTTCAGGTCAAAATATCCATGTCCTTTCCGCTGCGCTGGGTGAATAGCTATGTGCTCAAGGGACAGCACGGTTTTACGATTGTAGACCCGGGGCCGCGCAATATGGACACTGAGGCAGAATGGGCGCATGTCTTCCAACAGCTGGGGATGTCTTTTGGGGATATCTCTGACATTGTGGTGACTCATCATCACCCCGATCATTACGGATTGGCGGGCTGGATGCAGCAGCAAAGTCAGGCTCGTGTACATATGTCAGCTCGAAGCCATAAGGAAGCGATGATGATGTGGGACGCTCCAGAATCGACGGTCGCTATGGAGAACAGGCTTCCCAGCTTTTTTGTCCAGCATGGCTTTCCTTTGGAGCAAGTGTCGGCCTTGGAATTACATATGCGGCAGGCATATTTGCAAGTGAATCCACAGCCTGAAATTACCGTTATTCCTACCGGAATGGACGCTCGTCTGGAATGGGGTGAACGCAGTTGGCTCCCCGTCGAGACAGGAGGACATGCGCCCGGACATGTGTCCTTATATGACCCGAATAGCGGCGTTATCCTCTGCGGTGACGCAGTTTTGCCGCAGATTTCTCCTAATATCAGTCTGCTGCCGGGCAGTGATGCCCAGCCGTTGAAGTCTTATGTAGACGGCTTGCAGCGTCTAGGCGAGCTGGAGGTAGCGTGGGCATATCCGGGGCACCGCAATCCGTTTGGTTATTTTCGGGAGCGGACGCAAGCGTTGCTGGCGCATCATGAAGAACGGCTGGAGAAATTCCAGCAGCTGATCCAACCGGAGGGCAGCACAGCCTATGAGCTGTGCATTGCCATGTTCGGTGGCAAGCTGGGTATTCACCAGCTAAGGTTTGCCATGTCCGAGACGCTGGCTCATCTGGTGGAACTGGTGGGCCGTGAACGGGCCTCTATGAGCGAGACGGACTCAATCACGCGCTTCTACCCCCTTTGCCGTCAATAGTCGCGGAAAGTTAACCAACAAGTGACATGACGAAGCAACATGACAAGCGGCATGCATGCCAGAAAAGAGGATTTTATGAATTTGCTGCTGCTGGGAGCTACCGGACGCGTAGGACGGTACATATTAGATTATGCATTAGCGGACGGACATGCCGTTACGGTCCTTGTTCGTTCACCGGACAAGCTGGAGGATTACGCACCCGGATACGGGAATCAGCTGCAAATCGTACAAGGCGATGCCACTAATGCAGAGAACGTAGCACAAGCGCTGAAGGGTGGGGCGACGACCGTGATCAGTGCGCTGAATACGGATGGAGCGACTACCTTATCCGCTAATATAGCCCTGCTGATCCGGCTCATGCAGGAGCAGTCCATTTCCCGGCTCATTACGGTAGGAACGGCAGGGATTTTACA
Source organism: Paenibacillus sp. Lou8.1 (assembly GCF_024213565.1). Taxonomy (NCBI): domain Bacteria; kingdom Bacillati; phylum Bacillota; class Bacilli; order Caryophanales; family Paenibacillaceae; genus Paenibacillus; species Paenibacillus sp. Lou8.1. The sequence continues at coordinate 245,220 of NZ_JANAVN010000005.1, forward strand.
AAGCCGGACCGAACCGGACCTGTATCGGTACGAGTCCTCCGAGACCCGGCGACGCAGCACTCGTGCGGCTGAGGAACATCGGCGAGTGTACGAATTGCTGCGTGAATCAGCACTAGACTGGACAATCGTATGTCCAACCTATCTGCCGGATGGAGCGCGGACAGGGATTTATCGTGTGGAAAAAGATTTTTTGCCTGAAGGTGGCTCACAAATTACCACCGCGGATACGGCTGATTTTACCTATCGTCAATGCAAGAGTTGCGAATTTATCCGTACACGGGTAGGCATTGCCTACTAATCATGGAACGCCAAACATAGCTTCATTTTTAAGTATTCAACCAGAGCGCGGTAAGATGTACCTACTCATTGCGTTCTTTTTTTAATTTGACAAATACTTAAGCTTAGAATACTATGATTCTTAACGGAAACGCTGTTACCTGAAAATCTTGTGTAGATCTTTAATTTATTATAGTAGCATCAAGCTACAGTTCTTAATAAGCAAAAGGAAGTGTATTGAATCATGTCCGAGCCATCGCATCCCTATAAAACCTATTCGGAAGTGAAGCTACAGCAGCAGCAATTGCTACGTAAAAATGTCATCGATGCGGCATGCATCCTTCTTGCGGAAGAAGGGCCAGAGGCCGTGACCGTGCGGCGAGTTGCGCAGAAATTAAGCTGTTCCACCAAGATCATTTACAGTATTTTTGGCAGTAAGGACGGTCTTGCCAATGAGATGTACCTGGATGGATGTCGGCTATTGGCTGAATCCTTCCAGCAAGTACCTGTTACCGAAAGCGTACTCGCTGATCTTGAAGCTCTATGCTGGGCGTACTGGGAATTTGCGCAGCTTCATTCAGCTTATTACAAAATGATGTTTGGCGGTGCATTATCTGATTTCAAGCCGGATGAACAGAGCTTGGAGGGTACCACAACGGCATTGTCACGAATTCTGCACACCGTCACACATGCTATGGAGATAGGGGCACTGAAAGAGGAAGATCCGCTGTTGGTTGTCCGAATGCTGTGGTCTGCTTTACATGGAGTCATACATCTTCAGTTTGCAGGTCATTTTTCAGATGTAGATATGGCTCAAGGAGTGTATACATTTACACTGAAGAATACGCTCGTAGCATTTAAAACATCCTCATCCCCATCGTAAATATGAAGTGTACTGAGGTCGTCATAGTAGATGACTTCAGTTCATTATAGAGTAGTGGTAACAATGTTTCTGAAATAAAACTATGATACTATGGAGGTTATCATCATGTTTATGTACGCAAACAAAACAGCTCTGATCACAGGGGCTTCATCCGGGATTGGCGAGGCCTTTGCCTATTCGCTCGCAGCTAAGAAATGTAATCTCATTTTGGTAGCACGCAATGAAACCAAATTAGAGACGCTGGCTAAAGAACTCTCAGCTAAATATAACGTAAAAGCAACAGTGATTGCGATGGATCTTTCCACACCAGGAGCACCACAAGCATTGCATCAGGAGGTTCAAAAGCAACAGCTAAAGGTAGATCTCTTGATTAACAACGCCGGTTTTGCCACCTATGGATACTTTGAGCAGGTTTCAGGAGAACGACAGCATGAGGAAGTGATGCTCAATGTGGCTGCTTTAGTCGACATCACACATGCATTTATGCCTGATTTATTGCGTAAGCGGGATGGTGGATTAATCAATGTTTCTTCCACAGCTGCATTTCAGCCCGATCCTTATATGGCGGTGTATGGAGCAACCAAAGCATTTGTGCTTTCTTTTACTGAAGCGCTATGGGCCGAAAATCGGAAACGGGGGCTTAAAGTTCTGGCCCTTTGTCCAGGCTCAACAGAAACGCCTTTTTTTGATATTGTTGGCGCAAGTGAAGCGTCAGTTGGAATTAGGGAAACTCCCCAAACCGTTGTGAAGAACGCGTTGAGAGCATTTGAAAAGGGGCGTAGTCACATCATTTCCGGTCGCCAGAACTATTGGGTAGCTCAGGTATCCCGGTTATTCTCTCGTCAATCCACGCTGGGAATTGTAGAACGTGCACTGCGTCCAAAAAATGGATTGTAATTTATGAATGAAGGTAATCTGGGCTTGAAATGTCAGGATTGCTAATCAATATGTTGTGAGTTTTATGCACCGGGTCTGATCGTTTCTAACTCGACTTGAATCAGACCCGGCGTTCCTATTTGTATAGATCAAGCACTTAGACCTTATTCAAGCCCTCGGGAATATAGTAAAATTCCATCCCGTTTCTCCCAGCCGTTAGCTGACCAGAAGCGTTGCCCCCCTGCGTTATGCTCCATTACAAACAGATGACATTTATCAATGCCTTCTCTCAGCAAAGCAGATAACGCCTTATCCACCAGTCTGGGCGCGATCCCTTGACCACGATGTGCTGTGGCTACACCCAGATGATACAAAAACCCCCTGCGAGAATCGTGACCCGCTAAAATCGTGCCTATAATGTTTCCGTTGTACTCACAGACAAAGCTAAGTCCTTCGTTCCGTTGTAAAAAGCGTGCAACCCGCTCCGGTGAGTCGGCCTCGCTTAATCCTAATCCGTCTAAGCCATTCCAAAGCTCAATAGCCTGATCATAATCGTCAGCCTGCATCGTACGGAATGTATATCCTTCAGTTACGTTTGCCATGTCTAGTTCTCCTCTAAGCTTGTCTATATCTGTTATATTCAAACGTGTTGTTTATAATTTAGGGTGTTGTTGTTTTTTTAACGGGTTGTATTCGGTGCACTTTCTTCCCCAAGCTCCTGCTCGCGCTCTGCCTGTTTGCGATGGGCGATACGGCTGCTGGCCGAAGCTGCGATAGCGCCCACGATGTCGTCCAGGAACGTATGGATCGGCCCGAGGCTTTTATCATTTAGGCGTTCCAGCACACCGGGTTTGAGTTTATCAACATAACCGTAATTGGTAAATCCAATGCTACCATACACATTTACGATGGAGAAGGCCAGAATCTCATCCACCCCGTATAATCCCTCATCATTCTCAATCATGTCCTGCAATGGGGGAAGAAGAGCGCCCTGTTCGGCAAGGATATCCAGTTGGATGCCCGTGAGCACTGCATTTTGAACCTCGCGCTTCATCAGCACCTTGTCCACATTCTCAATACATTCTTCCATCGTTAGGGTCGGGTAATATTTTTTTTGTAAAAGCATGACCAGTTCTGCGATTTCAGTCAGGTGTACACCACGCTTGTGCAGCAACTCGCGGGTGGCATCGGCTACCTTTTTACTATTCAAGCTGTATGGTGCTTTTTTCTTGTCCATAAAGTTGAAATTCCCCTCCTCGTATAGATCCTGATTTCTACTGCAATTATGATCAGTGTGTCCAGTCTGCTGAAAAAGTAGTTATTTTTTACGCGAGGCTCGTATACATATTAGTACAATCTGTACAAAATTGTTAGGGAGGAACTTCACTTATGAATATAAAACACCCATGGCGTATGACCTCTGTAGCTGGACTGCTATCCCTACCCCTGTTGTTGTCAGGCTGCAGCCTTTTCGGCGACGAATCGGCATCTATTGACCCCCCGCCGTCCACGACAGAGCAGTCCATGATTAAGGCTGTAACGGGAAAAGCACCTGCCAGTACAGGGCAACTGAGGGCTGTTTTTTTGCAAGATCATAACGGTTTGCTGGCCCCGGTATCTTTACCGATTGCTACAGGTGATGTGCAGGCAGATGCCAAGTCAGCGCTGGAAACATTGGTTGAGGGCGGGCCATATGCTGGATTATTACCAGAGGGATTTAAAGGGGTAATACCCCAGGGTACAGAAGTAAAAAGTGTGACAGTGGACAAGAACAACAAGCTGGCTGTTGTCGAATTCAACAAATCTTTCGCCAACTATAAGCCACAGGAAGAACGCCAATTAATGGAGAGCTTGACCTGGACCCTAACCGACCGTCCCGATATTGAGAGCGTACAGATCTGGGTGGAGGGCAAAAAACTGAACGAAATGCCTGTTGGCGGCACACCGCTGGATCATCCATTGACGCGTGCAGTAGGTATTAATTTGGAAATTGGTCATGGCGTGACACCCCTGGATTCCAGTCCAGTCACTGTGTATTTCTCTTCCTCTTCTCCTGCTGGAGTTCAATACTATGTACCTGTAACACGGTTGGTTAGCCCTGAGAAAGATCGTGTCCAGTCAGCACTGCATCAATTGATTCAAGGGCCGCAGACCAAAGATGGGTTACAAGAAGTGATGACAGGGGAGACGGCGCTGAAATCGGTAGAACGCTCCAAAGACAACGTAATTACGGTATCTCTTTCAGATGATATGTTTGCTAAAGGAGAAGCTGTGCCTGCTGAATTTTTGGAATCGGTTGTGCTGACAGCGGCAGACAATTCAGATGATGCGGTCAAAACAAAAATTCGGATTGAACTGAATGGTGAAAAAAGCGTAATTGGACAAAATAATCAAAATTATGGAGAGCCTGTAGCCAAGCCGCAACATATTAACGAAATCCCTCTTTAAGGGCGAGAATCGTCCTTGGGGTGCTTTTGCCTGCACACTTTGGTAAAATAAACATATAAGAACAGGTTGCATACGACGTAGGAGGAAAAAGCATGAGTAGATCTAACGGACGAAACGGTGATGAGCTGCGCCCGATGAAATTGACAGCAGGAGTAAATAAATACGCGGAAGGCTCTGTTTTTATAGAGGTTGGCGAGACGAAAGTCATTTGCACGGCTACTGTAGAAGAACGCGTACCCCCCTTTATGAAGGGACAAGGAAAGGGCTGGGTGACCGCAGAGTATTCCATGCTTCCGCGTGCGACTCATAGCCGTAATCAGCGTGAAGCTGCGCGTGGCAAGCTGACAGGCCGCACCATGGAAATTCAGCGTCTGATTGGAAGAGCGTTGCGTTCGGTGGTCAATTTGCAGGCGCTTGGTGAACGGACGATTACGTTGGATTGTGACGTCATTCAGGCGGACGGCGGAACACGCACAACCTCAATTACCGGTTCTTTCGTAGCGTTGGCGATTGCGGTCAATAAAATTGCCACCCAGCACAAGTTGCCTGTTTTTCCAATTACCGATTTCCTGGCTTCCGTCAGCGTAGGGGTTGTTGGTGAAAAAGCGTTGCTGGATCTGAACTATGAAGAGGATTCCAAGGCCAAAGTAGACATGAATCTTGTTATGACTGGCAGCGGAAAATATGTTGAGCTGCAAGGTACAGGTGAAGAAAGCCCATTTGACCGTAACGAATTGGATCAACTGCTTAGCTTGGGCGAACAAGGGATTCTGCAAATGATTGAGCGCCAAAAAGAAGTGCTTGGACCGATTGCTGATAAGATCGGTGCTGGACGTACAGGAGCTGGCGCCTAATGCGGCTGGATGGCCCGATCGTCATTGTCGCTACGAAAAATAAAGGAAAGGTGCGGGAATTTGCGCATGCTTTTGCGCCGTTCGGCAAGGAAGTCAGAAGCATGTACGATTATCCCGACATTCCTGATGTCGTTGAAGATGGCAAAACCTTTGCCGAAAATGCACTGAAAAAAGCTAAAGCGGTTGGAGATGTGCTCGGATTGCCCGTACTGGCCGATGATTCCGGCCTCTGCGTGGACTTGCTGGACGGTGCACCGGGGGTATACTCTGCCCGTTATGCTGGAGAAGGTGCCAGCGATCACGAAAACAATATTAAGCTGCTCGACGTTCTAGAATCGAAGCAGCTGGGTGATGATACGGGACAGCCTTTGCTAAGCCCGGCTCAATTCGTCTGTACCTTGATTCTATATAATCCGCAGACTGGCGAGACGTTGGAATCGACAGGCTCTGTGGAGGGCTGGATTACTACTGAAACCGCCGGTAGCGGCGGATTTGGGTATGATCCGCTGTTTTATTTGCCAGAGTTTGAAAAGACAATGGCCGAGCTAACGTTAGAACAAAAGCAGGCTATCAGTCACCGAGGGATAGCTCTGCGTGATTTGGCAACAAAGTTGGGTAATCCACAGGCATAGCATTGGTAACAGGGGCGAAATCATCCCCCATTCACATAACGAAAAACAGGCTATCCGTCAGTCATAAGCTGCGGATAGCCTTTTTGGTACTTTCTGTTCCCCATATAGTACACAGCGAAAAATTGCGCTGCCGCTTAGAAGCTCTATTGCTTCAGCATTCAGCGTAGCTTATCGAATAGCTACCTTGTAAGTGCGCAACCAGTTATCCACTTGAGCCAAATAGGCGAACAACTGGGGACCCGACATCAGCTGACCAAACCAAGGCAGATTGGTGGATGCCTCCGGTGAGGCGGCAATATCACGTACCTTTTGCGCATCGATCAGCTTGAGCAGTGGGGAAGAGGAGTCATCCAGTAGCTGCAGCGCCTGCTTTTTCACAGCCTCAAGATAGGAAGGGTTATGCGTTTTGGGATATGGGCTTTTTTTGCGATACAGCACATCATCCGGCAATACACCCTCCAGCGCCTTGCGCAAAATACCTTTTTCACGTCCGCCTGTCATCTTGATACTCCACGGAATGTTCCATACATATTGTACCAAACGATGATCGCAATACGGCACCCGCACTTCCAGTCCGGCTCCCATACTCATCCGATCCTTGCGATCCAGTAGAGTAGGCATAAAGCGGGTGATGTTCAAATAGGACATGACGCGCATTTGCGCAGCTTTTCCTGTTTCCCCCGGTAGCTTCGGGACCTCTCCTACCGCTTCTGAGTAGCGATCGTTCAAATACTCCAGCGGCTTGATCCAGTCCCGTACCTCAGGAGACAACAGACTGGCTCTCATATCGGGTGCAACTGCCCACGGGAATGTCCCCGAATTCAGCATATCCTCCCGGTGGAACCAAGGATATCCGCCAAAAACTTCATCCGCAGCCTCGCCGGAAATAGCGACCGTAGCTCCTTTTTTAATCTCCCGGCAAAAGAGATACAGCGACGAATCGACGTCCGCCATTCCGGGTAAATCCCGCGTTAGCGTGGAGTTGTTCAGAGCTGCTACGACTTCTGGCGTATCGAATTCAATCCAGTGATGATTTGTCCCTAATTCATCCACCATCCGCTGAATCCAGGGAGCATCGGCTCCGGGTTGAAACGCATGGGCTTTAAAATGCTTGTCGTTATCCACATAATCGACCGAATACGTATGAACTTGTCCCTGCCCGGTACGTTTGTAATAATCGACAGCTAATGCGGATAGAGCGCTTGAATCCAGCCCGCCAGACAATAAGGTGCACACGGGAACATCCGAAATGAGCTGCCGCTCCACCGTATCCAGCAACAGCTCTCTTACCTTAAGTGCCGTTTCTTCGGTATTATCCTCATGCGCAATGCTTTCCAGTGTCCAGTAGGCTTGGATGCGCACGCCGTCGCGGCTGTAGGTTAACGTATGCCCGGGGCGTAGCTCCTTCATAGACGAATAGACGCCGTGTCCGGGGGTACGTGCAGGCCCGATGATAAAAATTTCGGCCAATCCCTCGGCGTCCACTGCTGCCTCTACCGCTGGATGCTGGAGCAGTGCTTTGGGTTCTGAGCCAAATACGAATACTTCTTCGGTTTGGCTATAAAATAGCGGCTTTACTCCCAGCCGATCTCGTGCCAGAAATACCTGCTCCCGCTCGCTATCCCAGACCGCAAACGCAAAAATGCCGTTTAACCGATCCACACATTCAGGGCCCCATTCGATATAGGATTCGAGCAGCACCTCCGTGTCGCATTGTGTACGGAAAAAATGCCCGCGCTGTTGCAGCTCTTTTTTCAGCTCAGGCGCGTTATATATTTCCCCGTTATATACAATCGTATAAGTGATATCCTCCAGCTGCCGGATCATGGGCTGAGCGCCATTTTCCGGGTCCATAACGCTCAATCTTCGGTGTCCGAAGGCACACGGGTTGGATATCCAGGTACCCGCAGCATCCGGTCCGCGATCGGAGAGCGTTTGTGTCATATTCAGCAGCAGCTCAGATTGATGCATTAAGTCTCCGTTCCACTGTATGAAACCTGTAATTCCGCACATGTCTGTTCATCCTCTCTTTGTCGTGTTCATCCAGTGTTGGAATGAATCAAAAACTAAATCCCCAGTTCATCAGTATATATGCCGAAAAGAAGCATAAAATGTCTGTCCGTTCCGAAAACTACAGATGGGGCAACCCGTCTACTCGCAAGGAAGGAGGGAGACCATGTACTACATCAAGGATGCCAAAATACGCCGCTTCACTGAACTTGACGGAGTGCGCTGCGCTGAGGTAGAGGTGCGGCCCGGTGCCGCAGATGACCCGGAACTGTTGGTCTATATTACGGCCAAGGATCAGACGGATGGTCAGCATGACTATGACATGATACGGATCATCCGCAATGACGCCGATCTGGAGCTGGATTGGTACGACAATAATCTGCATTCGGCATTTGAGGAAGTGACAGACAAGGCTTTTACCGACTCTACACACATTACTGCTGGTGAGGAGCGAGAGAAGTTTAAAAAAGAATTGCTCTCCTATGGGCAGCTCAGCACAGAGTTCGCCAAGGAGTTCGGAGCATGAGGATATGGTGTGCTATGCCTCGGCTTTTGTTGATTTGGGCCCCGGCGCCATCGCCGGATCAGCGTGAAAGGAGGGGGAAATCATAGACGGCAAAGCGAATTATAAGAAAAACAAAGGCAGCAGTTATATTCATAACAATGAGTTCGCGGAAGAAGTGCTGGAGAAAAACGTAAGACATGAAGTACGGAGAAGTCCTAAACGCTTTGGGAATAAATAAGCATCCATTGAACCCAATAGCAACAGCAACTCATCAAAAATGACCCTAAAGAAGCCTCCGTATCCCGCCAAATTAGCGGTATGTAGGAGGCTTCTTTTTGAACTAAGCCGCTTCACGCAGCGTCATAATCCCTTTGTAGATGTTATAAACAAAAACTCCGAGATAGACCACTACGAATAGCAGTACAAAACCGATCACTGAACCTGCATGATTCGCGGTAATAATAAAATACACTAGCGGAATTGCCGCAATAATGGGGAAAATATGCGATAAAATAGCTTTTTTTGCATGTCCCTGAACATATTCGTCCCGTACTGCAATCCACACAATGACAGGCACTAGAAAAGGTGCGAAGAAAATGCTGAAATAACAAAGTGACGACAAAAGACCTCTCACAGATTAACCCCTCCTTTATGCATGGTTCTTTGTACATAATACCCCGTTAGCGTCCAAATGATTCCTTTTGCAGCCCACTTCCCTACATCATGAAAAAATGCTTTTGACAGTTGCTCGAAATGTGATATAATAATCAATGCGCTGAATACATAAGGTTTTATTGATCAGCATCTTGTCCCAGTAGCTCAGCTGGATAGAGCAACGGCCTTCTAAGCCGTCGGTCGGGGGTTCGAATCCCTCCTGGGACGTCGAAGCGTTCAGATATGTAAAGTTTGAACGAAATTAAAAATGCTTCAAATCCTTGATATATAAGGGTTTGGGGCGTTTTTTCTTTTATTGGGGTTACGATAGAAAACGTTAGAAAAAGGTGTGATCAATACACCTGTTTACTCAAATTATACACACGATTTTTACACGCTATATAAATGTTCAAAAATGTCTGTTGTTTTGAATCCTGTTCACGTAGCTCTTTCATAAGGTGGGCATATGTAGAGGTAGTGATATCTAATGAGGCGTGACCAAGCCGCTCCGAAACATACAGTAAACTAATACCTTTATATAGTAGCACGCCTGTTGAATAACCACAAAATGGTAGAAAAAAGATCGTCTTTTCTGTAGAATCGTTGGTACCATCCAAACGAATCCGAAAGAAGACGATCTCATGAAAAATTCTATCACGATTACATCTATCCTTGAATCTATGCTGACTCCTGAAGAAGTTCAAAGGGTTGTGAAGTTAATAGGCCCAAAAGAATTATTACTCATCGATTCAACCACGATGACGGTGGGAAAAACGCGTTTGCCTTGGGCTCCTTATCACGGGGAGCGTGCAGGTATTAAACTTCAAGTCGCTTTACGAGCAGAAAATGGGCAACCCCTTCAGGTGGTCGAAACGCTGGGCTCCAAGCATGATGGCCCCATGAGTGAAGCGTTGGCTCAACCGGACTACATTTTGGTGATGGACCGTGCTTATGGGAAACTGGAGCGTCTGGATCACTTCAAAACCCATGGACAATCGTTTGTCATTCGGCTTCGCGACAACGTCCATTTGGAAAAGCCTCATGCGCTACGTCGCCTTACGAAGCCAGATTCATCCGTCATTCGGGATATCACTTGCCAGTTGGGAACCCCTCAGTGTCGTTCCAGACAACGTCATCGTGTGGTGATGTTTCGGGATTTTGAAGGTCGGGAAATTCGGGTGGTTACCGATTTAATGCAGGTGACCGCAGAACAAATCGCACAGATCTATAAGGCTCGATGGCAGATTGAAGTCTTCTTTCGTTGGATCAAGCAACATTTGAATATTCCAACGCTGTTTGGTACGACTGAAAATGCGGTCTATGGGCAATTATTCTGTGCTCTAATCGTCTATGTCCTGCTCAATTGGCTATTTGTTGCTGCTCAGACTTCATGGCCCCAACATGCCGTTCTTTCCTTTGCGCGATTTTCTCGTCTATTTCTGTTCAAAACTACCTGTTGAATGGCTGATTCAGATTCGGCGCGTTCTTCTTCAGTGCACCTCTTGTTTCATGAATTGAGTTACTTATTTTGGTTATTCAACAGGCGTGGCAGAATCTAAAAGTATCTATAATCATAAAAGATTTATTCCGCTTTTAGATAAGGATTGAGAAGACCATTTCAGCTAACTGCGGCTTTAGTTTAATAACAATCTTCCATAAAAGAGCGCGATTCTATAATAAGGATCAGTTCGTTTTCATTAAAGGGCCATATTATATCTTTTAATTTAAGTGAAACTGCCTAAAAAGTATGTTAATATCAGATTTAACAGACAGACAAACTAGTATTTATAGAGGCGAAATTATGAAAAAATATAGAATATATCAAGTAGACTCATTTACAAAAAATAGATTTCATGGTAACCCTGCTGGAGTTGTTCCAAATGCAAATGGACTTACAGATGAGCAGATGCAGAGAATTGCAAGAGAATTAAATAATTCGGAAACTGCATTTATTTTTGAAACAGATTCTTCAAATTATGATGTTGAAGTAAGATTTTTTACTCCAACAACAGAGGTTCCAATTTGTGGTCATGCAACAGTAGCAGCACATTATATTTATGCAATTGAGAGAAAAGCTGAAACTGGAAGAATTATTCAAAAAACAAAAGCAGGTATATTGCCTGTTGATGTTATAAAGTATGAAGATGACTATTCTATTGTAATGACACAGGGAGAACCTTCTATATCAGAGCCTTTAAATGATGAAATAAGAAGTCAGATTGCAAATGCGTTAGGTATTTCTTGTAAAGATATTTGCATGGAATATCCAGTTGCAATATCTTCAACAGGTCATTCTAAGGTAATGGTTCCGATTTACTCCAATGAAATACTACATAGTTTAAAACCTGATTTGCAGAAGCTTACAGAAATCAGCAAGCATATTGGATGTAATGGATATTATGTTTTTACATTAAATCCACAAGAGGATATATTGGTTCACGGAAGAATGTTTGCTCCTGCAATTGGAATAGCTGAAGACCCGGTGACAGGAAATGCAAACGGACCGCTTGGAGCCTATTTGGTACACTATAACATTTTGCAAAATGAGAATGAGCAGTCTTTTGATTTTGATATTTTACAAGGTGAGGCAATCAAAAGAGAGGGAACAATGCATGTTCATGTGAAAAAGGAACAGGGAAAACCCGTATTAGTTCAAATTACGGGGAAAGCGGTTATTGCTTTTTCAACGGAGATCATACTTTAAAAAAGTCTAACAAATTTATCAATAAGCTTAATGACGGATTGTCAAGCCAAGTACAAACCCAATAACACCAACGTCCCAGCAAGTACTCCTGGGACGTATAGCAAAAAGCTTCCTACATGTAGGAAGCTTTTTTTGTGTTCCAGCAGGATAATTGATTCTAGCTTTATACCGTCGCCTTCTCCTTATGAGCAAAGAATTGAGGTAGATGCTCTTTGTGTGCTTCTAGCAATTCATCCAGTACGGTTTGAGCAATGTCCCCGCTTGGTACGAGCGGATTCAGGGTGAAGGCTTGCAGTGCTGTTGCATAGTCACCGGTGACCGCCGCTTCAATCGTCAGCTCTTCCATTGCCTTCATTACTTGCAGCAAGCCCCGCTGTGCAGGTGGGAATTTGCCAAAGTTGACAGGTTCGGCACCGTGGGCGCGAATAACACTGGTCACTTCGATGGCGCTATCATAAGGAACATCATCAATCGCACCATTGTTACGTGTACTAACGACCATCAATGTGCCTTTGTTGTTATAAATGGAATTAATGATTTCACAGGCTGCATCGCTGTAATGCGCACCACCGCGTTTGGATAATTCCTCTGGTTTGTAATCCAGATTCGGATCTTTATACAGTTCGAACAGACTTTCTTCCAGACGTTTGACCACTTGGCCCCGAGTTCCTTCGTTTTTGGCTTCCTCTAATTCTTCCTTGAGCATGTTATCCGTCATATAGTAATACCGATGGTAAGGACAAGGCAGCATTTTCAATTGACGAACTTGATCATACAGGAAGCGCATGTTCTTAATATTTTCAACGACTTTCTCTGGTTTTGCACCCGGAGCGTACAGTCCTTCAATAACTTGCTCTGTTAATTCGGCCCCTGTTTTGTCATAAACCTTGTGCCAATGAAGGTGGTTAATCCCTGCAAATTTAAAGAACAGCTCTTCTTCCGGTTTGTCCAGCACAGCTGATGCACTCTTGATCGCGCCGATTGGAACATTACATAATCCGATGACTTTATCCCACTGACCATAACGAAGCACGGCTTCGGTGACCATACCCGCAGGGTTGGTAAAATTAATCAACCATGCATTCGGACATAGTTCTTTCATATCTTCGACGATACTGAGGATAACGGGTATGGTGCGAAACGCTTTGAACATTCCTCCGGCCCCATTGGTCTCCTGACCGATCATGCCATGTTTTAACGGAATACTTTCATCCTTAATCCGGGCTTCCAGCAAGCCTACCCGAAATTGGGTCGTTACAAAATCGGCGTCCTTCAACGCTTCCCGACGATCCAGCGTCAAATGTACCTCACAATCAATGCCTGCGGCCTTCACCATCCGTTTGGCCATAGCACCTACGATCTCCAGTTTTTCACGTCCTGCCTCAATATCTACCAGCCACAATTCCCGAATGGGAAGCTCTGCATAACGTTTGATGAAGCCTTCTACTAGTTCTGGTGTATAGCTGGAGCCTCCGCCAATGGTTGCAATCTTTATGCCTTTTTTCATAGTTAGTGCCTCCTAAGTATGTTTTGTAAACCGCTTTCTTAAGCACAAATTCACTGTAATCCCTGTAATGCATTACAGGTCAAGCGCTTTTAAAAAACTTATTTTGGGAAGGTGACAATTATAGGGCGGACACTACGAACATGCTAGACACGAACATGCTAAAATAGAAAGAACGAGGTGAGAAAAATGGCGAATATTCATGAAATTGCAAAGCTGGCGGGGGTATCCTCGGCTACGGTATCCCGTGTCATTAACAACCATCCGTACGTGAGTGAACCCACAAGGCAGCGTGTGCAGGAGGTCATAGATCGGCTGGATTATGTTCCTAATTTAAATGCGGTATCGTTAAAAAAGGGCATGACCAAGCTCATAGGGATTATTTCACTTTCTTTTAATGATTCATTGGGTTTATTTGTGCGTGGATTTACAATGTATGCCCAGGAGCATGGCTTTAATATAGCGCTGTTTATTACGAATGGGGAGAAGGGGCGAGAACTTGAGGCGCTGGAAATGTTGCGGAGAAAGCAACTGGACGCCTTGGTCTGCATGATTCGTGTCAATGAGTGGAGTGTGATTGAGCATTATACAAAATATGGTCCGATTGTGACCTGGCAGCGTGTAAACATTGAGGCAATCCCGTCTGTATTTATGGATCAGTATCAGGGCTATACGCTGGCATTGGAACATTTGTACGCCCGAGGATATCGGAAAATTGTGAATGTGTACGGCAGCATGCGGGGGTTGAATACAAAAGAACGCATTCGAGCTTATCATGACTTTTGCGAAAAATATGATTTGGACGCTGAGGCCTTCCCGCATTTTTATGATTTAAATTCAATAGCAGCTGGTGAACAAATAGCTCATTGGTGGGCAGAACGAGCACAAACAGACAGGCCGGACGCCTTTGCCTGTTCTACCGATTATTTGGCAGCAGGTCTTTTGACTGAAGCGCGTAGGCTAGGTGTTTCTGTACCGAGTGATTTTGCAGTAGTAGGCTTTGATAACACCGAAATCTCGCATTTGCTTGATTTAACTACGATTCATTACCCGATAGACAAGCAAGCTGAGAATGCGTTCATTATGATTCGAAATGCCCTCGAAGGGCTGGATGAAACGATACATCATCTGGAATTCAAATTAGTAGAGCGAGCGACCACCTGATTCCAAAAGGGACCTCATGTTAGTGGTTATTAATTTCCATATTAAAGTTTATATAGTAGGAATAATGGAAGAAAAATGTTGACACATGTTAAAACTTGGTGAATAATTTGAGGTGAAAGTATAAAATTTGGATTTTTTGTATGAAGGGTGGTTATGACTTGGGACATACACCTACGATTTTGACGAAGTTAGAGGATTATTTAGGGGAAAACAATTTGACGCTGGCACAATTTGCCGAACATTCAGGTGTTCATCAAAGAACACTTAATAATTGGATTGCCAAGCATCGTCCTGTTGCTATACATCAGCTTGATCGAATCACTTGGGCTATGGGACTAACAGAAGGTTTTTTTTACGAACTATACATAGATAACTACATCATTGAGCGTTCCCCGGATTGGAGGCGAATTGAGCCGTTGTTGTTTCGCTGTGCGGAACTGGACAAGTTGGATGCTATACAGCTTGTAGTGGGACATATTATGGACAACCTTCTATATTCCCCAAAGTTATTTGATGCAGCAGAAAAATTATTCGCACAAGGTCAGCACAATGCTGCATTGTTGCTCTACGAAGGGATTGCGGAAGGCGAGAAGTACCAGCATTCTGAACGTTTGGCTACTTGTCAGTATCGTATGTTTACCATTCAGGTGGGTAACAATCAGATTCGAAATCTCAAGGCGGCTACACGATTTGAACCCTTTGTCGAACGTCTGAATGAAATAGATCAACTCGATGCGTTAAAAGATTTGGCGAATGTGTATCGTTCTCTGCGTGAATGGGACAAGCTCGATGCAACTGCTCGAAAAATGAGAGCCAAAGCGGAGATCCAATATTCTTTGAAGCATCAACAGAAAAAGCGAGAGTGGGAGGAGTCTGAAAAGAGGCTGAGTCGCCCGATGTTTGTGTACATTACCTATGCTGATTTACTGTGTGCGAGTGTCTGTGAAGCCCAAGGCGATTATCAGCAAGCATTACAATTTACAAATGCATACGCAGATTTAGATTGGGTGATCGAGACAGACCAGAAAACTCAACACTGGGTCAACTTGTTCAAGCATTGGGCAGAAGGTAATACTTATGTAAATAAACTCCTATCTGGAGATACGAATGTGCTTCCTCATTATGTTGAATATATTGCATCCACATCAATCACTACCGAGAATGAAAAGCTATCCAAGTTGCTGAACGTTATGATAGCTGCTAACCGATATGCAATAGATATCAATGATGTCCTTTCACGTTTTGAAGTGGAGATTAATTCTTTTGCTCTGCTATCACAATCTACTGATATGTACACCCAACAAGTGATGCCGGATTATTTTGCATGGTTTGGTTATGAACTGGCTTATTACTATTTAAGACGGGGAATGTTCAATGATGGCTTTAAACACTTAATATATGCATTGGTAAAAGCCCACATACTAAATAATGAGACTTATTTTATAAACTGTACGGGACTTTTTGCACATTTCCAAGCACATGCGCTTCCCGAAACAAGGGAAGAGTATTTCAAACTATTAGAAAAGGTGTGGTTAGACAATGTTGAAAAAAATGATTCTGCTGGTCATCGCAGCTAGCTTCTTGTTTATTTTATCAATGCCTGTTCAGTCGCATAACCAAAATCAAAGAATAACGCCTCAAGTACAAATTGGAGGTGCTTAAAACGGTTAGGTTGTATGTTCTAATATTTATTGAATCTTTTTATGAAAAAGAGCCTCGGTCCCGCTTTATTAGTGGAGACGGAGGCTTTTTTTACGTGGATTTTGGGGTTTCGCTGTTTATGCAAACTTTTGTGATGTTCTTTTTTTGTTAGGCGCATCATTTGAAAATCCAAAAAACGTCTTTTTGTTATAAAATATGACATATAGGAGGGATCATGCTGATGAATCAAAGTGTGACTTTACTTTGTGTCGAAAGAGCTAGGAAGAAACTGTACCAGGTCCAGAAAAAGTATGGATTTTTAACACATCCCAAAGTAATAGAACAATCTAAAAAGCTGGATGATCTGTTGAATCAATATCAAACATGTAGATCGGATCATTGAGAAATGAGACCATATTTTTCTTTAATTCCTTGACCGCACCTCTAACCTGCTCTGTCTGTGTCACGGCTGAAATCACCGCTACACCATCTGCACCTGCACGTGCGACTTCCTCAACACGGTCCACTGTAATACCTCCGATCCCAACAATCGGCACATCAATTCCCGCTTTACGCATCTCATATAAAATTGCCGGTCCCTGTACGGCATGGGCATCATCTTTCGAGATGGTGGGATAGATTGGTCCGACGCCGAGATAATCAGCACCTTGCAGGATGGCTCGACGTGCTTCCTCGATGGTATGGGCGGAGACGCCTAAAATTCGATTTCCGATTCGCTTGCGGACGGAATCGGCGGATTCATCGTCCTGACCGATGTGAACACCGTCGGCGTCGAGTTCAAGAGCCAACTCCACATCGTCATTGATGATGAAGGGGACACCAGCGTGACGGCACAGTTCCTGTAGCTGGCGCGCAAGTTCGAACATAGGAACGCCCGTTAACGCGCCGAGACCCTTTTCTCGGAACTGGACCATGGTTGCTCCGCCAGCCAGAGCCTCCTGCACGACCCAGCCTGGTTCCGCGAGGCAATTCACGCTTCCAAGCACCAGGTATATCTGTAGATGGCGGCGCACCACCTCTGACAATATTCTGCCGCTCATAGAAGCATCTCCTGACGACGTCGGTAGGCCCAATGATTGGTTGGGCCGTGTCCCTGTCCCAGACACAACGTATCCTCAATTGCCGCCTGGATGAAGGCTTTGCCATTCGAGATAGCCTCCGGTACAGACATCCCTTTCCCTAATTCCGCGGTAATCGCTGCCGAGAAAGTGCACCCTGTTCCGTGTGTATGGACAGTCCGTACTCGCTTGCCGCTCAGCTCTATAAAGGCGGTTCCGTCAAAAAGCAGGTCAACAATCTGTCCGCTGATCTCGCTCTCGTCAGCGTGGCCACCCTTGATCACAACGAATTTTGGTCCCATACTGCTAATATGTCTCGCAGCCTCGCGGCGATCCTCCATCGTATGGATACTGATCCCTGTCAGGGCTTCCGCCTCCGGGATATTCGGTGTAACGACCAGGGCCAAGGGGAGCAGGTCGTCCTTCAAAGCCTGCACCGCTTCCAGCTGCAGCAGTTCAGCGCCTCCCTTGGCAATCATCACGGGATCGACGACGACCTTTTTCCAGCCGAACCTTCGGATCTGCTCGCTCACAAGACGGATGATGCCGGCATTAAACAGCATGCCAGTCTTCAGGGCATCCACTCCAAGGTCTAATCCTACAGCTTCGATCTGTTCCGCTGTTGCTTCCTCTGGTAGCGGATATACGCCGTGGACCCCTAAGGTATTCTGTACGGTAATGGCCGTAATAGCCGACATGCCGTACACGCCAAGTTCTTGAAAGGTTTTGAGATCAGCTTGAATTCCAGCCCCGCCGCCACTGTCTGAACCAGCAATCGTCAGCGCTCTGGGTACACGAACGTCTGTCATCGCGCACCACCTGCTGCTGTTGTTCCGGCTTCATGGATCGAGACATGCCCCTCTAGTGAACCTGTATGCAGTTTGGCCAGCTCGTCGAGAAAGGCAATCTGGAAGCTGCCGGGCCCCAGCTCTGCGGTACGTGCTGCGGCTCGAGAAGCTGCTGCACCGTAAAATGCCAAACCTGCTGTACCGGCGAGCAGCAGGTTGGGTTCAACAGCTGCAAAGGCACCTAACACAGAGGTCAGCAGGCAGCCTGCTCCGGTTACCTTCGTGAGGAGCGCGTCTCCGCCGCTAATCATTCGTGCTTCGGCCCCATCGGTGATGACATCCTCTTTTCCAGTAATGACAACCATCGTATTGAGCGTTCGAGCAGCCCGAATTGCCAGATCGACATGGCCGCTGTCAGCACTGTCACCGGCATCTACGCCTTTAATCTCACGCGCTTCTCCAACAAGATGTGCGACTTCGGCTGCATTGCCCCGCACCAATGAGATTTTGACTTCACTCAGGATTCGCAGTGCCGATTCAGTTCTAAAGCTCGTTGCTCCCGCACCGACCGGATCTAGCAGCACCGGAACACCGTGTGCATTCGCCGATTGTCCAGCAATGATCATGGCATCCACCAGTTCGCGGTTCAGTGTACCGATGTTTAACACGACGGCACCTGCTATTTTTGCCATATCTGCTACTTCCTCAGGTGCATAGGCCATCACCGGGGAGGCGCCCAATGCATACAGGCCGTTGGCCGTAAAGTTGGTGACTACCACATTGGTCATATTGTGAACGAGGGGTTTGGTGTTTTGTACCTTCGTCAGGAGATCCGAATAGCTTTTTTCCCATGTACTCATAATGATTATCCTCTCTATAGTTGGTAGTTCAACAGGGCATTTAACCGTACTTCACGAATCGAATTGCCAGGCTAACTATTCCAAGACCGTTACCTGCATCTGGACTGGCCATTCTTCTTGCGTATAAGCCATGTCCCAGAACTTATATTCCAGCTGGCAGCTCAGTATAAAATGCTCAATCATCCGCTCCCGCTCAGCAGCCGTTGCGTCTTCCGCCCAAGCATCTACACGTTCTCGGAACTTGAGTGTTGTATCATCAAGCTGGTCTCCATAGAAGCCCATCCATTCATAGAACGGATGAGACTCATCCGGCTTTACTTCATCCAGCAGCCTGCGACCAATCTCGGCATACGTCCACATACATGGCAGCAGCACAGCCAAGATCTCGCCCAGGCTACCCTCATGCGCAACCGTCAGCATGTGACGGATATAGTGATGAGCCGACGGAGCGAGCGGATATCCCTGCAACTCTTCATAGGTCACCCCTGCGACAGCACAGAAATTTTGATGCGGATGAACCTCGCTGTGGAGAATAAAAGAGATTTGTTCATTAAATACAGCCATGTCCTCCCGATTCGTGCATTTGGAGATTGCGATGCCGTATATCCGCATGTATGCGTTCAAATATTCAAAGTCCTGTTTTACATAGTGAATCAGCTGTCCCCTTGTCAAACTTCCTTCAGCAATACCTCTCACAAAGGGGTGCTCAAAAATCGCTTGAAAAATGCCGTCCGCCTGCCGACGGAGTTCTTGTGTAAAACTCAATTTCCCCACCTCCATCAAATTGAAGAGCAAGAAGTCCTGTAAGAATATAATTCCGGAACAACGCTAAAAAGCCGCCCCGGAAAAATGGAGCGGCTTCAACAATAGGCCCAATACGCAAAAAAACGTTTGAAACCTTATATACGAAGGCTCCACTTTCCTACGCTAGTACGAACTAGATCAGGTTCAAAGGGTCCAAGATACGTTCTTGTCTCAGCCATAGCGGCTCCCCTAGTGGACTTCTATTCTTTTGACTATTACTGTACATACGTTCATACGCTATGTCAAACATAGTGTGCAAAATATGAAATTTCCTCTAGTTAGGTGTTTTGAGCTTAGTGAGGGTGATGAATTACACTTTCCACAGCTTTGACCTTGGCATATTCCGGTTTCCACATTACATCCCGTATAGCTTGTTCCACATCTGAAATGTGCGCCTGGGCTACCTGATCCTGTATCGCGGCTTTTGCAACCGCAATCGCAACAGCGTACGAAACTTCGCGTAATTTTCGGATATGAGGGAGTAGTGCACCGCCAGGCGTATTCGAATCTACACCATTGGCAACAGCAACTGCTGCCGCTGTAAACATCGCAGGGGTAATCCTTTTGGCTTTAACCACAATCGCACCCAGACCCAGTCCCGGAAAAACAAAGGCATTGTTCGCCTGTCCAATCTCAAATTTCGTACCGTTATAGGTGACGGGCTCAAAAGGACTTCCGGTTGCAATCAGTGCTTTGCCATCGGTCCACCGTATCAAATCCTCGGGTACTGCTTCTGCAAGGTTTGTAGGATTGGACATGGGCATAATGATCGGGCGTTCTACATGTTTCGCCATCTCCTTGATGATCTCTTCAGAAAAGGCACCTGCTACACCGGAAGTTCCAATCAATATCGTAGGCTTCACCTGACGGATGACCTCTAGCAGTGGTATTTTGCCGTCACCCGATCGGGTCCATGAGCTGATTTCATCCTTTTTGCGCACATACGGTTTCTGATACTCCAATACGTCTTCCATATCTTCCATTAACAGCCCGCGATAATCAAAGGCCCAAAAGGACTTGAAGGAATCTTCTGCGGAAAGGCCGTCCTCAATCATAGCACCCCGAATTTGATCAGCGTTACCGATTCCTGCTGCCCCTGGGCCGAAAACAAGTATTTTTTGTTCACGCAGCGGAGTCTTGGTGACATCCACCGCCGAAAGAATCGCAGCCAAGGTCACCGCTCCTGTACCTTGTATATCATCGTTGAAGGTGAGTATGCTTTGACCGTATTTTCCTATAATATGGCGTGCATTTACGCTGCCCACATCTTCCCAATGTAAAAGCGCCTTTGGGAATTGCGCTAACGTTTTGCTGATAAAAGTATCAATAAACTGGTTATAGGCTTCTCCGCGAACCCGTTTATGGCGGTTTCCGATGTACAGTGGATCATTCAGCAGCTTTTCATTATTTGTACCTACATCCAGTACAATTGGCAGCACCCGCCCGGGATGAATGCCTGCCGCAGCCGTATACACTGCAAGCTTGCCGATAGCAATGTTAATACCCCCGACGCCCCAGTCACCAATCCCTAAAATACTTTCGGAATCTGTCACGACGATCAGATCCACATCATGGCCACTCAAACCAGAATTATGGAATGCTTGTCCAATACCGTTCGGGTTATCTATCGACAAATATATGCCTCCAGGGCGGTTGTACTCGTGACTATATTCTTGAATCGCGGTTCCTACGGTCGGCGTGTAGACTACGGGCAGCATTTCACTCAAATGATCGGTTAGCAGCCGGTAGTAGAGTACGACATTTCGGTTGTGAAGGTCGTTGAGAGAAGCATTTTTTCGCAGCATGGTGGGTTGTGCCAGAAACTGCTGATATGCCCGTACGCTCTGTTTCTCTAATGAAAGGACGGTGGGAGGAAGGATTCCTTCCAAACCCAGTTCTTTGCGTTCTTCTTCTGTAAAAGCGACACCTTTGTTCAAAAGGGGATTTGCCAACACATCCTTTCCCCGCAATGGAGTAGATAATGAGCCATCGCGATTGACATAAAAAGCTTCCATAGAAAGACCTTCTTTCTCTTCATTTTCATAACTATTCATAACGAAAGATGACATGTTGTCCATAGTATGGACGTGCAAATATGTTTTATTCTTGCATTTATCTATGACAAAATAACCATATTTGTTTCTTTCTAATGATATAAAAGAACTAACTTTCAATATAGATTCGCTAACCATTCCTGATGATTTTGGTTCTAATGAATCAGGTCTAAATGCTCTGTTTTTATCAAATATGAAAATTAGTTTTTCTTCTCTTATCTCCATATATATCATGGAGTGTCAGTTATTTTGTTAAGGAAATATGAAGTATTTGGACATTAATTTAACTCCTATAAGCAAACATTCTTAATTCTTTTTCAACAAAATAGAACTATTCGGAGGAAAAGGAGAGGTTTGTGTGCAGGGACCTATAGCCATTTTTAGCGATAACGACAGGGCTATTGATTATCCCAATGTGATTTGTTTTTACCAATATATACAGTGCGAGGACACGGAGGCAGCTTCAGTCTACGAGAACGCATGTTGTTGCCTGATTGATTATAGGGAGCCGGGGCAGGCAGTGCGGAAAGCCAATCAGATCCGTAGCCAATTTCCGCAAATGCCATTGTTACTGGTGACGGATGTAACATTTCCGTTCAGTGATCAGCATATGGTGCAAATCATCGGAGTAGGTCGTTTGCGGCTGCTATTTTGGCAAGCCAATGACAACGAAGAAATGCTTTCGGAAATACAAAGCTTGCTCTATCCCGAGTATTCGACCAAAAGCCAACATATTGCATTTATCTTGTCTGTATATAACGAAGAGCAACGTTTTGTTCATGTCAAAACCTTTGCTGAACGATTGCAGGTCTTTATCCGCAGCCATATTATTGAAGGTTCGATTTATCTCATTGATGATGGTAGCTACGATGGTACGAATGCCTTGATTAAAGCGCTGGAGGCAGCCACGGACTTGTCCGTAAACCGGATTAATCAGAATCTTAGCCCGCTACTTCAAACAAGGGAATTGGGACGCAATACACGTAAGGCAGGGACGTATCTGGAAGGGATGCGGACCATTGGTGCGGATTACTACGTATTTGTGGACGCAGATGACTCCTTTTTTATTGAGGATATTGCCAGAATGATTAATGTTGTTCAGCAGGGCTATTATGATGTCGTGATCGGAACCAAGGATATGACCGCTGAGAATCGATCTTTATTGCGATCTGTCGTCAGCTTTGGTAAGCGAGTCATTTCCCGTCCTTTTTTACCCACAGGTGTAGTGGATTCCCAGACTGGGCTTAAAGTGATGAGTTCGGTTGCAGTGAAGCGAATGTTTCCGCATTTAAAGGAACAGCTGGGACTGGCGTTGGATTTGGAAATGATGTTTATTGCCAAGCGACTCCAGCTTCGTGTGCTGCAATTACCCGTCAAATGTATTGACCGGGATGGCTCGCACATCCATGTCTGGAAGGATTCTATTCGCTTTTTGCGCTCCATCATTGATATTTGGCGACTGGATCGGCGGGTGAGATAACAACGTGTACAACCGAGTACGATCTTTGATGTTTCCTCTCTTTAATGTGCTGCTTAACGGATTTAATTTTTTCTTCCACATTGCAGCGAGCTGGTATCTTACCGGACAAGCTTATGGCCAGGCGAATGCGCTGCTGGCGCTTTTTGCGCTTTTATCCGTTTTGGGTTTATCCATCCAGCTATTAACTGCCAAACTGGTCTCTAAGGGAGACCAAAAGCTTGCGCTACGAAGCTTACCGCTCGGTTCTTTATTACTCAAAGCACCTCTGGTGCTAACCGTGCTTGCCATGATCATTTTACTCATCTTTCATCCGTTACTGCGTTCGCTATTAGGCGTCGAATCCGGCCCGCTGTTCATGCTATATGGCTTGATCGGACTGCATATTCTGGTGAGTTCGTGCCGCGGAGATTTACAAGGCAGGGAACGCATGTTGGCGCTCAATGTGAACTATTACATTGAGGTATTAGGGAAGCTGAGCCTGTTTTTTGTTCTAGCTGCACTAGGGTTAAAGCTGGAAGCGCTACTGTTAGCGAGCTGTGGAGGAATGTTGCTGTCGCTGCTCCACGGCTGGATCGTTTCGGCTCGCGGCTTGTCCCTATTCACATACAGTGGAGAACATATCCCTTCTGGGCTATGGAAATCATTGAGTCAGGATTTCACCGATAGCCTTATGACGAATTTATTTATTTTGTTTTGTATCTCCATCGACATGTTGTATGTACAGCATTACTTTCCCGAGCAGGCCAGCAGCTATGCCATTGCGCTGAAGTACAGCCAGTTGGTTTATTACGTTTCGTATAGCCTCATTGCTGCTTTTATTCCAAAGATCGGTGCGCAGGGGCATGACCGCCAAGCTTTGGGCAAGTTGATTGCCGTCTATGCCGGATTAATGGCTGTAGCTGCGATCTGTGTATATGTGGGCACGACCTTTGTGTTCCCATCCTCTATTCCCATATTATTCGGAGCCTCTTACCAATCGGCCGAGGCCTATATTCCATGGGGTGGCTGGGTGTACTGGCTATTTTCCATCGTGCTGTTTTTTGTGCATATGCACGTATTGGTGGGCAGACGCAAATTTATGTTCAGTCTGATGGCAGGAGCCGCTGCCTTATTAGTAGCCTTTCATATTGCCCACACAGATCCGGTGGATTTTTTGCTATCTGAGTTCATTGTTTATGGAGCTATGGCTCTCTACTTTGTGATAGACGCCTATGTGCATTTGTTCAAAATAAAGATAAAGGGGGATTTACCCCATGAATACCATACATGAACAGGACGGTAAAACCGTAGTTCTATTGCTTTCCTGGCGTGACATTCGTTCACCTAAAAGCGGGGGAGCAGAAATTTTCACCCACGAAATGCTTAAACGCTCACAGCAAGGCCGCTTCCAGTTCATTCATTTTTCACCCCAATTTGAGGGGATGCCTGAGCATGAAGTTATTGACGGTATTACGTATATTCGAAAAGGGAACATATACAGTGTTATTTATTATGCGATGCGCTATTACCGTCGTCATCGAAGGAAGATCGACTATGTGATTAACCAGGCGAATACGCATCAATTCTTTACCCGATTTTGGGTGGAGGCATCCAAGCGGATCTTTTTCATACATCAGCTAACAAGGGAAATATGGTTTGAGAACGCCAAATTCCCGCTAAATATTATTGGGTTTCATATGGAGCCCTTGATGCTTAAGCTGGCTCGTAAGGATCGGACGCTTACGGTATCTCCGTCTACTCGATACGATCTACTTAAGCTGGGCTTTCACCCGGATCGTGTCCATCTTTTACCGGAAGGCATTGAGTTTGATCATTGGCCACGCGAACAATTTTTAACGAAGGAGCCTAATCCGACCTTCATGTATGCTGGGCGCTTCGTCAAATATAAAGGGATCGATCTGGTCGTTGAGGCCTTTGGGCAGCTCAAGGAAAAGTTCCCTCAGGCTATGTTATGGATTGCCGGAAAAACCGATAAAACCTATGTGGCAGAACAATTGTTGCCGATTATGAAACGATATGGATTAACATACGGAGAACCGGATGAACAGGGGCAATCGCAAGCCGATATTACCTTTTACGGATTTGTTTCAGCAGAGCTTAAGCTGGAGCTGATGAGTCGTGCCCACGCGCTAGTGTTTCCTTCCTTGCGTGAGGGCTGGGGGTTGACGATTACCGAAGCGGCAGCCGTTGGAACCCCTAGCATTGTCAGCAATTCACCGGGGCTGGTGGATGCAACGGATTTCGGAAAAAGCGGGTATCTATGCTTTCACGGCGACATCCGGGGATTATCTGAACAAATGGAAAGAGCAGCGAAGGGCGGCGAAGATTACATGGCCATCCGTGAGCGGGCGTATCAATATGCGTTAAGATTCCATTTTGATTATACGGCTGCTGCGTTTGAGCAGTTGATGGAAGATTGGGTAGAGGAGGCGGAACAGAGTGGACAAAGTGGTCATTCTCTTCTCCACGTACAACAATGAGCGGACGATAGAGCCTTGTTTGCGAAGCTGTATGGGGCAAAATTACAAGGATCTGCATATTGTAATTGCTGATGATGGCTCCAATGATCGGACCGTCGAGACGATTCGTATGCTGTCGGCAGGGAGTTCAGTACCCGTAACGGTACTGGCGCTTCCCCATGGGGAGCGGGGAGTCGCTAGGGTCAGGGCGGTTGAGGAAGCGAAACACTTGGGGGCCGAATACATATTTGTATTGGATTCCGATATGATTTTAGCCGAACATCTGATTCAGCAGAGCATCGACTTTTTTGACGATCATCAGGATATTGGCGCCTTGGTCATTCCGGAGGAGGCGTATTCGGAAGCGGACAATTTTTTTTCCAAAGTGAAAGTTTTTGAGCGAAATGTGATTAACAATGCGGGTGAAACCTTGGGAAAACGCTCCATTGAAGCGGCACGCTTCTGGCGAATGAGCGCTTATGAATCGACGGGCGGGTTTAATGTGGAGCAGATTGCTTTTGAAGAAATACAGCCAACCTTGCGTTATATAGAGTCTGGCGGAGTTATTCGCCGGGCGGTATTTACACGGGTATACCATGATGAAAAACAGGTGTATCTGCACGATGTATTACGTAAAAAAGCCTACTACTTTTCGGTGATGGATCGTACGGTGTCATCTGAAGAGGGCGGATTGCGAAAGGCGCTGGAACGTTGGTACTTCTTCCGTCCGGTACTGTACACATGGGGGAATTTGAAAAACTATATCTGTCACCCCTTGCTGACGATGGGGATGTTGTGGATGTATGTATGCCTGACTGTGATTGGGGTAGCCGCCGTGTTAAAGGGCGGCACCCGTCACTCAGGCGATCTCGCTAAGGCGGATAAGGCGTAACGATGAATGGCCGAGGGTCAGCGTATCCAGCGTGTACAGGTCGGGATCGGAAGATTCCGACTCCTCATACGGTATATATAATGAATGCGTGGTTAACTGAATACCTTCCCCGTCAGGATGACGTAGTGAGCAGCCGACAGGATACAGCTCAGCGAGTGCAATGTGTACAGCGGTTACGATATCTTGTTCATTCAGTAGCACATAGGGTCGGTACGGAGCGTTCAAAATGCTGTCTATAAATGCTGACAGGTCGGAAGCTACGTTCTGTTCTGCATGCAGGCTATTTCGGTTGAGTTTGGCCTGATCAAGCGCCTCATACAGTATTTTCTTTAGCGTATCATCATCCAACTCCAGCGGTTTCGTCAAAAAACGGAACACACCGACTTGATTAATCGCCGATAAAATGGACTGCGTATGCAGGTGACCAGACAAAATGATTCGTACGATATGTGGATAATCCTTCTTAATCATGCGAAGGAAGGTAATCCCATCCAGACCAGGCATGAGCAGATCGGAAACGACCACATCAATCGGGTGCTGTTCCAGCACTTGTAAGGCTTCTTTGGGCGTGTGAGCGGTATGTAAGGTAAATGCTTCTTGCGTCAAGGTCCGTTCGAGCAGGGACAGAACCATAGGGCTGTCGTCAACAAATAGAATGTTTTGGGGTGTCATAAGAACTGCGCAACTCCAATCAGGAAGTAAGAAATGAGGAACTACATGTATAATATCAGCGTTTTGGCATTTTTGAAAGATGTCAATACAGAACGGGCGTTGCGTCTTTTTTGTGAACGATTTGATTCGGCTGAACATGCCCTCTGGGAAAAAGGTATGCGTCTCCTTCATCAGTATCATGCTGCACGGCATACAGGAGTGACCCTGGCTGTCTCCAGCGCACTTCAGCATATGGACGATCGCCATGATATTTACGTTGTTGATCTGCGAGAATACGGGGAGGAAGAGTTGGATCGCTTATATATCGCAAAAACATGCGAGTTGATCCTACTGACGGACGGGGCAACGGAAACCGCTGCGAGGTTTGCTGCCCTCCAGCGTCGCACTCCCCGGTTGCTATGCGCACGGCTACCGCTGGTCAGCTACGAGCTGGAATGCCTGATGCAGGCTATTTTGAGCCGTCTTGAACAAAATGGAGGGGACAGGGAAGCATGAAACAATGGGCTTTGTTGAAACCAGGTTGGCAAAAGCTGATCCTGTACCTGATCGTTCTGGGTGTGACAGTGTTTTTGGCCGCCGTGCTTCAATGGTTTGTCGTGCGACAATTCAGTGTTCACTTGGCGGAGATTCAGAACGAACAGCTCCAGTATGAGGTACAGGAACTTTCTAGCAGCATAACCGAGCGTTATGCCGCATGGCAGGCTGAACTGAAGGAGCTGTCGTCCAGTCTGGGCAGAGATATGCTGAATCAGGGAACACGCCAGTATCCTGAGGGTTTTAAGCGTGAAAGCGGGGCCTTTTATGTGCTGGATGAGCAGTACCATGTGATGGTCGGACGAGACAATCGTGAGATGAAAAGTGTAGTCCAGCAGATTAAATGGCTGCAAAATGGTTGTGCAGTAAGCTCTTTTGTGACAGAGGATCATCAGCCTGCCCAGTATATAGCATGCAGGATTCAAGGGGCGCAGATGGGCGGTTTTATGGTGCGCACGGTTGACGCTGATATGCTCAGCGGGATTATTAAAAGTAAACCGATTAACCAGCATGAGACTTTATTTTATAACGGTCAATTTAAGGTCGTAGCTTCCCGAAGTACTTCGGATATTAACCGAACGGACATCACGGGCGTAACCCGTAGGCTGCTGGAAGGCAATACAGGTATCATCGAAGATGGCGGAGAGAAACACGGAATAGGATTCAGCCGCATTGGGGAAGAGGCCCTTTACATATCGGTTAAGGATGTCAGTGAGGATACAGCTCAGCGAATCAGCTCCTTTCGCAAACAGTTATGGATGGCCATGGTTCTGATATTGTTCATTCTGTGGACCATGCTCGTACAGTTCCGCAAACGGATTGTAAAGGATGCCATCGTGAACAATCAGGTGCGTGACCAACGGCGAGATGAAGATATGCGACAGCAGCAGGACACCTATTATTTGCCGTTAATGCAGACGATTGAGCAGCAGCTACAAGAGCTGCAGGAGCAGACTAGCCGTCTCACAGGCGGTGATGATTTGAAGCTACTGGGATTTTATCATGATCTAGCAAACCGCTTTGAAGCGGCTTCGAGTCAGGGAAAAGGAGCCTCTCATGAGGAACTGGAGTATTTTCGCGAGTTAAATGAAAATTTCATCCAGGGTCGTCTTAGACAGGAATCCTCACTGGGAGAGTTACTGACGGGAGTTCGTAGCTTGCGCGATGAGCTGGAAGAGAAGATGCATGATAATAGTGGAATTAGCTTTACAGATATGAATGAAGTATTGTCTGAGTCGCTGAAATGGGCGAACCGTTCATTGAATATGAAGAACATTCAAGTGATCTTGCGGCAAGAGCCTGTTCCATCAATTGCAGCACAAGCACCCATGCTGTACAAAACGATTCAGGGGCTGCTGGAAAATGCAGTGCAGGCCATGGGCCAAGGTGTGGAGCAGCCTGAGAATCAGGAAAAGGGCCGAACAGGTCTGCGGTCCAAGCGGCAATCTCAAGTGCTTAAGGTTAGTTCACGGCTGGAAGAAGGAGAAATTATTATTAACATTGAAGACACGGGCGGCGGGATTGATGATAAAATGCGTTGGAGCTATTTCCAGCCAGGCTATTCCCAAAACTCGCAGGAGCATGCGTTCAGCCTGTATCATATGGATGCATACCTGAAGACCATAGGCGGTCGTTTAAAGCTGCGTAATACCGATCAGGGCTTGCAGGCAATTGTTCGTTTGAGAAGATAGACCCAAGATAACCGACAGATATACGAGAAGTTCAAGAGAGGGGGACAAGCATGAAAAAATGGATATTTCGCTACCGCTACGATATGGCGGCAATGATGTTGATGCTGATTGCGATTGTTGCATATCTTGCACCCATCTATGGACCAGGGCAAATTGTGTTTAGCGACATTGCTTTTGGAGCCACCTCTCATCGGTATCTG
Source organism: Paenibacillus sp. Lou8.1 (assembly GCF_024213565.1). Lineage (NCBI taxonomy): Bacteria > Bacillati > Bacillota > Bacilli > Caryophanales > Paenibacillaceae > Paenibacillus > Paenibacillus sp. Lou8.1. The sequence continues at coordinate 274,884 of NZ_JANAVN010000005.1, forward strand.
GAGGAAATAACCGGAGTATGGAACGAGCGATGGTCTACCTCGACCTTGTTCAATGCTCCACGTATCCTGTACATCTTGCCCTTCTATGGACTGTCACTCTTATTTGACGAAAGCGGCCCGGTCTTGCTCAAGTCGTTTATTACAGGCTTGTTATTTGTTTCGGCATTTTCGATGTATGCCTTTGCCAAGCGTCTGGTTAGCGTGTATTATTCACCAAGCTTTACGAAGACCCGTATTTTTGCCATCATGGTCGGCTCGTTGTTTTATGCGCTGAATCCGTGGGTTATTTTCCGCATTCAGCATATTTATTTGCTCTGTGGATATAGTTTGTTTCCGTTAATGCTGCGATTCTTTTTTAGTGCGGTGGACCCCAAATTTCAAATTCAACAAATTAAAAACTATCATCCCCACAAGTTGTATCAGCGAAACTGGATCGACCTGTTTCTGTTGGCTGCGGTATTCACCGTTAGTGCTGCGGCCATTCATTATTTTTTCTTTGGCATGATTTATTTGGGATTGTTCACCTTGTTGCTATTGATCAAACTAACCTGGACCCACCGAAAGGCTGGTCGCAGCTATTTGCAGCCGTTATACGGCAATTTTTTGCGTAAAGGGATCATTTTTGGCGTCTTTTTTGGTCTGCTCAGTTTTTATTGGTTGTCTCTATATGTCGGTAGCATGTTGATGGACGCTCAAGCGTCTCAGCATAATATCAACGTCGTGGATACCTTATCTCTGTTCAGCCGCAACAGCAGTTTATATAACGTAGGTTATTTACTGAGCTATTGGTGGCCCATGTTTTCCTTGTCCTCACTGCCTAGCATGTTTTATGTAGGAGGGGGATTTTTGTTGCTATTGATCGGGTATGCGATGGTGACACGTTCACATAAAAATCCGATCATTCTGATCTTCTCGCTGCTTACGCTGCTGTTTCTGGTTGCAGCTACCGGGACGACGTTCCCATCCATTGCCAAGTGGTTTGTCATTTTGGTTACGAAAACCCCTGTGATTGGTTCGGTTTTCCGTGACCCTAACAAATTTATTGGACTGATTGCCCTTAATTTCGGGGTGTTGCTGACCTTTGGTGTCATTCAATTTATGGAATGGTTCGGATCATCCCCGTTGCAGCGTGTATATAAAAAGCTAGCAGTAGTTATCGTTGTCTTGTGCCTCGGGGTATATTTTGCTCCCTTGCGTACTCAGTTCATTGAGGGGTACTACAAGCCGGTACAAGTGCCGGAGGCTTATAGTCAAATGGCTGAAAAGCTGACTGACCCGGATCGTTTCGATAGCAAGGCATTATACTTTCCGATTGCTGACAATATGATTCAGAGCTATAACGGAGTAGCCACGCCCAAATGGAATAAAGGGAAGACCGCAAACGAGAAGGCAACCGGAGATTTTCAGGTATACTCTTCTCCTAAAAATACGATCTTTCATCATGAGGGGAATGATCCCGGCATTACATACTATATGAATTTTCTGCAGTATGTTATGGACAACGGATTAAGCTCCCGATTAGGCTGGCTGTTCTCTACCTTTGGGGTCAACCAGTTGGTCTACCATGATGAATATGTGGGGCAGGAGAAGCGGCAGGATTTCCACCTGTCTCAGCTGGAAGGTCAGACCGGGCTGAAACGTACGTACCAAAACGGGCTATTTTCCATATTCAATCTCGATCAGACACCGCCCTATATGAACATCCTTGCGAGTAAAATTGTAACTCCTTACGGTTTTAGCCGACTGGAGAGCTACAGTCATCTGCCTGGTTTTGATTTTAACCGCTTTGGAGTGCTGTTCAGTGCGTTAAGGCCTGAGCTAAAAACCATCCAGACGATTAACAAAGGGGATTATGTGGAAGCGGCGTCCTTTAATGACTTGCTGTTGTCACAGCTTCCAGCAGAGGATTACTTACGGCCTTTTGATGCCATTGAGGATGGTAATGCCTTTTTAAAATGGTCCAAAACCTTTGCCTCGACCAACGATTGGTTATGGTATTTATCCTCCCAAAATATACGGAACTTTCCGTTCGATATGGAAATGGATGCAGGGATTGCGGTTACCTTTGCCAGTAAGAAGCTGGATGTGGCCCCGTATCAGATGAGCAGCATCGATGGGAAGACGGTCGTGGACTTTGATTCCATGTTGCGGACCGAAACCTTCTTCAAGCCGGATAATCCGCAGTTGTTCAGTGTGCAGGCTAATCCCCGTGAGGAATTGAATGATGTGCCCACTCTGCATGGCGAAATTATGAAGGGAGACCCGAGTAATATATGGCAGGTCGCTAGATCGGGTTTGCTGGAAGCCAAGGAGAATAATCCGTATCAGTTCCAAATCACTGTTTCTGGCCGCGGGACGAACAAAATGCATGTAAAAATGAGATTTTACGATAAGCAAATGCGTGAGCTGGGGGTTAGCTATGTTGTGGCGCCCTCGGAGGGATATAATTTTGACAGTGTGAAATTTTACGGGGAATACGTTTCGCCGCCAGGCAGCTATTGGATGCGAATGGATTTGTTAACCTTACAGCGTCCACAGCAAAAAAATTACTGGTGGATTCATGATATCCAGCTGCGTGATTTGGGGCAATACAGCAAGCCTAATACGTTTACGATGCACAAAAAACTGGACCAACCTCAAACCTCGCATGTATATGCTAGAGTGTTTATGAATAAGACAGGCGGGAAATTGCAAGTCACACTGCCCGACAAAGTGGTTAATATCAAAACTCAGGATGATGGCTTGAACCAATTCCAATGGATCGATCTGGGAGTGCATGCCTTTCCCAAAGGAGATACCCCGGTCACGGTTAATAACCTGCAAGGCTTTAATGCGGTCAATCAATTTGCGATTGTGCCTACAGACCAGCTAGATCAGCTATCTTTTCCCGTGGAGCAGGCATTGAAGCGGGGCAAGCTCTTTTTCACCTTGGAGGCAGAAAACGATTTTAACGCCGAAGGGAATGTGCAGACGGAGCGTGCTTTACCAAGACTTAGTATGGGGCGGGGAATCAGCTATCAGAAGGGGACGTTAAGCAGGGATGTGGAAGTCGCCAAAACGGGAACCTATGCCACAGCTATTTTGGCTAATCTCCCCGCCGGGTACCAGGGGTCATTAACGATGAAGTGGACGAATGAAGAGACTGGAGAGGTGTTGACCAGAACGATTCATACGAGGGAGTTGTATAAGTGGTTACCTGCTTCCTCTTTATCCGAAAAGCAGGTTATTGAAACGGTGCCCAATCAGGATGGTTTTGCCAAGAAAATCATACAGATTCCCGGTCTGCTGAATGACTATGGCCGAGTCGAATTTAAAAATCTGTTCCTAACCAAGGGGAAGTATCACTTAACCCTTGTCCTGGATAGTCAGGTGCCGTCATTGAGCCGTTTTGGAGATATTCATCGAATGGGCGGGCAGGAAGTGACGGTGAGGCCTGGGGAGGATACGAAGGAATCATTGAGCACGACGGATGTCGGATGTGTGGCGGATATTCGACCTGGTCAGACGAATATGTCAATCAAGGACACAGGACTGTCTATTCGTTACGCACCTAGCTATTCCTGTGACTGGAATATTTATGCGTCCAAGAAAATGAAGGCAGAGCCGCTGCAAGAGTATGCCGTGCAGTTGGATGCGCGATCAGAACAAATTGGAAGTCGGCATATGAAGGTCATTTTTTTGAATAAAGCGTCCCAGGTTCTCCAAACCTCCTATATTGATGAGGTGGAGGAGAGAGATAAGGAACAATGGAATCATTACGATCAAATTGTGAAGGCTCCGGCAGGAACTGCCTTGATGCAGTTTCAGATTTTGGCGCACGCGCACAAGAAGCAGTCAGGCTTATTTCAAATGAAGCAATATTCCATCATCCCTTATCAAGCGATGATTACTGTGGATCAATTTACGTTGTTTGAGGGAACGGATTTGGATACCTTTTTTATGGCTCCCCACACTTCGGAAAGCATTCAGGCTACTCGTGAAAATTCCATGGAACGCAGTTTTACGCTATATAATCCAACGCATGAGCAGGTGCTGATCCGGGAGACCGAATCACCCAATCCACTGTGGGAGTTCAGGCTGGGTAGCGAAAATCAGCGAGCCCGTCTGTCCGTCAATGGAGTGACTACCGGATTCATTACCGATGGTAACGGAAACGGGAAAGTCGTCGTTATTCTGGCTTCCGCCTACCGTTTCGGCTGGGTGCTATTCCTCATAGGGATACTGGGTGGAGCAGCTTGTTTTCTTCCTTATCGGCGATGGAAGAAGCGAAAGCTTCCATAAAAAGCAAGCTGCTCAGTGGGGAAATGGGTAGCCATGATACGGCTACATCTCATATTTGTAGCCTCTGCCCCATACAGTACGGATGTGCTGAGGATTTTTAGGGTCACGTTCTATTTTTTTGCGGAGGCTGGAAATATGTACGTCGATAGTGCGATCCAGATAAGCGCCATCTCCGCCTTTGATCCGATCCATCAGCTCACTGCGGGTAAAGACTTTACCTGGATAGCAGGACATCTCTTTTATAATAGAAAATTCGATTTGAGTAACTTCTATTTCTTGGTCATCGACTAACAGACAATGACGGTAATCATTCACCCAAATCCTTACCTTTTTAATCTTTTGAGTTACCGTTTGCGATTCAGTGAGCATGTTGCGGCCGCAGCGGCGCAGCAGGGCTTTGATACGGGCATTTAACTCTATTAGACTGAACGGCTTGCATAAGAAGTCATCTGCTCCGTCATCCAGAGCCTTTATTCTTATATTCAGCACGGTGTTATTAGAGATGACCAGCATAGGGACTGTGGTAAATTGACGGATTTGGCTGATCAGCGCACATTCGACTTTACCGGAAAACATCAGAGCGGTCACAATAATATCCGGCTTAAAACGCATAAGTGTAGGAATTGCAAGTTTAGAGTCATAAATAAGCTCGGTATGATAGCCTTCCTCCTGAAGATGAAGAGCAATCATATCTGCCAAACTTTTTTGATCTTCAATGACGAGTATTTTTATGGGCATGACTGACATCTCCTGTACAGACAAAGATACAATAGCATTGCATAATCATGTATTTGCCACGATAATACATACTTATGTATTCGGCAGAAATGCGAAAATCGAACAGTCCTATAATGTAAGAAAAATATTAATTTACAGGAAGAAGGTTGCATCTTTGCGAATGATTTTATTATCTGGAGGTTCGGGTAAACGTCTATGGCCCTTATCCAATGTGAACCGTCCCAAGCAGTTTCTTTCCATACTACGTCACGACGAACGGCCCGAAAGTATGCTGCAACGAATATGGAGGCAATTAGATGACGCGAATTTGGCAGATAAGGCCTATTTTTCGACGAGTGGAACTCAGGCCGAGCTGATCCGGGGGCAAATTGGCGGAGGTGCTGTAGTCATTGAGGAGCCGACTCAGCGGGATACCTTCCCGGCCATTTCCCTGGCTACGGCCTACTTGCATGATGTTGCAGGCGCATCACGCGACGAGATCGTAGGGGTCATGCCTGTGGACGGGTATGCGGGGGATGAATTTTTTGAACATCTGCGCAGGCTTCCTTCAATATTAGAGCAATCAGGAAGCCATATCGCATTAATGGGGGCTGCTCCAACGGAGCCCTCTGATAAATACGGATATATTGTGCCTTCAGCCTCTTCTTCACTTGACCAGCCATATTATAGAGTTAGTTCATTTGTAGAAAAGCCGGATATGATCCGTTCAGAAGCGTTGATCCGCGAAGGGGCCTTATGGAATTGCGGGGTGTTTGCTTTTAGACTGGGCTTTTTGTTGGATATTCTGGAGCAAATGGGTTTACCAGCCGACTACAATTCTCTTTCGACAAATTATGCAGACTTGCCTAAAACTAGCTTCGATATTGCAGTAGTAGAGCATACTCATAAGCTCTCCGTGCTTCCATACCATGGAGAGTGGAGAGACTTGGGCACATGGGATTCGTTGGTGCGGGAAGTAAGTTCGAAGCTAAGTGGCCCAGGATATATTTCAGAAGCTTCACATGACTCGCATATCATCAATGAACTGGAGATTCCGGTTAGCATCTGGAATGTCCCGGACATTATTGTCGTTGCTGGTCCAGATGGCGTGCTGGTTACGGACCGACAGTCGTCAACAGGAATTAAGGATATGGTGGCGGAAATTGAAATCGGCCCGCGTTTTGAAGAGCGCTTCTGGGGAAAGCAAACTGTATTATCCCATCAGCAGGCGGCAAGTGGATTGCAGACAGTGACCAAACGCGTGGTCATATCGAACGGAAGATTTATCAGCTATCATGAGCACCAGTACCGTAAAGAAGTATGGACCATAGTTTCTGGAACCGGAAGTGTCTCTATCAATGGTGTGACACAGATAGTCAGCCCAGGTGAGGTTATTGTCGTAGAACCCGGTACAAAGCATTTTATAGGGGCAGTAGAGGGAGATTTAGAATTCATTGAGTCACAAATCGGACATATCGTATCCGAAACAGATATTATCCGATATGAATTTCCTGATTCGATTGACGACCATACTCTATGAAGTGTCTACAATATAGGGACTGATAGATATGAATGAGCGTTTATCAGAAGGCAGTGAAGAGTAGGAGGAACTATTTTTTATTAGAGCTTAGATGACCTGTGCATTCCTAAGAAAAGGTATTCATGCATTATAGACATGAATACCTTTTTTTTGCATAAACAGTTCTTTGTGTTTGTAATAAGATGAATAGAAAAGAGACTTATAAAATAATTTTCTTGGAAGTCAGCCACTCTTTTACGGCGTCCGTACTGAGGTCTCTTTTAGGCGTCCATTCTATTTTATCAACCAGTTTGCCATTTCTGAATTCTGCAATGGTGGGGGTGTATTTTATATTGTAATCCTCTTTGAATTTATTCCATTGGGACTTGTCCTTATGGATTTTGTGAACGTTCAAAAAAGTAATTTTAGAGCCTAGATTATACTGCTCAATTATCTTGTTAAAGTTAGGCTCAAACCGGTTGCAGTCGCCACAACTGGGTCTGCCGACATAGACAAGTACACTTCGATCCTGTTGAATTAAACTCTTAAAATTTTCAAATGTAACCGCATTCAAGTGGTCATATATTTCCGGGTAATTGCTTTTGCTCGCTTGGATTTCTTTGTCTTTTTGTTGAACAACCTGCTCTAGGTCTTGAAATTTAGCTACAGCTGAAATAGCGATACCAATGATAAGTAATACAATGACACTTAACCCGGCGATATATCCTTTTTTCACAGAAATCCTCCTTTTTTTACAATCTTACACTTACAGTAAATGATATTTCCATTTCTAGCTGTAACACTTGTCTCATTATGTATAAAAAAAGAAGCTTTCCATTGTTGGGAAAGCTTCTTTAGTCTGATAATTAAAACGTTAGACCACAACAGTCAACAAGTAATCCTCACGCTTCACTTCAGTTTCCATTGTGTTCAACACATCCAGGTATTGAGCGGAATTTGTTACGATAATTGGTGTAGCTGTAATATAGCCTGCCGCCTTTATTTGCTCGATGTCAAATTCAAGCAACAGTTGTCCTTGCTTAACCACATCGCCTTCCTTAACGCGCTTGTCAAAGAATTGTCCTTTCAGCTTCACTGTATTCACACCCACGTGAATCAGAATTTCTGCTCCGTCATTGGAAGTAATACCGATTGCATGTCCGGTCGGGAATACTGTCGTAATCGTTCCATTGACAGGAGATGTCAGCACACCCTCTGTAGGATCAATGAGGATTCCTTTCCCCATAGCACCTGAAGCAAAAGCAACATCAGAAGATTGTTCCAAAGGCAATACTTTACCTTGCAGTGGGCTTACGAGAATTTCTTTCTCGATTGCCACTTCTTTCTTTACGGGTGCAGCTTCTGTTTTTGCAGTTTCTTCTTTTGGATCATCAAAGCCCAAAATCATAACCAACACAACTGCGAGTACAAAGGCAACGAGCAAACCGATGACTACCCACAAGAATCCAGTTCCAAAATAAGTTGGCAACGCCAGTAAACTAGGCAGGGAGAAGGATTTTGCAGTCGCTCCGCCAGAAGCGATAATAGCGCCCCCAATACCACCGGAAATACAAGCATAAATGAAAGGCTTTTTCAATTTCAAAGTTACACCATAAATCGTTGGTTCAGTAATCCCGAATACAGCTGCCAGTGTAGAGGAACCAGCCAAAGCCTTCATCTGGGTGTTCCGGGATTTCAGGAATACCCCCAGTGTTGCACCGGCTTGAGAAAGTACAGCTGCTGTAAGCATCGGAAGCATCGTGTCATAACCCAATGTTGCAATATTGGACAGCATGATAGGAACAAAGCCCCAGTGTACGCCGAAAATAACAAATACTTGCCAGAATGCTCCGGCAACAGCTCCGGCGATCAATGGGCTTAAATTGTATACCCATGTAAAACCGTTCGCCAAGCCCTGACTGATCAGGTTACCGACTGGACCAAAGGCCAAAAACGTCAACGGAACAACGACCAGTAGTGATAGCATAGGTACGATAATGTTTTTAACTGATTGATGGATAAAGGAATTGAACCAGCGTTCCACATAGGACTGTACCCATACCGCGAGAATAATTGGGATTACGCTGGAACTGTATTTAATTAAAATGATTGGAATCCCGAGAAAAGCCAGTTTTGCCGGATTGTCCACCGCCGCAATAACATCCGGGTAGACAAGGGCTCCAGCAACTGCGACAGATACAAAGGCATTTGTCTTAAATTTACGGGACGATGTAATAGCCAGAAATAGAGGCAAGAAATAAAATACACTGTCTGAAGCGGCGTTCAGAATCAGATACGTACCGCTTGTATTATCAATCCAATGGAGCGACAAAATTAATGCCAGAATCCCTTTGAGCAAACCTGCCCCTGCAAGAGCTCCCAAAAGAGGAGAAAAAATGCTGGAAATGATATCGACCGCTTTTCCAAGGAAATTCGTTTTTTCGGAAGACTCTTCCTTTTTCGCATTTGGATTGTCAGCATCCTGTAAATTTGTTTCTGCCATCATATGCTCAAACACTTGACCTACATTGTTGCCGATAACCACTTGAAACTGGCCGCTGCTTTCCACTACTGTAATGACACCAGGGGTTGCTTCCAGTGCGGCTTTGTCTGCTTTTGTACGATCATTTAATTTAAATCTCAAGCGTGTAGCGCAATGGAATACCGAATTGACATTTTCTTCGCCACCAACGAGGGTCACTATTTTTTTAGATAGTTCTTTATCACTCATGTTCAGAACTCCTTATGGGTTATTCTTGCTACTGATAGGATTTACTGTTTACAGCTGTTGCTAAGATACGCCGGCGTGCATCTTTTTTTAAACTTGTAAACAAGAAAAACCTAAACTCGTGGTGAAAACTACGCACTCTCTCCTATAGAGGAACGTCGATTTCACCATCAGTTTAGGTTTTGCCTGCCTTACCAGTCACAATCCATGAACGATGAAGGTATGAAGTTGTTAGTCTTATATGTTATTACGTTCAGTTACGCGATGAATATGGATAGTTAGATATACGTATTCATCCTTGCTTAAATATTGATCGTATGTTTTTTCCAGATATTCATTGATCTTTTGGGCACAAGCAAAAGCTTCGGTATACGTCTGCTTTACCTGGTTATACAAAAATTCTTCACCACTGTGAATGACTTCTTTGCGAATCACTCGCATCGCAAAATATTGCAAATGTGTCAAAAATCTCGAGTAGCTAAAAGAAGACTCATCCAGCACAATTCCGTAATGATACGTAATAATGTTCAAGATATGTTGAACAATCTCGGTCATTTTCAGTGTGGATTTCATTTCGTTACCGTCGATCCGTGCATTCACCACATGCAATGCAATAAATCCCGCTTCATCTTCGCCTAATTTTACTCCGAGCGTATTTTCAATTTTTTGGAGAGCATCCAGCCCAACTGCAAATTCTTTTTTGTAAAAGCGTTTAATTTCATACAGCATCGCGTTTTGGAGTGCCAGTCCTTTTTCTTGCCGTTGTATGGCAAAATGAATATGGTCGGTCAACGTTAAATAAATATTATCGCTTAACTCCGTATCCAATACTTCCGTTGCATGCTTTACAATTTCATTCACGACCTCCAGATGAGATACAGGAATATCGTTCAGCAACTCGGTTAGTTTGGCCGTGAACTCGTTTTCATTTAACATGAAAATCTTATCTATTTTATCATCATCGACTTGATCGCCAGCCACCTTTTTGAAGGAAATACCTCTTCCCATCACGATGACCTCTTTGCCTTTATCGTTTTTAGTCAATAGGACGTTGTTATTGAGCACCTTCTCAATAATCATTGAAGTTCCCCCTCCCATCCTTTACCAATAAAAAATGCCTAAGCACAATTCAATACTATTGTTAGCAATAGCACTCAATTGAACTCAGGCATTGCCCGCATCACCGGTCACAATCCTTCGATATAGTGCTATTGTAGCACAAAAAAAAGCGATTTCAACATATTTTATTCTGTTTCGACAAAAAATATTTCTTATCAAGGCCCTTTTGCCTAATTTGCAAGTACATCGTTACCTTATGTAGTCGTACGTTCAATGAGGCTGTACTCTAGCGAATGAAGCTTCATTTGGCGTCCAATCAGCTGAGGGGAAAGCATGAAAAAGGCATTTTGTGCTTGAGCCATGATAGGATTTTGAATCGTTGTAATCCCCAGCGTATGCGCCAGCTCCGTGTTATCGAATCCAACAATTGCCAGATCTTCCGGTACGTTCAGTTTTTGTCTGCGTGCTTCGCAGAGAATGCCCACTGCTACATAATCGTTAGCACATAAAATAGCCTCTGGAAATTCGTCCGGATGCTGTAACAAATCCCGTACGACCTGTTCGCCATCACGGATATTATAAATAGAAGAGTGATTCCAGTGTTGCAACACTGGCAGATTGTGCTCACTCATGATCTGTTCGTAGGCTCGTTGTCTACTATGGGTATTAATACTGCTCGGACGGCCAAAAGCATTGGCTATACGAGTATAGCCTTTTTGTATCAAATGTTTGAGCGCTAACATATATCCTTCATACTGATCCATAGCGACGGAGCGAATATCGGTATGCTCCATTCGTTGCCACGACACGATCGGGCCATATTTGCAATAGGTGCTCAAAAAATCAGTGTCATTCACGCAGGAAATGATGACCAGCGCATCGACTCTTTTTCTTTTTAAATCCTCAAAGGCTTGAAGCTCTTTCTTTTTGTCTTCTCCCGAAGTATAAATAATGGTTTGAAATTCATATTGGCCCGCTACTTCCACAAAGCTGTCCAGAAAAGCGAGAACAATTTCATTAATAGTTGAAGTAATGATACCGATCTGAAGCGTCTGACCCTTGGATAGAGAAATGGCATTCCGATTAGGAACATAATCTAATTCCTGCATGATTTTCAAAATCTTAGCTCTTGTTTCGTGACTAACGTGGGGGGACTGATTTAATACTCTGGATACCGTAGCTTTGGAAAAGCCCGCCAGTTTTGCAATTTGATCAAGATTCGACATGGTGCTTCTCCTCACATAAGAAAAAATACTTGACATGAAACGCGTTACAACGATTAGGATGCTTATGAAGGCATTACGTCTATTTTAAAGTATCTATCAATGCATTTCAAAGGAGAACGGTTATCGTTAGGTTGCATTGTTCGCTGAAATGGGCTTCAAAGTATTCCGTATGTCCAACCACTGGTCGCGGATTTTCCCGAATGGCTATGATGCCGAGCCGAATGAAGCAGGATTGCAATTCTACGACAATGTATTTGATGAGCTGCGCAAGTATAATATTGAGCCACTGGTAACATTGTCACATTATGAAACACCGCTAGGTCTGACGCAGAAGTATAATGGCTGGCTGGGACGTGAAGTCATACAGCACTACGTAAATTATGCCGAAACGGTGTTTATACGCTATAAGGATAAAGTAAAATACTGGCTGACCTTTAATGAAATCAATGTAATGACCATGAGTCCGTTCACCGGTGGCGGTGTGGTTATTGACCGTGTAGAAAACAAACAACAAGCGATATATCAAGCATTGCATCATCAATTTGTAGCTAGTGCACTGGCGACCAAACGGGGACATGAGATCATCCCGGGCGCTCAGATCGGCTGTATGCTGGCACGTATTGAAAGCTATCCACATACGTGTAACCCAGAGGATATACTGAAAGCCCAGCATGAAAATCAGATGAACCTGTTCTTTACGGATGTGCATGCCCGTGGGGAATATTCTAACTACATGAATCGTTATTTTGAAGAAAATAATGTTGTAATACACACAGAACCAGGCGATGCCGAAATATTGAAAAATAACACGGTTGATTTTATCTCATTCAGCTACTATATGACCTTGACCGTATCTGCAGGTCCAGAAGGTGAGAAAGCAGCAGGAAACCTGATTGGTGGCGTGAAAAATCCATATTTACAGTCCTCCGACTGGGGCTGGCAGATCGATCCGATCGGCCTGCGTGTTACGCTGAACACGTTATATGACCGCTATCAAAAGCCGCTGTTCATCGTGGAAAATGGTTTGGGTGCGTATGATAAGGTGGAAGAAGACGGCTCTGTGCATGACACGTATCGCATTGATTACTTGCGTCAGCATATTGTCCAAATGAAGGAAGCGATTGCCGACGGTGTTGATCTGATTGGTTACACCAGCTGGGGTCCTATCGACCTTGTGAGCATGTCTACTTCCGAAATGTCCAAGCGCTACGGATTTATTTACGTTGATCTGGATGATGACGGTAACGGAACGCTCAAACGCTCCAAAAAGGACTCATTTAACTGGTATAAAAATGTGATAGCAACCAATGGTGAAGAATTGTAATTCCATATCATCTCGGGCGGGTATAGCAGAGGACATCCTAAGGATGAAATTTGCTGTATCTGCTTTTTTGATAGACACAATAATAATATTTCAGAGGGCTTCACAAACTTTTCACTTGTAATAAGCTGAAAGTTTTCTGTATAATAAATAAAAATTTCATATGTCTGGTTGATGTTTGCGGGAGATGGAACGAAAGTTCCGACCGAAGGGGCAAAACTCTCAGGTGCTTAGGCTGGTTACAGCAACAAGCGGGGACCGTAAACGGACAGAACTCTGGAGAGACCCTTAATTGGGCGCCGAAGGTGCACCGCAGAAAACATCTGCTTAAACTCTCAGGCAAAAGGACAGAGACGCGAATAACCTGTGACAGGGAATGCCCCTAGGCTTTTTTATGAGCTATTAGAGGTAGAAACCTGCACAAGATGGTTGTATTTTTTCGTGCCTTTAACCTCTCCAGGAGTCGAATCAGCTGATTTGACTCTTTTTTGTTTTCTAATATGCTGGAGGAGCGGGTTGAAATGAATTTGGTACATGTATTAGAAACGATTGACAGCTGGATATGGGGAGCGCCGCTTCTTATTCTTGTAATGGGCACTGGGTTGTGGCTAACGATCCGTTTGAAGCTGCTCCAGGTTATTCGATTGCCTTTGGCGCTCAAGCTAATTGGTAAAGCGCCGGACGAAGGTAGCGGAGATGTAAGCAGCTTCGGAGCATTGAGTACGGCACTGGCAGCTACTGTAGGTACAGGAAGTATTGTCGGCGTGGCAACAGCGATCAAACTGGGTGGGCCCGGTTCATTATTCTGGATGCTGGTTGCAGCTTTTTTCGGGATGGCAACCAAATATGCGGAAGGATTATTATCCGTTAAATACCGTGTTAAAGACCGGAACGGACAATTTTCGGGTGGCCCGATGTATTATATTGAAAACGGGCTTGGCCGCCGTTTCAAGCCGCTGGCGATGTTGTTTGCCTTTTCTGGTGTTCTTGTAGCCCTATTTGGAATCGGTACTTTTCCGCAAGTAAAGGCTATCGTTTCTTCGACGGAAAGTAGCTTTGGAGTGCCAACGGTAGTTACAGCGATCATTATTTCCGTGTTAACGGCTGTTGTTACGATTGGAGGACTCAAAAGTATTGCCAAGGTATCCACAAAGATTGTTCCATTCATGTCGGGGCTCTATATCGTAGTTTGCTTAATTGTACTCATTAAGTTTGCAGGAGAGCTTCCTCATGCGATTGCTTTAGTATTACAAGGGGCCTTCTCGACCACATCTGCAACGGGTGGATTTGCCGGAGCAACGATTATGTTGGCGATGCGAAGCGGAGTTGCCAGAGGTATTTTTGCTAATGAAGCCGGTTTGGGAAGTGCGCCAATTGCAGCAGCAGCTGCTAAGACGAAATGGCCTGCAGAACAAGGGCTGATATCCATGACAGGCGTATTTATCGATACGATGATTATTTGTAATCTGACGGGATTTACGTTGCTGGTTACGGGAATATGGAGTGGAAATGACGATGGAGGTCTGATGACCCAGCATGCGTTTTCCAGTGCCTTTCCGGCTGGTGCAGAACTCGTGACGATTAGCCTTATTTTATTTGCATTCACAACGATACTGGGCTGGAATTACTACGGGGAACGTTGTGTTGAATATTTACTGGGTGTCAAATGGATTAAACCATACCGTTATTTGTTCATCGCACTTGTGGCAGGAGGTGCGTTCATCAAGTTGGAAGCCATTTGGCTGCTGGCAGATATCTTTAACGCAATGATGGCTTTCCCGAATCTGATTGCACTGCTTGGCTTATCGGGAATCGTAGTTGCAGAAACCCGAACCTATATGGATTCTCTGTATCCTAATAAGAAAAAGGGCATTCTTGCAGGTGCCAATGTAGGGGCTGCTATTCAAGTAGAAGAAAAGGGACAAACGGTTAATTCATAAATTCCAAAAGGGAGTGCCCTCAGCCATCACAGGCTTGAGGACACTCCCTTTTGAATGTTACAACGATGCACGCAAAATAGCTAAAATATCTTCTTGATTCAGCTTTTTATAATTACCAAATCCTCCGTACTCCATTTCACGGGCTGCAATGTCCGCGATTTTTTCCAATTGCTCATCATTAATATTGTAATCGGCCAGCGTAGAAGGGGCACCGAGACTTGTCCAGAATGCACTAAGACGGTCAATACCTTCCAAGGCGATTTCTCTATCTGTTTTACCTACGGTGTCTAAGTCAAACATGCTGAGCATCAGCCGCTTCATGCGTGCAGCATCCTGATCCACTGTATGTCTCATCCAGTTGGGAAACAGAATTGCCAGACCGCCAGCATGAGGAATATCATATACAGCGGATAATGCATGTTCAATCGTATGCGAAGCCCAGTCCCCGAAGTAGCCCATTTGCAGTGTTCCGTTAAGAGCAATCGTTCCGGCATATAAAATCGTTTCACGATGCTCGTAGTTGTGCAAATCCTCTAGCAGTTTAGGTGCAGTTTCGATCACGGTTTGCAGCACGGAAAAGCACATACGATCTTGCAACGGTGTATTTTTAACATTGTGAAAATACTGTTCAAACACATGGCTCATCATATCCACCATGCCATATACCGTCTGATCACGTGGCACAGAAAAGGTATTTTTAGGGTCCAGAATGGAGAATTTCGGATGCGTCACCGCACTGCCCCATACGTATTTTTCGTTCGTTTCCCAGTTGGTGATGACAGAATCCGGATTCATTTCTGAACCGGTGGCGGCGAGTGTGAGGATGGTGCCGAATGGTAGAGCCTCGGTCGGCATGTGCTTTTTGTTGATAATATCCCACACATCGCCGTCATATTTAGCCCCTGCTGCGATGGCTTTGGTGCAATCAATAACGCTTCCGCCGCCTACTGCAAGTAAGAAGTCGATGTTTTCATTTCGGCAAATGTCGATGCCCTTCTTAACGGTGGACAAGCGCGGATTCGGCTCTACGCCGGACAATTCATGAATGTTAAGATGTAGCGGCTCTAACGCGTTTAATACCTGGTCATACAGACCATTTCGCTTGACACTTCCGCCTCCGTATATCAGTAAAATATTTTTGCCGTAATTCAGCAGCTCCTGCTGCAGTTCTTCAATTTGATTGTCTCCAAATATTAATTTGGTGGGGTTATAATATGTGAATTTGTTCATCTGGAAAGTTCCCCTCAGTTCATAGTTCATGTTCAAATCGTAAATCGCTTAACCTGATTGCCTGTTGGATACCTAACTTCATCATGTAAGCTATTTGAAATGACGATTAACTATTATACATGAAATGAATAAGGGAATTCAAGTAAATCTAATCTTTGACCGCTCCAGCGGCAAGATCGGAAATAAACTGGCGGCTAATGAAAAGAAACAAAATAATAAGTGGCAGTACAGCCAGCAGGGTGCCCGCAATGACCATCGCATAATCCGTATTGTAAATTCCGTTCAATTGTGACAGTGCAATCTGGAGCGTGAATTTACGCTCATCCGTTAAGACGATTAGCGGCCATAAATAATCATTCCAAGCTCCTATAAAGGTAAACGCGCCGAGAAAAGCGAACGCAGGACGTAGAATAGGCAGTGCTACATTCAAGTACAGTCGAAAAAAGCTGCATCCGTCCATCCGGCCCGCATCCAGCAGCTCCTTTGGGATGGATTCTTCCGCATATTGACGAATCCAGAAAATGCCGAAGGCATTTACCATTCCCGGGATGATAAGCGCTTTGAACGTACCTACCCATCCAAAGGAGGCCATCATGACAAAGGAGGGGACAAGCGAAAGTTGTGAAGGGACCATCATCGTAGCTAGCAGAACGATAAATAGCACTTTTTTGCCCGGAAAATCAAACTTGGCGAATGCAAAACCTGCCAGTGAATCGAAAAACAGAACCAATAGGGTAACAGAACTGGCTACAAAAAGGGTATTAAAAAAGGCTCCGGCAAAATTAATCTGCTGTAATACTCTCGTTATGTTATCCAAGAAGTGGCTGCCAAACCACAATTGCGGTGGAAAACGGTAGATGTCTGAAGTGGTACGAGTTGCCATGACGATCAGCCAGTAAAATGGAAACATCGACAGGATGATTCCCACCAACAATCCGGCATATAAAACAAAGGATTTTGCGCGTGTCTGCATCATGTTGTGAAGCTCCTTCCCATCGTTATTTTTTACCTTGAACGAGTTTCCAGTTTATGATGGAGAATAGAGCAATGATGAGGAACATGCCCCATCCGACGGCTGCACCATATCCAAAATAGTTGTTAATGAACGACTCGCGGTACAGGTATAAAACGATGGTCATGCCACTTGCCCCGGAACCGCCGTCATTACCGACCAGGACCTGTGGCTCGGTGAAGAGCTGCATACCGCCGATGGTGGACGTAATGACCGTAAACAGAATGACTGGGCGCAGCATGGGGATAGTGATGCGGAAAAAAGCTTGCGCTCCGGTTGCCCCGTCTATTTTGGCGGCCTCATACAGCACATGCGGAATACTCTGGAGTCCGGCCAAATAGATGATTGCGTTATAGCCCATCCATCTCCATACGACCATAGAAGAAATGGCAATTTGGATACCCCATGGCACATTCAACCATTGAACCATGGGTAGTCCCAAGAGTTGCAGAAGGTAGTTGAGAAATCCAAAATTGTTGGCAAATAAGGCACCAAATATGATGGCAACAGCCACAATAGACGTCACATTGGGCAGGAAGAATCCAACTCGCCATAAGGTGCGCATTTTCACAAAAGGGGCATAAAGCAGAAAGGCAATAATCAGTGCGAAGAATAGCATCGGAATCGTTGCATACACCCAGATCACAAAGGTGTTGCCTACAGCCTGCCAAAATTCATTGTCTGTCACAAGGTAGCGAAAGTTGCCCCAGCCGTTGTAGGTCATGTCTCCGATCCCGTCCCATTTGTGAAACGCTAGATATAATGAAAAGCCAATCGGAAACAGTCCAAAGATGCCAAACAGCAGATAAAACGGCGAGATCGCAGCATAAACGGCACGGTGCTTCCAGATTTCTCTCAGCATAATGTCCACACGCCTTTTTTGAATTTTGTTTTTTTATCGCTGTAATTCCCGTTCGATTCGATCCATGGTTTCCGTCCATAATGCATCGGGATTGGCATCCTGCTTGGCGACATTAGCAAGGCGACGGGTCACAATGCCGTGGATGACAGGATAGCGCTCGCCGAAATAGCTGCTTTTCACATGACGTGCGGAAGTGGCAAAGATGAGTCCGGTGGCCTGACCACCAAAGAAAGGCTCGGGTGTCTCCATGATAGGATCGTTATAGACGCCGGGAGTGGACGGGAACAGTCCGATTTTGTGGTAGGCTACCAGCTGGTGTTCCGGGTTTTGCAGCCAGGTCAGGACTTCAAAAGCTTCTTTGGGATGTTTGCTGGATTTGAGGATAGAAATGAATGACCCTCCCAGATTGCCGTCTCCTCCAGGAGCACGGGCGACTCTCCATTTGCCCGCTGTATCCGGCGCGGCCTCTGTGAGAACTTGCTTCATCCAGATAGCCCCTACAAAAGAGGCGATTTTGCCGTTATTGACCGAAGCGTTCCATTCGGGAGTCCAGCCATCTGCGTTGGCGAGCAGATGCTTCTTGTGGAAATCGACAGCAGTTTTCCAGCCCAGACGGATATCAGGAGATTGATTGCCGATATAGCTGCCATCCGGCTTGAAGTAAAGGTTTGTGTGCTGAGCAAGTACCTGATTGTAAACGTTTACAATATTATCAGCCAATAATGAACGGCTTCCGAATTTCTGCTGAAGTTGTTCTCCGGCTGCCATGTAATCATCCCATGTGCGGATGGAGGCACTAACCTTTTCAGGATCACTAGGCAAGCCTGCTTGTTCAAACAGATCACTTCGGTAGAAGAGGGCGGTAGGCCCAGTATCCATGGGAAATGCAATCATTTTACCATCAGGAGTAATCCCCTGATTCCATTTCCATTCCAAATATTGATCCTTCAAGCGGTCTGCTCCGAGTTCCCTTAAGTCATAAAAACGATCCGCACTGGGGAACAGCTCCACCATCCAATCGTTCAGAGCTACGATGTCTGGTTCACCGGAACGAGCTGCGAGCGTTGTCTTCAGTTTGGCTTTGAAGTCACCGCCTATTTTTTGAGTTTTTAATTCAATGTTGGGAAATTGTTTTTCCGCCTGGGCGAGTAGTTCATCGTCAATGGAACGGTTCCAGTACCATAATGTAAGCGTTATCTTTTTTCTGTTTGACAAATTAGTTTCAGATGATTGACTTTCAGAGGACGAGGGTTCACTACAAGCACTGAACATCGTGAGAAAAGCAAGACATAGTACCAGCCATTGTACTGTCTTCACATCATTTCCCTCCTTGCTGTCTGAGATAATCTGCCTGCTAAACAAGTTGTAAATGGTTTAGCTCCATCATATGAAGCTGTTACCCATTTATGTGCATTGCCTTAACCAAAAACAAAAAATTTGAAACGTTTATTACTAAAAAAAAGCACGCGCGTCTGTTATATGAAGAACGCACGTGTTTAAGTTAGGGATTCAGCCTATGACATCAACCGCTGTATTTCATCTTTCAGAATTTCGGACCGAGTCCCGAAAATAACCTGCAGGGTACCATTACCAAGCCTGATGATTCCCGACGCTCCGAGCTGCTTGAGAGCTTGATCGTTAACCGCTTTGTCGTCTTTGACGACAAGACGCAGCCGCGTGATGCAGGCATCAATGCTTTGGATATTGTCTGAACCGCCGAGATAGGTTAGTATTCTGCCTGCCTGACTGGACTGAGTGTTGGATGTGGTGCTTGCCTTTCCATTGGGTACAGATTCGTTAGCCTCAGACAGGAGACTGTCTTCTACATTGTCTTCACGCCCAGGAGTTTTTAGGTTGAATTTGAGAATGATAAATCGGAACAGAAAGTAATAGATGAGGGCGAAGACAAGTCCGACCGGGATCATTCGCAACGGATGGGTGGAGAGTTTCATATTGACCAGATAGTCAATGAGTCCTGCTGAAAAAGAAAAGCCAAGTTTGACATCCAGTAGGTATACGACCAGGCCACTCAGGCCTGTCAGCAGAGCATGCACGCCGTAAAGCAATGGTGCAATGAACATAAACGAAAATTCGAGGGGCTCGGTAATTCCGGTCAGGAACGATGCCAGCGCAGAACCGATGAAGATGGAAGCGACGGCTTTACGTTTTTCCGGTTTGGCGGTATGGATGAATGCGAGGGCTGCTGCTGGCAGCGCGAACATCATAATGGGGAAGAAGCCGGACATGAATATACCCGCCGATGTATCGCCTGCAAAAAAACGCGTCAGGTCACCATGAACGACCTCACCGGCAGCATTGGTGTAGTCACCAATTTGAAACCATGCGATCGAGTTCAACACATGATGCAAACCGAGCGGGATCAGCAGCCGATTGGCAATCATGAATACCATTGATCCGATTCCGCCAAAGCCGACAATCCAGTTGCCGAAGACTGCAATCCCATCTTGTATCGGACTCCAGATCATACCGAGCAGAATGGCCAGAATCATGGTCGTAAAGGCGGTGATCATGGGGACAAAGCGTTTGCCTGAGAAGAAGCCAAGCCAATCCGGGAGCTGAATATTATGATATTTTTTAAACAGAAAAGCAGACCATCCACCGATAAAAATACCCCCCAATACGCCCATGTCCAGCTTGACATCGTCTGGAATATATGCAAATATACCCGGCACTGCCGCCAAAATACGGGTCAGCACCATATAGGCAATGACTGCCGATAATGCAGCTACTGCGTCGCCTGCCAGACCAATGGCAACACCAATGGAGAAAATGAGCGCAAGGTTATCGAAGATGGCCCCCGCCCCCTCGTTCAGAAAAGGAGTGATATAATGATTCAGAAATCCGCCAACTCCGGGACCAAGTGGTATATCCGTTTCATAATTAATCAGAGCTAATCCTTGCAAGATCCCTGCAGCGGGTAGAGTGGCTACTGGAAGCATTAACGACTTGCCGATTTTTTGCAGAAATTTCAGCATAACATTCTTCCCTTCTTCATCGAGTTTGGGAGTGTCGTATTCATCCTGAAATCCTCACATTAAACCATTTTTTCACATCATAAATCGGAGAATCTAACATGGTCAACGATTATTTTAAGCTATGAAAAAACGTAAATCCGCAGTTGACATCGCTTACATGCTTATATAGTATCAAATTTAAGTTAATAATCGTGACGGAGACAAGAGAGCCACGCAGACATCCCATGGTACAGCACAGGGTTGGTTTGTGATGGCTTTTCTTTTTTTGTGCGATGAAAGCGATCAAAATCGGATGATCTATTGAGGAGGTAGGTTGTATGTCGCCATACGCAGCCGAATTCATAGGGACAATGATTCTTATTGCCCTAGGTGGCGGAGTGTGCGCAGGGGTGTCCCTGAAAAAGTCATTTGCCCACGCTTCCGGCTGGATTGTGGTCGGAATGGGTTGGGGGCTCGCGGTAGCTATTGCGGTGTATGCAGTGGGTCAAATCAGCGGAGCGCATTTGAATCCGGCAGTTACACTGGCGTTGGCATTTCAGGGTAGTTTTCCATGGCAAGATGTTCCCGGCTATATTGTGGCTCAGCTTCTCGGGGCCATGGCGGGTGCAGTGATCGTTATTTTGCATTATTGGCCCCACTGGAAAGAGACGGAGGACACAGCAGCCAAACTCAGTGTATTCGCGACAGGACCAGCTATTGATCATCCGTTTGGCAACGTGCTTAGTGAAATGATAGGTACTTTCATCTTTGTTCTTGCTTTACTGTCGTTTGGCGCCAATTCATTTACAGATGGCCTGAAACCACTGATTGTTGGTTTTTTAGTTGTCAGTATCGGTTTATCTCTTGGAGGAACAACGGGCTATGCCATCAATCCAGCGAGGGATTTTGGGCCGCGTCTGATGCATTATTTACTACCGATTCCCGGTAAGGGGGCGTCCAACTGGAAATATGCATGGGTGCCCATTATAGGACCGCTATTGGGGGGATCTTTCGCAGGGCCATTTTATCAGGCCGTTTTTAAGGGGAGTGTGACTCCGGCTTTCTGGATTTTGCTAGGGGTCATCGTGGTTGTCCTCTTGATTACCTTCCGTATGAGTCGAACTTATAAAAATCATAAAATGGATCACAAACTTACAGCGTAAAAACGATGGATTTACACGGGGAGAGATGAACAATGGGAAAATATATTTTGTCACTAGATCAGGGAACGACAAGCTCAAGAGCGATTTTGTTCAATAGCGAAGGAGATGTAGTGTACTCGGCTCAGCGAGAATTTCCGCAGTATTTTCCTCATCCCGGCTGGGTAGAGCAGAATGCGAATGAAATCTGGAGCTCTATTCTCGGGGTCATTGCCTCCTGTCTTTCCGAATCCGGTGTAAAAGCAAATCAAGTAGCTGCCATCGGCATTACCAATCAGCGAGAATCGGTGGCTGTATGGGACAAAAATACAGGAGTGCCCGTGTATAACGTACTCGTATGGCAATCACGCCAAACTTCGGACATCTGTGAAGAATTGAAGCGGCAAGGGCACGAGGAGCTTTTTCACAGCAAAACAGGCCTGTTGATCGACCCGTATTTTTCAGGCACTAAAGTAAAGTGGATACTGGACCATGTGGAGGGCGCGCGGGAAAAGGCGGAACGAGGTGACCTGTTATTCGGTACGATAGACTCGTGGCTGATCTGGAAACTATCCGGCGGAACGGCACATGTAACGGACTACTCCAATGCAGCCAGGACGCTGATGTACAACATTTATGAACTAAAGTGGGACGAAGAGCTGCTGGACATTCTGGGTGTTCCGAAAATCATGCTACCTGAGGTAAGACCTTCTTCCGAGGTATATGCGCACACTGTGGATTACCATTTCTTTGGTCAGAATGTACCGATCGCCGGTGCAGCAGGTGACCAGCAGGCAGCCTTGTTTGGTCAGGCATGTTACGAAAAAGGGATGATCAAAAACACTTACGGCACAGGCTGCTTCATGCTGATGAATACGGGGGATCAACCAGTGGAATCCAAGCACGGCCTGATTACGACCATCGCTTGGGGACTGGAGGAAGGCAAAGTGCAATATGCACTCGAGGGGAGTGTGTTTGTAGCGGGGTCGGCGATCCAGTGGCTGCGAGACGGGCTACGTATGTTCCGTGAAGCGAAGGACAGTGAACCTTATGCCGCCCGTGTTTCGTCTACGGAAGGAGTGTATCTTGTACCCGCTTTTGTCGGACTGGGCAGCCCCTACTGGGATAGCGAGGTGCGCGGAGCGATGTTCGGCCTGACACGCGGGACCACGAAGGAGCATTTTATCCGCGCCACATTGGAGTCACTCGCTTATCAAACCAAGGATGTGCTTACAGCCATGGAGATTGATTCAGGTATTGCAGTGAAATTGCTGCGGGTGGATGGAGGAGCTGTATTGAACAATTTTCTGATGCAATTCCAGAGCGATATTCTGGATGCAACAGTGGAGCGGCCAGTTATCCATGAGACGACGGCACTGGGAGCTGCATGTCTGGCAGGTTTGGCTATTGGATATTGGAAGAGTACGGATGAACTTCGCAAGCGGGTGAGGGTGGAAACCTCTTTTGCCCCGAATATGGATGAAGCAACACGTGAAAGCTTGTATGAAGGCTGGAAAAAGGCCGTGAATGCGACGATGGCCTACAAGTAATAGATAAGCGATGGGTCTCTGAATATTAAACTGCAAAAAGATGACTTCTGAATTTATCAGGAGTCATCTTTTTTAAGGCATATGCTAACTCTTGACCTTCGTATGGTTCCAATGTTGCCGGGCTCCGCAGGAGCTACGAATGACTAGTTCCGGCTCTACTTTAATACATTTCGTATCCATTTGTTTATTCATCAGGTCAAACAGCACCATAGCGGCTAGACGGCCTATTTTTTGCTTGTCTTGTTTTACAGTCGTCAGTGGAGGTTCGGTATAACGACAGGCTTCTATATCATCACATCCCACTACAGCAATATCCTCGGGTACCCTCAAGCCGCTTTCCTTGAAAGCACGTATGGCACCAAAAGCAAGCAGGTCGGTCGCCGCAAAAATAGCTTTTGGTAAATTTCCTTGCTGTATCCACGCCTTCGCGACCTGGTATCCATCTTCTGCCGCGTAGTCCTTACCATACACGACCCATTCAGGTCTAACGTCAAGACTAAACCGTTTTAGTGAGGCGGTAAAGGCTTCCTCTCTCTCTTTAATAACCAAAGAGGGGCGTTCAATGCCTATAAAACCCATTTCGCGGTATCCATTCATGTAAAAATGCTCAACAACCTTCATTGAAATCTTCTGATTGTCGGACATGATATAGCAGGAACTAGCTCCGGTTAGCTCAATATCGACACCGATGCAGGGGATAGGGCTGGCATCGAGATCAAAAACACTCTTCTCCACCTCATCTCCAGCAATAATAATGCACCCGTCCACTGAAAAATATTTCGAGCGAGCCAAATAGTCCTCTCCATTATCCAGAAATTTCTCATTTGAGAAAAATAGCAGATCGTAACCGAGCAAGCCAATCTGTTTTTTGAAGACATTAATGATATCTACAAAAAAAGGATGACTAAAATCAACATTCAGCTTGCCGGCAAATATAACGCCTACCAGATTAGATTTTTTGGTAGCAAGCGTTTTAGCCGAGGAGGAGGGTCTATAGCCTGTTTCCTCCATGATTTTAAGTACCCGCTGTCGGGTTTCCTCACTGATGTCTGTGTAATTGTTAATGATTTTCGAAACCGTTGCCACTGAAACGCCTGCCATGCTAGCTATTGTTTTTATATTCATGGAATCCTCCGTAACTAAACTGATTTAGTTAAATTAACTTTGCTTTTCAAACTTAATGATTACTCGTATTCTATGCTACCTCATAGAAGTGAGTCAACAGTGTGAATAAAGGATGTTGCCTAGTATTTTAAGGAGTAAAAACGGTGATTTATGTTTTATTTGATAATTTACAATTCTCTATTTACAAATACAGGCTATCCGATACATAATAGTAGCTGTAATCAACTAAACCGCTTTCGTAAAAGTGAATGCATTTATTCTAAGAGTACAGGGGGAATTTTACAATGCTGAAAAAGTGTTTTTCCTGATATCCATTAGCCTGGGATTTTACAATACCCAGCTTGGTTTTGTTTTGCTGAAAACAACAGGTACCGGCATCGCTTTTCTGATGTTTGTGGGGTATATCAAGTCTGTCTCCCGAGAGCTGGATGAAGCGGTTGCCATGGACGGGTACGGATATTCACGATATTTGTTTACGATTCTTGTCCCGCTGATGAAGCCGGTGTTGGCAACAGGCATCATTTTGACAGCGATTGGAGCGTGGAACGACATTATAGGTCCTACTATTTATTTGTCTGATCCTGCTTATCAGCCAGTGACCAAGGGATTGTTCTCCTTCTACGGACAATACATGAACAACTGGCCGCTGCTCGCTTGCGGCATTCTGATTGTTACACTACCGCTCGTTATTTTGTATATTTTCCTCCAGCGCTTTATTGTCGGCGGTGCAATGGCCGGAGCTGTGAAGTCTTGATTCCTGAAAGGATGATACCGAGTATGAGTGAGAATACCTATACATTCCCCACCACGTTTATGTGGGGAACTTCGACCTCTTCTTATCAAATTGAAGGTGGCGTGGATGAGGAAGGAAGAACGCCTTCTATTTGGGATACTTTCTGTCGAGCACCTGGGAAGGTGATAGGAGGGGACTGCGGAGATGTGGCTTGTGACCATTTTCACCGCTTTAAGGAAGACGTGCAATTAATGAAGCAACTTGGTTTTTTACATTACCGTTTTTCCGTGGCCTGGCCGCGCATTATTCCCGCACCCGGCGTGGTTAACGAACAGGGGTTGCTCTTCTATGAGCGTCTGCTGGATGAGATTGAGTCGGCCGGGCTAATTCCAATGCTGACGCTGTATCATTGGGATCTACCGCAGTGGATTGAGGACGAAGGCGGTTGGACGCAGCGAGAGATTATCCAACATTTTAAAACGTATGCTTCTGTAATCATGGATCGATTTGGACAGCGTATAAGCTGGTGGAATACGATAAATGAGCCCTACTGCGCCTCTATTTTGGGCTATGGCACAGGAGAGCATGCCCCCGGCCATGAGAACTGGAGGGAAGCCTTTACTGCCGCTCATCATATTCTGATGTGTCACGGGATAGCCATGAACTTACACAAGGAAAAGGGCCTGACGGGCAACATCGGTATTACGCTGAACATGGAGCATGTCGATGCAGCCTCTGAACACCCCGAAGATGTAGCCGCTGCTGTCCGGCGGGATGGTTTTATTAATCGATGGTTTGCCGAACCATTGTTTAACGGGAAATACCCTGAGGATATGGTGGAATGGTACGGGGCGCACTTGAATGGATTGGATTTTGTACAGCCTGGTGATATGGAGCTGATTCAGCAGCCAGGGGATTTTTTGGGCATCAACTACTACGCCCGCAGTATCATTCGAGCGACTACAGACGCTTCGTTGCTTCAGGTCGAGCAGGTTTCCATAGAGGAACCGGTAACGGATATGGGATGGGAGATTCACCCTGAATCCTTTTATAAGCTGCTAACGCGGATTGAGAAGGATTTTTCCAAGGGATTACCCATCCTGATTACGGAAAACGGAGCAGCGATGAAGGACGAACTGGTGAATGGAAAGATTGAGGACATTGGACGTCAGTATTACATTGAGGAACATTTAAAGGCATGCCATCGCTTTATTGGGGAGGGAGGTCAGCTTAAGGGCTATTTTGTCTGGTCATTCCTCGATAACTTTGAATGGGCCTGGGGATACAGCAAACGTTTTGGTATTATACACATCAATTACGACACGCAGGAACGGACACCCAAACAAAGTGCGCTGTGGTTCAAGCAAGTGATGGCGAATAACGGGTTTTAAATAGAAAAGGCGTCGAAGACTTGGTTTCACAGCAGCCTGTGACGACGAATAAAGTGCCTTGTGGGTTTAGCGGCTACACAGCACGACTAGCAGCAGGTACTGCCGTCAATCACTGTACGATCATCGGGCATGTGAATGATATTCACTCTATCAATGAACGGATTACGGAAATCGCAACCATGCCTTATATCGAGCGGAAGGCGGAGGAAGCCAAAGCGTTGATCGAAGAATTGAATGGCAACGCGGACATCCATTCCGTTATTTGACGAATACTGCCGTCAGAACTATCTGGATAACCTGTTACGTGGTGGTTATCCATTGCTGCTGGACAACGGCACTGAGCAACCGTTTGTATATCATGTATTTTCGCGCAAGCATGGGGATCTGGAACGGGACTATAATTTCTTTAAGCTCCAGGCGGGATATTATTCTCAAGGAAATGGTAATTTTCGCGATGCAAACCAGAACCGGAGAAATGATGTGTGGTTTAACCCCGGCATAGGAGATTTCAATATCCGTTTGTTTATGAGCCTGATTCAGCCGGACGGCTATAATCCGCTTGTTGTAAAGGGGTGTAGCTTTCAAATACAAGAGCTGGAACCGTTGCTGGGACAGGTGGAGGTGGCAGATCATTCGTCTTTGCGTGCTTTTTTTCAATCGTCGTTCACCCCGGGTGAGCTAATTCAACATATCATTCATGACAACATCGCGCTAAAGCAAACGGTTGAGACGTTTGTAACCGAAGCTCTCAAGCATTCCGAACAATGCTATGAGGCTGATTTTGGTGAAGGTTTCTGGATCGACCATTGGACATATAACATGGATCTAATCGAAAGTTATCTAAGTATCTATCCAGACAAACAAGAGAAACTTTTGCTCGCGACCCGAGAGTACATGTATTACGACAGTCCGGCATGGGTACAGCCACGTCGAAACAAATACGTGCAGATGAAGGACGGACGTATCCGTCAGTACGGGGCGGTCGTAAAGAGCAAGGAGAAAGAAGCTCAGTTGCACGCCCGGGATGGCGATGTTCATTGGGTTCGAACTGAACATGGAAGCGGAGAGATTTATAAGTCAAATTTATATGAAAAGCTGCTGTCATTGGCAGCCATCAAGCTGTCCACGCTGGACCCGGAGGGCTTGGGAATTGAGATGGAGGCGGGCAAGCCGGGATGGAATGATTCCATGAACGGACTTCCGGGGCTGTTTGCTTCTGGATTCAGTGAACTGTGTGAATTACAGCGACTTGTAAGATTTTTAATACATGCACAGGTGAAGCTTTCGGGCAATTCTGTGCTACGGCTGCCGCGAGAAGTTGCTAAGTTGATCCAACAGCTGAAGCTCACAATGGAGGAATACTACCACGATTCTGATGAGGCTGATTACAGGGATGAAAGCAAGGATTACAGCTTCTGGTCACGAATTTCGGATGCTAGAGAAGCGTACCGCGAATCGATTCGTTTTGGAT
The DNA here is from genome assembly GCF_024213565.1 of Paenibacillus sp. Lou8.1. Classification (NCBI taxonomy): domain Bacteria; kingdom Bacillati; phylum Bacillota; class Bacilli; order Caryophanales; family Paenibacillaceae; genus Paenibacillus; species Paenibacillus sp. Lou8.1. The sequence continues at coordinate 303,163 of NZ_JANAVN010000005.1, forward strand.
TTGAAGGAACAGAAACACCACTAGCGTTTGAAGATGTACTGGTGTTTTTGCGTCAAGCTGAACGTAAACTCCAACAGGGGATGGATAAGGCTCTGCTTATCGGTGAGGGGATATACCCAACCTTCTTTTATTATGAAGCCAGAGAATTCGAGGTACAGGAGGATGACTGCGGGGGCAAGCTCGTAAACATACATTCCTTCGAACGTAAGGATACCCCATATTTTCTAGAGGGACCGACCCGGGCTATGAAAGTGGTTGGCGACATTGTAAATGGGCAGGAGCTATATCGGCAAATCAGGCAGAGTGGGCTTTACGACAGGAAGCTGGGCATGTATAAGGTGAACGAAAGTCTGGCGGGGCAGCCGTTTGAACTCGGTCGTTCCAGAGCTTTTACGCCGGATTGGCTGGAAAATGAATCTATATTTATGCATATGGAATTTAAATATTTACTTGAATGCTTAAGAGCGGGTCTATACACTGAATTTTTTTCAGACATTAAAAAAGCGTTTCCGCCTTTTATGGACCCAGAGGTCTACGGAAGAAGCACGCTGGAGAATAGCTCCTTCATTGCTAGTATTGCTAATCCTGATGCAAGTTTGCATGGAACGGGATATATTGCGAGGCTGAGCGGATCTACGGCAGAATTTATTCATATGTGGTTATGGATGATGACGGGCGGACAGCCGTTTGGCTATGATCATAGGGGACTATCCTTGAGGCTGGAGCCCAAGCTGCCAGGCTGGCTGTTCACAGCTACAGGTGAGCTATCTTTCTGTTTTCTCGGAAGCTGCCAGGTGACTTATTTTAATACGGATCGTAAGGATACTTATGCACCGGAATGCAGAGTGACCCAATATGTACTGCATTACGTCAGTGGCGAAAAGAAGACGATATGCCAGGCTGTATTAGATCAAAAAGAAGCGCAAGATGTGAGAGATCGGTTGATTTCCCGTATCGAGGTATATTTGGGGACATAGCTCCATTAATTAAAGCCGTCATGCTGCCATAACAGAGCATAACGGCTTTTTAAGATTTCATAAATCCTTGTGTCAGGGCAGGGGGACCTATGCTGAAATATCTTGTAAATCCAATATCACAGGGCAGTGGTCACTGCCTGTAATATGACAATCAATGCTCGCATCCATCAAAAGCGGACGAAGTCTCTCCGAGACGAGGAAGTAATCAATCCGCCAGCCGATATTCCTTTCTCTCACCTTTGGCATGTAGGACCACCAGGAATAAACATCCGTCCGGTCAGGATAAAAGGATCTGAAGGTATCTATAAATCCGGCGTCTAGCAGCTGTGACATGCGTTCCCGTTCCTCAGGCGTGAATCCGGCATTTCCGTAGTTAGCTTTGGCATTTTTGAGGTCGATCTCCTGATGAGCTACGTTCAAGTCTCCACAAACGATGACAGGCTTCAAAGCATCCAGTTGTTGCAGGTAGCTGCGAAAACGGTCTTCCCATTCCAGTCTGTAGGGTAGTCGGGATAAGTCCCGTTTGGTATTCGGAGTGTACACATTGACGAGATAAAATTTTTCGAATTCCAGAGTAATGGTTCGGCCCTCTGGTTCTTCGTTTTCCTCAAGTCCATAATGCACAGAGAGCGGCTTGATTTTGGTGAAAATAGCCGTGCCGGAATATCCTTTTTTCTCAGCGTAATTCCAGTATTGTGTGTATTCCTCCATGTTCTCCATGAGGATTTGACCTTCTTGAAGCTTCGTTTCCTGTACGCAAAAAATATCGGCATTTGTTTCTTTTAGATAAGTATAAAACCCTTTGGTCACACAGGCTCTTAAGCCGTTTACATTCCAAGATATTAATTTCATTTGATTAATCTCCTTGCTAATCACGCGGTAAGCGATGTGATTTGTATATCCTTTGTTGACATAAGCTTATAAATGTCTTCTATCTGGACTTCATAGGTTTTTCATTAAAATGGTCCTGAAATGGTGCAACATGATAGATGATAGCAATTTCTGCCCTTTTTTGAAAGAGTAGAGACTTGAAACCAGCGCCTAAAGTAGTGATGGGCAGACTAATCTTTCTACATTATTTATAATGAAAAAGGCTCCCTTGCGGAAGCTATTTTTGGTGTAATTTATCAAGAGAGATACTCTCCCTATGGTCGGCTGCGAAGTATAGGCTAACGATACCGATGACCCGACGTTCCCCCGTGGTTTATCTCATGAGAACAAAAAAAGCCTCCATTATGGAGGCTTCTTGTTATGACGTCCCAGGAGGGATTCGAACCCCCGACCGACGGCTTAGAAGGCCGTTGCTCTATCCAGCTGAGCTACTGGGACATAAAATTCAAGCGAATATTAATATATCATATGGATAAAAGAAATTCAAGTCTTATTTTGCATATATCGCTTATTTAGGCTTTATACAGCATAAATTCTGAGTAGACGTAGTTTTTTTTGCCTTATAAAAGGGTATGTTAGAATACAGGTGAATATGTGTAAGACGAGTGGTTGGACTTCGGCTACTGTTTCTCATATAATCTACAAATACTTGAGCTTGCGAAGGAGAGGGGGTGCCTTGAATAAAGGACTCCAAGGTGACGACAAAAGAAAATAATATTGTATTGTTTCCGAAGACACTGGACTATTATCAAATTCAACTTACTGTGATGCTTGAAAACGAACGTTACGGAGAGGCGATGGCGATGCTGCGTTTTTTAATGCAGTGTCAGGGACAGGAGCAGAAGCAATACGATGAATGGAACGCTTTATTACAATGGCTGGAGGCTGCATTTCCACAGTACGCTGACAACGGGGCGGTAACGGACGCTGTGGAAGAAGAAGTCAGTGAAGTAGAGTTAGCTCGCCGTCATGCACGCTTTAAGCAGGAGCAGGATGCAGGCTACGGCAACAAGCTGTTGCGGATGGCTATGGATGAACCCTTATCCGAACAGACGATTTTAGCGTTGGAGCAGTTGTCCTATCTGGAACTGCCAGAAATCGACGATGCCTTGCTTCGCTGGATTACGGAACGGGAAATCCATCCTTTACTTCAATTCCGTGTTCTACAGACAATGCGACGACGCGGAATGGAAGGGACGATAGAAATCAGACGGGGTGATGAACAAGCGGAAATCGACATTGAAACGGTTCCGTTACAGCCAGGTGATTTTCCAGAATCGATTATGCGTATTTTGGAACGGGTGGCCGATCAGACTGAGGTGCACGAGCCTACACTATTCTATTTTGCACAGGAGTTGTGGTCACAGTTTGTGATGGCAGTATACGGTACAAAAGATTATAGATCAATGTTGGTGGAAGAGGACGGAATGCCGGATATTTGGGCTGCAGCACTCCATCAGACGGTTTCGGAAAGTTTGAACGGAAATAAAAATGAGGAAGAAACCCGTGCTATATATGGTATTACAGATGCGCTGCGCTTCCGTTTTGAGCAGGCGTATCGGTCGATGCGACTATTCGTAGCGGCGGGAATGAACACTCCTTAATGACCGGAAACGTTTACCTGTGAAGCATTCAAAGGGCTGCTCTTGAAAAAGACAGTAATGTTAGATATACTATAGTGGTTATTTTGTGTGCGTTGATTGTAATGAAAACTAAGTGAAGATTTTGTTGGAGGGGAAAGCATAAAATGAAAGCAACTTGGGAGAAAATAGAGAAGAACCTTGGGGTTCTTGAAGTTGAGGTTGACGCGGATCGTGTAGCCGCTGCACTCGACAAAGCTTTTAATAAAGTGGCAAAACAAGTAAGTGTACCAGGATTCCGTAAAGGTAAAGTACCACGTCCTATCTTTGAAAAACGCTATGGTATTGAAAGTCTGTACCAGGATGCAATTGACATCCTGTTGCCAGAAGCTTACAGCCAAGCTGTAGAGCAAACAGACATCTTCCCGGTTGACAGCCCTGACGTTGAAATTGATCAATTTGCTAAAGGCGAATCTTTCAAATTCAAAGCAAAGGTTACTGTTAAACCTGAAGTGACTTTGGGCGATTACAAAGGCGTAGAAGTGCCTGTAAGCAAACTCGAAGTAAGCGACGAAGAACTGGCTCAAGAACTGGAGCGCCTGCAACAACGTCATGCTGAATTGGTTGTCGTTGATGAAGATGCTGCTCAATCCGGTGATACAGCTATTATTGACTTCGACGGTTCCGTGGATGGTGTACCATTCGAAGGCGGACAAGCTGAGAAGTATTCTTTGGAACTGGGCTCTAACACATTTATCCCTGGTTTTGAAGAGCAAGTGGTTGGTTTGCACACTGGTGATTCCAAGGACGTTGAAGTAACGTTCCCTGAGAACTACCATTCTGCTGACCTCGCTGGCAAACAAGCGGTATTCAAAGTGAAAGTTCACGAACTGAAACGCAAAGTTCTTCCTGAACTGGACGATGAATTTGCTAAAGATGTAAGCGAATTTGACACACTGGCTGAATTCAAGGAAGACTTGAAAAAGCAATTGTTGGATCGTAAGGAAAACGAAGCTAAAGCAGCCCGCGAGGGTGCTGTAGTGGAGAAAGTTGCTGAGAATGCAACAATCGACATTCCTGAAGCAATGGTGAAGAGCGAAGTGCAAAACATGGTTCGCGATTTCGACAACCGTTTGCGTAGCCAAGGTATGAACCTTGAAATGTTCCTCGGATTCTCTGGTCAAAGCAAGGAAGACCTGGAAGAGCAAATGAAAGCTGATGCTGAGAAGCGCGTACGTAACAACCTCGTGCTGGAGCAAGTGGCTAAAGCAGAAAACATCGAAGTTTCCGAAGCGGAAATTGATGAAGAACTGAAAAACATGGCTGAAGCTTACAAACGTTCAGTTGAGGAAATCCGCAGCATTCTGGAAGGTAACGGCTCGTTCGCTAACCTGAAAGAAGAAATTTCACTGCGCAAAACGATTGCTTTGTTGGTGGAAAACAGCAAAGAAGTAGAAGCGCCAGTTGAAGCTACTGAATAATTCAGACGATAAAATATACGGAGTATGCTGTAACAAGCTGCAACGTAGCAATTAGATAGGGATAAGGCACGTAGTGAAAGTTACGTGCCTTATTTTTACCTTTGGTAACCCAAATTTTAGTCGTTTATGGAAAGTGCTGTGAGTCGTGTTTTTTTGTTTTACATAAGTCACTACCGTATATTTGCACATACATACGAAACATGGTTAAATATGAGAAGGTCTCGGCAGAGTGTACTTTAAACAGCCCGCACTGCATATATGAGCGCATGCAAATATGACACGAGACTCTGAACATGTTAAAATATTTTGTAAGGTGTTCACGTTTCATGCTTGCTGCTTCCGTTTTAATGGGACATAAGGAAGCGGATGAATACAGGTGTTCATTTTAATAAAGAAAAGAGGTTGGTCGTGATGAGTCTCGTCCCTATGGTTGTGGAACAAACGAATCGAGGAGAACGATCTTACGATATTTACTCGCGGTTGCTTAAGGATCGTATTATTTTCCTAAGTGGCCCGATTGATGACGATGTCGCCAATCTCGTCATTGCACAGTTATTGTTCCTTTCTGCGGAAGATCCAGAGAAGGATATTAATTTGTACATTAACTCGCCAGGCGGTTCTGTAACTGCGGGCATGGGTATATATGATACAATGCAATTCATTAAGCCGGACGTATCGACGATCTGTGTAGGCATGGCTGCAAGTATGGGTTCGTTGCTGCTCACAGCGGGTGCGCCAGGCAAGAGATACGCGCTTACCAACAGTGAAGTCATGATCCATCAGCCGCTCGGTGGCATTCAAGGGCAAGCCTCCGATATGCTGATTCATGCGGACTGGATTATCAAAACACGTGCTAAGCTGAATCAAATCTATGTAGAGCGTACGGGTCAGCCCCTCGAAAAAATCGAACGTGATACTGACCGGGATTTCTTCATGGAAGCGGAAGAGGCAAAAGCATACGGTATCATTGACCAGGTGCTGTCTAAACCGATTAATCTGTAAAGGGGTGGCTCTATGTTTAAATTTAATGATGAAAAAGGACAATTGAAATGTTCTTTCTGCGGTAAATCTCAGGATCAGGTTCGCAAGCTTGTTGCTGGACCGGGCGTATATATATGTGACGAATGCATTGAGTTGTGCACGGAGATTGTAGAAGAGGAATTGGGTCATGAAGAAGAAGTAGATCTGAAAGACATTCCGAAACCAATGCAAATCCGTGACATTCTGGACCAATATGTCATTGGTCAGGATCAAGCGAAAAAATCGTTGTCTGTAGCGGTATATAATCACTACAAACGTATTAATACTCAAAACAAAATTGATGATGTGGAACTGCAAAAAAGTAACATTTTGATGCTTGGACCTACTGGTTCGGGTAAAACGTTGCTTGCGCAAACCATGGCTAAAATTTTGAACGTTCCTTTTGCTATCGCAGATGCCACTTCCCTTACGGAAGCAGGTTATGTGGGTGAAGACGTTGAAAATATTTTGTTGAAACTGATTCAAGCTGCCGATTATGATGTGGAAAAAGCCGAACGCGGCATTATCTACATTGACGAAATTGATAAAGTAGCCCGCAAATCCGAAAACCCGTCCATTACGCGTGACGTATCGGGTGAAGGTGTACAGCAGGCGTTGCTTAAGATTTTGGAAGGCACAGTTGCTTCTGTACCTCCGCAAGGCGGTCGCAAGCATCCACATCAAGAGTTCATTCAAATTGACACCACGAATATCCTGTTCATTTGCGGTGGTGCCTTTGATGGTCTGGAGCAAATGATCAAACGCCGTATCGGTAAAAAGGTTATCGGCTTCAACGCTACTAGCGAACAAAAAGATCTGAAACCAGGCGAATATACTTCAATGGTATTGCCTGAGGATCTTTTGAAATTCGGTCTGATTCCGGAATTTGTAGGACGCTTGCCAGTAATTTCTACGCTGGAGCCGCTTGATGAGAACACATTGGTTCGTATTCTGTCCGAACCGAAAAATGCGTTAACCAAGCAATACCAGAAGCTGCTTGAACTGGATAATGTGCAACTAGAGTTTAAGCAAGATGCTCTGGAAGCTATTGCTCGCGAAGCGATCAAGCGTAACACGGGTGCCCGTGGCCTTCGTGCGATCATCGAAGGTATTATGCTGGACGTAATGTATGAGGTTCCTTCCCGTGAGGATGTGACTACTTGCGTCATCAATGAGCAGGTTGTAAAAGACAAAATTGCACCGGAACTCGGTGGTACAGATAAGGATAAAAAACAAGAAGAGAGCGCCTAAGGATTGATACTTCGCGATCTCTAAAACATGAGAAGCCGGATCTCCACTTCACTAAACCTGTATGAGGTTTTAAGGGGTGGAGGTTTGGCGTTAATGGGAGAGAAAAGTACATGTTCTTAAGACAAGACACACGTCCCGTTAAAGTCGGGAATCTGACGATTGGCGGCAGCAATGAAGTCATCATCCAAAGTATGTGTACAACCAAAACAGCAGATGTAGAAGCAACTGTAGCCGAGATTCTTCGCTTGGAAGAAGCTGGATGTCAACTGGTGCGGGTTACCGTCAACAATGAGGAAGCTGCCGCAGCCATTAAGGAAATAAAAAAACGGATTCATATTCCGTTGGTTGCAGATATTCACTTTAATCACAAGCTGGCTCTACTGGCAATTGAAAATGGAATTGATAAGGTTCGCATTAATCCAGGTAACATTGGACGACGTGAAAAAGTGGAAGCTGTCGTGAAGGCATGTAAGGAAAAAGGGATTCCGATTCGGATTGGTGTGAACGCCGGATCATTGGAACAGCATTTACTGGATAAGTATGGATACCCTACGCCAGAAGCGATGGTAGAAAGCGCACTGTATCATATCGGGATACTGGAAGAACTTGATTTCCATGACATTATTGTGTCACTGAAAGCGTCTGACGTTCCTATGGCGATTGCAGCTTATACGAAGGCCGCTGAAATTATTAAGTACCCGCTCCATCTGGGTATTACCGAAGCGGGTACACTCTTTACTGGTACGGTTAAAAGTGCGGCAGGTATGGGCGCTTTGCTGGCCTCAGGCATCGGCTCTACAATGCGTATTTCGCTCAGTGCTGATCCGGTGGAAGAAGTGAAGGTAGCACGTGAGTTGCTCAAGACATTTGGATTGATTACAAACGCAGCTACACTGATTTCTTGTCCGACTTGTGGACGTCTGGATATAGATCTGTTCTCTATTGCCAACGAGGTGGAGGACTACATTGCGAAACTCAAGGTACCGATTAAAGTATCAGTACTGGGTTGTGCAGTAAATGGCCCGGGTGAAGCGAAGGAAGCTGATATCGGAATTGCTGGGGCACGCGGTGAAGGCCTTTTGTTCCGTTATGGAAAAATGATTCGCAAAGTACCAGAGGCTGATATGGTCGACGAATTGAAAAAAGAAATTGATATCATCGTCAAGGCATATGAGGAAACAGGGAAAATCCCTGGACGTGAAGAACGTCATACCGCCGAGAAGGTGTAGGCAAAGCAGTTATATAAAGAGGCATAGTCATAATCTATTGTCATCATTTAAACGCCGTGGAGAGCAGCTCTGCTACAGAACTGTTCTTCACGGCGTTTTTGTATTTCTCTCTGATCTTTTGAAAGACCGCCGTTTAGCTATCGCGGAAAAGGAAATACTGTTTTTCATAGAGCGGCATTTTTCAAATTGCTGAGATGAGAAACGGAGGAAATACGATGGACTTGACTATGATTTTGTTATTGGTGCAAATGTTTTTCGGGATTGTAATTGGTCTGTATTTCTGGAACCTCCTGCGGAGCCAGAAAACGAACCGTAGTGCGGTGGATCGGGAATCCCGCAAGGAATTGGATAAGCTGCGCAAATTGCGCTCTATTTCACTTACTAAGCCGTTGGCTGAACGCACACGTCCTGCCACATTACAGGATATCGTGGGTCAGAAGGACGGACTGCGCGCACTCAAGGCAGCGTTATGTAGTGCGAATCCGCAGCATGTCATTATTTATGGCCCGCCGGGTGTAGGGAAGACGGCTGCTGCACGCGTGGTGCTGGAAGAGGCTAAGAAGAATCTGTCCTCCCCGTTCAAGGGAGATGCCAAATTCACGGAGATTGATGCTACGACGGCCCGCTTTGACGAGCGCGGTATTGCGGATCCGCTGATAGGTTCAGTGCATGATCCAATCTATCAAGGGGCAGGAGCGATGGGGGTGGCTGGAATCCCGCAGCCTAAGCCCGGAGCTGTGACGAAGGCGCATGGGGGAATGCTGTTCATTGATGAGATTGGTGAGCTGCATCCAACGCAGATGAATAAACTGTTGAAAGTACTGGAGGATCGCAAGGTATTTTTGGAGAGTGCGTATTACAACTCGGAAGATTCGAACACTCCTGCTTATATCCACGATATTTTCCAAAACGGTTTGCCAGCCGATTTTCGTTTGGTAGGTGCGACGACCCGTTCGCCGCATGAACTGCCACCTGCGATTCGCTCCCGGTGCATGGAGATTTATTTCCGTGCCTTACAGCCACAGGAGATTGCTCGTATTGCAGAGGATGCTGTCCACAAGCTAGGCTTTGGCCCTTGCCCTGAGGCGGTAGAAGTTGTACAACGTTACGCAACGAACGGTCGGGAAGCGGTCAATATGATCCAGCTGGCTGCTGGTTTGGCACTTACCGAGAAAAGGGAGCGTCTCAATGCTTCCGACGTGGAATGGGTAGCGGGCAGCAGTCAGATTCAACCACGTCCTGACCGAAAAATACCGGGCTTGCCGCAAATCGGATTCGTTAACGGATTAGCTGTATATGGCCCGAACATGGGGATGCTGCTGGAAATTGAAGTTACAGCAGTTCCGGTTCCTGAGGGAAAGGGAATTTATAATATTACGGGGGTCGTGGATGAGGAAGAAATTGAAGGTGGGTCCCGCACGCTGCGCCGTAAGAGCATGGCTAAAGGTTCTGTGGAAAATGTTTTAACCGTTTTGCGTACGCTCGGATTATCTCCATCGAATTACGATTTGCATATCAATTTCCCTGGGGGTACGCCAGTAGATGGCCCATCCGCAGGAATTGCGATGGCAACAGCCATTGCTTCCGCGATGCGGGGAATTCCGGTGGATCATGAAATTGCTATGACTGGCGAAGTTAGCATCCATGGTCGTGTCAAACCGATTGGTGGTGTATTAGCCAAGGTTGAAGCCGCTTTTCAGGCTGGAGCCAAAAAGGTGATCATTCCGCAGGACAACTGGCAAGCTCTTTTTGACGGTATTGAGGGTTTAAAAGTCATTCCTGTACAGTCAGTTACCGAAGTGTTCCGACATGTGTTTGGGGAAGAGATGACGTCAGATTTGCCTGTGCATGCGCCAATTGAGACTTTTCGCCCATCCCAATCTTCCTTGTTACAGGCTGATGGAACGCATAACGGGACGATATCAGATACAGGATCTTGCTGATGAACCACCCTTTCATTGGTTTTTTCATAAAACATTTGATAAAATATGAAAGATAACAACGTGAGGATTGTAAAATCCGGAACCTGAGAATCACTGGAGGTGCGAAAGCGATGGGACCCACCAAGACAAAAGGTCGTCGTTTTCCTTTGCTGCCTTTAAGAGGACTTCTGGTCTACCCGAGCATGGTTCTGCATCTCGATGTGGGCCGGGAAAAATCGGTCAAGGCTTTGGAAAAAGCGATGGTTGAAGACAATTTGATTCTCCTGTGTTCTCAATCAGAAGTAAATATTGAAGAACCTACACAAGAGGACATCTTTCGAGTCGGCACGGTAGCCAAGGTGCGCCAGATGCTCAAGCTTCCTAATGGAACTATTCGAGTATTGGTGGAAGGGCTGGAACGCGCCGAGATTATTCAATATACGGACAATGAAGAATATTACGAGGTAATGGCGAAGGAGCTGCACGAGGCAGAAAACGTACAGCCTGAGACGGATGCGCTTATGCGCACTGTATTAACTCAGTTCGAGCATTATATCAACTTGTCCAAAAAGGTAACACCGGAGACTCTCGCTGCGGTATCCGATATTGAGGAGCCGGGACGGCTTGCAGACGTGATCACAAGTCATCTAACGCTCAAAATTAAGGAAAAGCAGGATATACTGGAGACCGTCGACGTTACTCAGCGTCTGGAGAAGCTTCTGGATATTTTGAACAATGAGCGTGAAGTACTGGAGCTGGAACGTAAAATCAACCAGCGTGTGAAGAAGCAAATGGAGAAGACGCAGAAGGAGTATTATCTGCGTGAACAAATGAAGGCGATTCAAAAGGAACTTGGCGAGAAGGAAGGCCGCGCAGGAGAAGTTGAAGAACTGCGCAACCAGCTAAGTGAACTGGAGCTACCTGTTCCGGTGAAGGAGAAGGTCGAAAAGGAAATCGATCGTCTGGAAAAAATGCCAGCAAGCTCTGCCGAGGGTGGCGTCATCCGTAATTATGTTGATTGGTTGTTAAGCTTGCCGTGGAACAAGTTTACCGATGATGATCTGGATATCGTCAAAGCGGAAGAGGTACTCAATAACGACCACTACGGACTCGATAAACCCAAGGAACGTGTATTGGAGTATTTGGCTGTGCGCAAGCTGGTGAAGACCATTAAGGGACCGATTCTGTGTCTCGTAGGCCCGCCAGGGGTCGGCAAGACCTCGTTGGCCCGTTCGATTGCCAAATCCATGGGTCGGGAATTTGTTCGCATTTCTCTCGGAGGTGTGCGGGATGAAGCGGAAATCCGTGGTCACCGCCGGACTTATGTTGGCGCGATGCCGGGGCGGATCATTCAAGGGATGAAGACCGCAGGAACGTCTAATCCGGTATTTTTGCTGGATGAGATTGATAAAATGGCTTCCGATTTTCGGGGGGATCCATCGGCAGCATTGCTCGAAGTGCTTGATCCTGAACAAAACAATACGTTCAGTGACCATTTTGTCGAGCTGCCGTTTGATCTGTCCAATGTGATGTTTGTAACGACAGCCAATGCTGCACACAACATCCCGCGTCCGCTAATGGACCGTATGGAGACACTCTATATTCCAGGCTACACCGAATTGGAGAAGCTGGAAATCGCCAACCGGTACCTATTGCCCAAGCAGAAGAGAGAGCATGGCTTGAACGAGGAACAGTTGGTCATCGGGGAGGATACGCTCCTGCGTGTCATTCGTGAATATACCCGTGAATCCGGTGTGCGGAATCTAGAACAGCAAATGGCTTCTCTGTGCCGCAAGGCAGCGAAGTCCGTTGTATCTGGTGGCGAAGGGCCGATTCAAATCACACCGGATAATCTGAAGGATTATCTGGGTATCGCTAAATTCCGTTACGGTGTTGCAGAACTGGAGGATCAGATCGGTACGGTTACAGGCTTGGCATGGACAGAGGTCGGTGGTGAAACACTGATGATTGAAGTGACGGTCGTACCTGGTAGTGGTAAACTGATTCTTACGGGTAAATTGGGAGACGTTATGAAGGAATCTGCCCAGGCGGCATTCAGCTACACTCGTTCCAAAGCAGTTGATCTGGGCATTGAACTGGACTTTTATGAGAAAAATGATATCCACATTCATATTCCTGAGGGTGCGATTCCGAAGGATGGTCCATCTGCGGGAATTACTATTGCTACCGCATTAATTTCAGCTTTGACCAACCGTCATGTATCCAAGGATGTAGCTATGACGGGCGAAATTACTTTGCGCGGCCGAGTATTGCCGATTGGTGGTTTGAAAGAGAAGTCGCTGGCTGCCCATCGGGCAGGCTACAAAAAAATTCTGCTTCCCAAAGATAATGAACGGGATTTGAAGGATATTCCCGACAGTATCCGGCAGGATGTTGAATTTGTCCCCGTTGCCCATATGGATCAGGTGCTAAAGCATGCTTTGGTTGAGCAGGCAAGGGTACATTAGAGAGGAATTAAGAACACAATGAAAGTAACAAAAGCAGAATTTATAATAAGTGCGGTTGGCCCCGATCAGTTTCCTGTGGACGCTTTGCCAGAGATTGCTCTGGCGGGGCGCTCCAATGTAGGAAAGTCTTCACTGATTAATCGGTTGATTAACCGTAAAAATTTGGCACGTACCAGTTCTACGCCAGGTAAAACCCAACAACTCAATTATTACCGGATTAATGATGATCTTTATTTTGTCGATTTTCCCGGTTACGGTTATGCCAAGGTATCCAAAACGTCCCGCAAGGCTTGGGGGCAGATGATTGAGTCTTATTTGCTGGAGCGTGAGCCACTTAAGCTGGTGCTTCAAATGGTGGATTTGCGTCATCCGCCGTCCAAGGACGATATCATGATGCACGATTGGCTGCGCCATCACGGGCTTCCAGTCTGCGTTGTAGGCACTAAGGCAGATAAAATCCCTAAAACGCGGCGAGAAAAGCATTATAAGGTAATCAAGCAGGAACTCGGAATACTTCCCGGGGGATTGTTTATCCCCTTTTCATCCGAAGAAGGTATGGGCAAGGAAGAGCTGTGGTCTGTCATCTCCAGCTATATAGAGAATGACGACGAAGAGCAGACGGAATTGTAAGGTTAGGGACGTCCTTAAGGGCGTCCTTTTTTCATGATTCGGGCTTTGAAAAAAATTAAACTCACTAAATCGGTGGGAATAATATATAATAACTAAAGGCACTGATGGAATTTAAGCAGAAAAGTGAGGATATGGGGTATAATGCAGTCTCAACCCTATCATTTTCCGTTTATTTCCGATGTATGGCGGAAATTTATGATTTGATGTGCAAGAAAAGCGTTGTAGGTCTGATGTATAATAAAGCATAAAGCTTAAACTTATAGGTTCAGGAAAGAATTGAGGAGATTGGTATGGCTCAGCGGTTAGCCACAGAGTATGTTAAAACCACTTTGACCTTGTCGGAAACTCAAATGGACGAATTTTTGCGGGCAGTGGATGATCCCCAGGTGCATTACTATATTAAAGTTCTAGATAACGGAAGACAGGAAATCGTTCTGGAGCATAGTGCGGGTGAGGAAGTTCATTTGTTTTTTGAAGCCCAAGAGGGAGCGTTTGTGTGTGAATTGACTTGCCGCTTAATTCATCCGCAACTAACCCTGTTTATACGCAAACTTTTTGTTCGTTTTAAGGGCGAAGGCATCGTTTACCGAATATATCAAGGATTCACTATGGTGTATTTTTATAATGAAGGTACGGTTCGTAAAATTATGGAGAAGAATGCCGTAGGCTCCAGGCTGGTATTTGAATATAAAAATACGGTTCAGGAACTGCAACAGCTTTTTCAGCATCAGAACGTCGAAAATGAAATATCAGACGTATATCATCTCATTAATTCGTTGCTTGACCAGCGGAATTTGGCGCGTACTTTCTCGGAGTTGGAACAGATTGACCACAAGCTTCGAATGAGTTGCTCGAAATTATTTGCACTGGAAGCTTAATAAGGCATGAATACATGGAATGAATCGTTATGCAGTGTAGTCCCTTTCTTTACCGAAAGGGGCTTTTTTATTCCAAAAAAATGATTGCATTTGCTTCACATAGATGTTATTTTTAATCTCGTTGAAAATGAATATAGGAACCAGGATTCACTCAGGACATTGAATGTTGCGAGAGGTTATTCCCTCGGGAAGTGAATGACGTAGGTCCTAGCGGATGAAATTTTTTCAAACATTTTATTCCTAGGAAGGGGGAACCGAAAGATGGAATTGGAGTACTCAACTTTCGGAAGACACGTTGCCGTAGATTCTTGGGGTGTTGAGTTTGAATTACTGAATGATGCGCAGTTTTTGGAGGCTCAATTAGTTGAAGCAGCTGAAGCTTGCGGAGCAACGGTGATGTCCGTTCAATCCAAGCAATTCGAACCACAGGGAGCTACCGTGCTTGTACTGTTGTCGGAGAGTCATCTCTCTATTCATACGTATCCTGAGAGAGGATTTGCCGCTATTGATTGTTATACTTGCGGTGAGACTGTCGATCCGCAGCTGGCTATTGATTACCTGGTATCCGTTCTAAAACCGAAAAAAACATATGCGAAGAAGCTGATTCGCGGCTTGGGAGAACTTCAGGTGGAATCACCGGAGTGCAAGCTGGCCGAGTTGGTGTAAATCGTTCTTTTATGGAGCCATTTGTGCGTCCTATATTATAACCATGGAACATTTCCATGGTTATTTGTTTTAAAAGTGGTTTACACTAAATCAAATCATACAGAACGTGCTAGATATTCATGAACGTCATCCAATTTTCATAAACAATTCATAAAACAGCCGGAGGACATTCGGACTTCTGTGATATAATTAACATAGTTTATGATAACAGTGGTTATTCTTATTACAGTTTAGGCAGGTGAATTTGCAATGCACATCGTCGTTGTTGGGTTGAATTATCGTACGGCGCCTGTGGAAGTCAGAGAGCGTTTTACATTTGCAGAAGAAGATTTGCCAAAAGCGCTGGAACAACTCAAACTTACCAAAAGTGTGTTGGAGGGCGTAGTTGTCGCAACCTGCAATCGGACTGAAATATATGTTGTGGTGGACCGCCTTCATATGTGCGGTTATTTTATACGCAGTTTTATGGAGCAATGGTTTGGCATTCCACGTGATCAATTTACACAACATTTATATATATATGAGGACGAGCAGGCGATTCGGCATTTGTTCCGTGTGACTTGTGGCCTTGATTCTATGGTAATCGGAGAAACACAAATTTTGGGACAGGTAAAGAACGCTTTTCTTCAGGCTCAATCCCAGAAAATTACGGCAACGTGGTTTAATATGTTGTTTAAGCAAGCCGTCACATTGGGCAAGCGTGCCCATTCGGAGACGTCTATTGGAGAAAGTGCCGTATCTGTCAGCTATGCAGCAGTTGAGCTGGGCAAACGGATTTTCGGGATGTTTACCGATAAAAAGGTACTGATTCTCGGTGCTGGTAAAATGAGCGAGCTTACTGTTAAGCATTTGTACAGCGGTGGAGCAGCTGAGGTTATTGTAGCAAACCGGACCCTGTCCCGTGCGGAAGACCTTGCCTCCAAGTTCCATGGAACGCCGGTTACGATGGAGGAAGGCATGAATCGGTTGGCGGATGTGGATATTGTCATTAGTTCGACAGGTGCCCAGGGTTATATTCTGGATCGGACTCGGGTTGAAGCAAGTATGAAACGTCGACAGTCCCGTCCTTTGTTTATGATTGATATTGCGGTTCCGCGTGATCTCGACCCGGCTATTGGTGAATTACAGAATGTTTTCCTGTACGATATTGATGATCTGGAAGGGATCGTGGAGAGCAATTTGGAAATGCGCCGTACCGAAGCTACAAAAATCGAGCATATGATCGAAGATGAGCTTAGCGAGTTTTATCAATGGTTGAAAACGATGGGAGTGCGTCCGGTGATTCGTGCATTACAGGAAAAAGCGGAGTCTGTACATCAGGATACGTTGGAAAGCTTGTTCAATAAGCTTCCTGAGCTGGATGAACGGCAACGCAAAGTGATTAGCCGCTTGACGAAAAGTATGCTGAATCAGATGATGCATGATCCGATCAATCGGGTAAAGGAACTGGCTGTCCAAAAGCAGGGAAATGAGGCCCTAGACATGTTTAGCCATATTTTTGCTCTGGAGGATCGTTTGGATGACGCCGCTCAGAAAGTAGATAAAAGCGATGCATCTGCGTTAATGAAACCGGAAGCCGGTGTTCATGAAAAAACCGTTCAGGCTCAGGCTTTGCCAGCGTCGTTTGCGCCGGCCAGCCTGTAAAGGTGGGTGAACAGAAGTGGCTTCAGGCATGCTTATATATGATTCAATGATTTATGTTTTTGCCCTGAGCCTTCTGTTTGTATTCTCGGATGGGATTCGTCGTAATGCGAATGCTAAACGGACAGGTACAGGGCTTCTTGTTGTCGTTCTGGTGCTCCAGCTTGCTTATATGGGGATAAGAACCTGGAATGAAGGGCATCTTCCTATTTTCGTGACCTATGATTTTCTATTTCTGTTCTCAGTTATTTTGGTACTGATTTCTTTGATTCTGACACGTTATCAGCGATCCGAATTTGCGGTATTGTTGCTTAATATTATTAGTTTTGCAGTGCTAGTGCTCAACAATATATGGATGGAGCCTCTGGACAACCCACTTGGAAATTGGCATACCGTGCATGGTCTGCTCCTGATTCATATTGCGCTGGCTAATCTTGGTTTTGTAGCAATGACGGTAGCAGCTGTATTTTCGGGGTTATATCTGTTTTTGCATCGTAAATTGAAAGTAAAGAAATGGAATGACACGATCCGACGCTTGCCGAGTCTAGAAATGATGGACCGGTATACGCATATGGCGCTGTTGATTGGTACTCCTTTGTTGGGAGTCTCTATTGTAGTTGCCGTTATTTCTATTATTGCCGAGGAACGCTGGCGTCTCTTGCTAGATACCAAGGTGCTGATGACAGCGATTGCCTTGTGCGTGTATATTATATTTTTAGTGAGCAAAAGATTGAATCAGCGTTCAGGGCTAGTAATGGCAAAGTGGGCATTGGTGGGCTACACGCTATTGATTCTTAATTTTTTGCTAAATTCCTGGTCTGTATTTCATCAGTGGACGGGAGAGTGAAAAGCCTTTTGCAGCATTTTGTCCCGATTTCGTTGAATTGTAAGAATAAGATCTGTTGTGTTGTAGGTGGCGGTAGGATTGCGGAACGAAAGGTAAAGGGGATGATGGAAAGTGGGGCATTCATTACCGTCATTAGCCCGAATATAACGCCGGATTTACAGGTTCTGGCGGATCACAAGCAGCTCCACTGGGTAAATCGCGTATATCGCGAGGGTGACCTCCAGGGAGCCTTTCTTGTATATGCGGCGACGAACCAGAGAGAAGTGAATGATGAGGTTGCGCACGAGGCCAGACAAAGGGGTATACTGGTAAATGTGGCGGATCGATCGGAAGAGGGAAACTTTATAACGCCGGGTACCATTCGACGAGGAAGACTGACGATTAGTATTTCCACAGAAGGGGCTGGCCCTGCTGTGACCACTGATATTACATCAGCTTTGAATACGTTGTTTGGTAGCGAATACGAGCCATATCTGGATTTCATGCACGATATGCGACAGATCATCAAACGTAAGATAAGTTCCCCACAGCAAAGGACCAAACTACTGAGGCGCTTGGCGAGTAGCGGAATTTTGGATCAAATACGGCGTCATGAATTTATGGCTTGGACCGAAAAAGAAATAGACCTATGGATTGCGCAAAATCAGGAGGAATAACATGCGAACAATTGTGGTAGGCAGCAGACAGAGTGCGCTGGCGTTAACTCAGACCGGGCATGTCATTGAAGATTTGAACGCGCTGTGCGCGAAGCATGGAATGGATTTGCAATTTGTCGTGAAGAAAATCCTGACCAAGGGTGATCGAATATTGGATGTAACCTTGTCCAAAGTGGGTGGCAAAGGGCTTTTTGTCAAAGAAATTGAACAGGCCATGCTGGCTGGTGAGATTGATATGGCAGTACATAGTATGAAGGATATGCCTTCCGAATTGCCGGAAGGGCTTGTCAACGGCGCTGTGCCGCGCCGTGAGGACCCACGTGATTGCCTGATCACATTGGGCGCCAAGAGCCTGGAGGATTTGCCTCAAGGGGCAAAGGTGGGCACGAGCAGCCTGCGCAGAGCCAGTCAAATCAAGTCCA
This sequence comes from Paenibacillus sp. Lou8.1, assembly GCF_024213565.1. Taxonomy (NCBI): domain Bacteria; kingdom Bacillati; phylum Bacillota; class Bacilli; order Caryophanales; family Paenibacillaceae; genus Paenibacillus; species Paenibacillus sp. Lou8.1. The sequence continues at coordinate 321,722 of NZ_JANAVN010000005.1, forward strand.
TGCGACCTGATCTACAATTGGAGCCTGTGCGGGGTAATATTGATTCCCGTCTGAAAAAGCTGGAGACGGAAGGTTTTGATGCTATCATTTTGGCGGCAGCAGGCTTGCATCGGATGGGCTGGAAAGAGCGAATTACATCCTATATATCGGAAGAAGACTGTTTGCCGGCGGTTGGGCAGGGAGCGCTAGGTATTGAATGTCGTGCGAGCGATGAAGAACTATTGGCCTTGCTGCGCCTTTACAACGACCGGGATACCTCGGCTACCGTTGCGGCAGAACGAACCTTTCTGGGCGTGTTAAATGGGGGGTGTCAAGTGCCGATCGGGGCTCATGCGGTCTGGGCTGGTCAAGAAATCAGCCTCACGGGCATGGTAGGCTCGCCAGATGGCGAGGTTATTTTGAAGGAAACGCTCCAGGGAAATGATTCGCAAAAGCTGGGAGAAGCGGTGGCGGCCAGTTTGATAGCCAAAGGAGCGGAACAGATTCTTGCGCAGGTGAGGGGATGATAGCATGGCAGGAAAAGTATATTTGGTAGGTGCAGGACCCGGAGACGCAAGATTAATTACGGTCAAGGGTTGGGAATGCATTCAATTGGGCGATGTCATTGTATATGACAGACTGGCAAGCCCGCGCCTCTTGGGATTGATGAAGCCAGGTGCCCAAAAAATCTATGTCGGCAAGTTGCCAGATCGTCACACCATGAAGCAAGAGGAAATTAATCAGCTGCTGGTGGATTTGGCCTTGGAAGGAAAAACAGTTGTTCGTCTTAAAGGGGGAGACCCCACTATATTTGGACGAGTCGGCGAGGAAGCCGGGCTACTGCGTAAACATGGTATTTCTTATGAAATTATACCCGGCATCACATCAGCAATCAGTGTGCCCGCCTATGCGGGCATTCCAGTCACACACCGGGATATGGCCTCATCGCTGTCTATCATTACAGGTCATGAAAGTCCCGATAAACTCGACAAAAGTATTCATTGGGATAAAGTGACGAACGCAACGGGCACACTGATCTTTATGATGGGTGTAGCAAAGATCGGCTATATCAGTGAACAGCTGATAAAACACGGCAAGCCGTCAAATACTCCTGTTGCCTTGATCCGTTGGGGGACCCGCGCTGAGCAGGATACGCTGGTGGGTACGCTGGCGGATATTGAAGCTAAGGTGAAGGCCGCGAATTTCCAACCTCCCGCCGTCATCGTTGTCGGAGAAGTGGTCAATCAACGTGAACAGTTAAAATGGGCTGAGGACATGCCTTTGTTTGGCAAGCGGATTTTGGTTACTCGCGCGCGTGCGCAGGCCAGCAGTCTGGTTCACCGGATTGAGGAGCTTGGTGGCGAGCCATATGAATTTCCAGTTATTCAGACGGTCGCCCCTTCGGACGAGCCAACCAAACAGGAAATTAAAGAGGCATTTGCGCGACTACCTGAATATGATTGGGTGTTTTTCACCAGCGTTAATGGAGTTGAATACTTTTTCACGCACTTAAAGGAACAGGGCAAGGACGTACGCATGCTGTTCAAAGCGCGTATTGCCGCAGTCGGACCAGCTACAGCAGCTGCGCTTCGGACACACGGAATTGTGGCAGAACAGATCGAAGGCCCTTTTCAGGCAGAAGGCTTGCTCGAAGGGTTTGAGCAGGATTTGCAGGCAGGGCAGAACGTATTTCTACCTAGAGGTGATCTAGCACGGCCGTGGCTGCCAGAAAAGCTGAGGGAGATGGGGCTTCATGTGACCGAGGCTGATTTGTATCAAACTGTGCTGGCAGCCAACACACAGGATGACGAGCTCCTCAAGCTGCTTGAGGAACGTGCCATTCATGCGATTACGTTTACGAGTTCCTCAACCGTCACCTTTTTTCTGGAAGCGCTTAGGCAAATGGGGATCCATGATCCGTTGTCGCTGCTGGAGGGAGTTACGATTGCTGTAATAGGTCCTTTGACCGGTGAGACAGCTACCCAAGCCGGTTTGACTGTGAGTTTTATGTCAGAGAAGGCAACCATTGAAAGTCTGATCCAATCGTTATGTGACTGGAAACGATCAAGTACTCTTATGACATTATAATTTTTTGTTTTTGCTAATGAATGTATAAAAAATGGAGGTTTGTATTCATGAGTGTTCCTTTTACTAGACATCGTCGTTTGCGCCAGTCGGCTGCAATCCGCAGCATGGTGCGTGAGACGGTATTGAATCCCGCTGATTTTATCCAACCGATCTACGTAACATTTGGCACTGGGGTGAAACAGGAAATTAGCTCTATGCCAGGTGTATACCGTTTTTCTCTGGATCGGCTGGAGGAAGAACTAAAAGAGATTAGTGAGCTTGGCATTCCCGCCGTGCTCCTGTTTGGCATACCGGAAACAAAAGACAGTGTAGGGACTTCGGCTTTTGTGGACGATGGTATTGTTCAGGAAGCTACTCGTTTGATCAAGTCTCGTTATCCCGAACTGCTGGTTGTGGCTGACACTTGTTTGTGTGAGTTTACGGACCATGGACACTGCGGTATGGTACACATGCATGAGCATGATGGTGAGGTATGCGGTGAAGTATTGAATGATGAATCTCTGGAGGTGCTGGTACGTACAGCCGTTTCTCAGGCCAGAGCTGGTGCGGATATTATCGCGCCATCTAATATGATGGACGGTTTTGTACAAGCGATTCGGCAGGGGCTGGATCTGGAAGGCTTTTCACATATTCCGATTATGTCGTATTCCGTCAAATATGCGTCTGCTTTTTACGGTCCTTTCCGGGAAGCCGCAGATTCTGCGCCGCAGTTTGGTGACCGCAAATCCTATCAGATGGACCCTGCCAATGCACGTGAAGCATTGCGAGAAGCGGAGTCTGATGTGCTGGAGGGTGCGGATATGCTGATGGTGAAGCCTTCTCTTTCTTACCTGGACGTGATGCGCACGATTAAGGATCAATTTGATCTGCCTATGGTGGCTTACAACGTTAGTGGTGAATATGCCATGGTCAAGGCAGCCGCTCTTCAAGGCTGGATTGATGAAAAAGCAATGGTGCTGGAGATTCTGACAAGCATGAAGCGTGCGGGTGCAGATATGATTATTACCTATTCGGCCAAGGATGCGGCAAGATGGTTGAAGCAATAAGTCTATTTTCAGAAGATAGGAGTGGTCAGATTGATCGACGAACAACGAAAAGTGCGTAAGGATACGAACTCCAAAGTAGCCTTTGATGAGGCAAAACAATACATTCCGGGTGGCGTTAACAGCCCGGTACGGGCTTTTAAATCTGTTGGGATTACACCTGTGTATATCGACCATGGCGAAGGATCGCGTGTATATGATATTGATGGTCAATCCTATTTAGACTATGTATGTTCATGGGGACCGCTTATTATGGGCCATGCACATCCCGAAGTGGTTAAAGCTCTACAGGCTGCTGTTGTAAAAGGAACCAGCTTCGGCGCACCAACGTTGGCAGAAACCGAAATGGCCAAGCTCGTATGTGAGCGTGTTCCTTCTATGGACATTGTACGTATGGTTAACTCCGGAACTGAGGCGACTATGAGTACGATTCGACTCGCACGCGGATTTACGAGCCGTAGTAAAATTCTTAAATTTGAGGGATCATATCACGGTCATGCGGACAGCTTGCTGATTAAAGCAGGCTCTGGGGTTGCGACATTAGGTTTGCCCGATAGTCCGGGCGTACCTGAAGTCGTAGCTACCCATACCATCACCGTCCCTTATAATGATTTGGCTTCGGTGAAGCTAGCTTTTAAGAAATTTGGCGAAGAGATTGCCGCAATTATTGTCGAGCCAGTAGCAGGCAATATGGGAGTTGTACCGCCACAGCCTGGATTTTTGGAAGGTTTGCGTGAGGTAACCCAGCAGTACGGAAGTCTGCTGATTTTTGATGAAGTGATGACTGGATTCCGGGTTGGACTTCATTCGGCTCAAGGTCGCTTTGGTGTGACGCCGGATCTTACCTGTCTGGGTAAAGTGATTGGTGGTGGACTCCCTGTAGGTGCTTACGGCGGACGTCGCGATATTATGGAGCAGATTGCTCCATCGGGGCCAATTTATCAAGCGGGTACGCTTAGCGGAAATCCGCTGGCTATGGCAGCAGGTTATTCGACACTTAAATTGCTGACGCCAGAAGTATACGATCGCCTGGAAGAGCGGGCAGCAAGACTTCAAGCCGGATTCGAACGTAATGCGAGCGAGCTGGGTATCCCTGTCACGATCAATCGCGTGGGTTCCATGGTTTGTCCATTTTTTACAGAAGAAAAGGTTGTCAATTTTGACACAGCTAAAACGAGTAATCAGGACCACTTCCGCCGTTACTTTACTGAAATGGTGAATGAGGGAGTCAGTGTGGCACCATCTCAATTTGAGGGTATGTTTGTGTCGGGCGTGCATACGGTAGAGGATATTGATGCCACCATTGAGGCGAACTATCGCGCGCTCAAACGTCTATGAGCTGGCAAGGTGGCTGGAAAAGAAGAGGACCGTGGCTGGAAGTCACGCCAGGACGGGAAATCACAGACGGGGAAAAAAACAATGCTGATGCTGTAGATCAGTGGTTGCTGAATCGTTTGGAATTACCGGAAAAGCTGTGGCGCAGACTGCGTCATGCAAAAGAGATTGAACTTACAGGGGACCGGCTGCGGCTGGCCCTTTTTCCTGTAATGAACCTTGGAATCACCCCTCGTTGGTATGATTTGAAGGTACTGTATGAAGATGATTTTTGCCTGGTAGTGCATAAACCGGCAGGTATGGCAGTACATCCGGACGGCGCTGTGCAGGATGGTCCGCTGACGTTGGATCATGCTGTCGCATCCTACTATGAGATGAATGGCATTCATGCGGCGGTACGGCATGTACATCGTCTGGATGTGGATACGACGGGCCCAGTGCTATATGCCAAAAATGAATTTGCGTTGCTCAAGCTGGACGAGCAAATGCGAGCTAAGGATATAGGCCGCAGGTATGTAGCTTTGGTACGAGGGAAAGTACCCCCATCGCTGCGAACGTTGGATTGGCCGATTGGCAAGGACAGGCATCATAAGCAGCGCCGTCGTGTATCTCCAACTGGGCAAAAGGCGGTTACCCATATTGAACTCGGGGAAGTATGGGGAAGCGGTCCAAGTGCAGTGAGTCTCGTATATCTGACGCTGGAGACAGGCCGGACGCACCAGATTCGCGTACATCTTAGTCATGCTGGCTACCCGTTGCTTGGGGATGTATTATACGGGGGGCGGGCTACTGATTTTGGCAGGCAGGCGCTGCACGGAGAGCGTCTTACCTTCCGCCAACCGCTGAGTGGCGAAACGATTACTGTGGAGGATGCTTGGCCGGATGATTTTCAAAAGCTACACAAACAGCTATAAAAGATGGCATGCCTTCTATTTTGGCGCATATACTTGAACCTAGAAACGGTTTGCAATATGGAGTTTCCGTGCGCCTGACCAGAAGTCAGAGGATGTGCGGAGACTGCCCAAAGGAGGATGCCATCCTTGAACAAACAACAGAATGATCAGCCGCAAGGCTTGCGTTTTGATATTTATGAACGCATTCATTTGACGGAGGAAGCTGCCGGGATTGCTGAGTTGGAGGAAATTGAGCTTCTGCCACGCATTCAGGTTGTAACACACGGCGACCATGCCGCTTTGCGAGGGCATTTGCTGCTGGAGGGCGTGTACCGCACACCTGAACAGATCACGAGCGAGCTTCATCATTTGATCCCTGTGGAAATTACCATTCCGCTAAACCGCGTAGGGAGATTGGAAGATATCTCTGTCGAGATTGAAAATTTTGATGTGGACCTGCTTTCTTTACGTAGTCTAAACATTACAGGCGTTCTTTCTTTGCATGGCGTTGAAAGCTCGCACGCGGAGGAGACGGCGGTTTGGCTGGATGAGGAATTTACCGTAGTGCATGCACCTGAGCATCCGGTTCAATCCCTTTCCGCCGATGGAGAGCATCATCATGCAGAGGCCTATTCTACCAATGACTCGTCCTCCGATCACGTTACAGATCCTGAAACTTCCTACAGAGTGCCATCACAACAGGAGTCCGTTTCTTGGGAACAGCCGTCTGAGGACCATGAGGAACAGAAGTCATTGTCGGAACAGCAAGCTTATGAGTCGGCAGTAGATCCTAACCGATTCTATGAGCCTTGGACGGGCAAAGCAGTTGAAGACAGCTCTCCCGAGGTCAAGCATGAGCATGGGTCTCCGGAAGTGTGGGGATTTCAGCAAGAGGAAGCATGGGCAGGGGGAAATGAGCCCAAAGTATCTTCCGCATCTCCTAATATAGTATATGAACCTTTGCTGTCTGAACCGCATCCTGGCACGGAGTCCGAGGTCTATCTGGAGACACAGTTGGAAGCGAGTCAAGTAGATAACTTCGACTTCAGGCCTGAAGCGTCAGAACAGGTTAACCACGAGGCCCATGACACCTTTACTGAGGATAAGCCAGAGATGCGTGTAGCGCTCAACAGTAAAAAGGATGAAGGGGCAGACGAGCCAGACCCGGTTGTCTACTCATCATTGCTCCAATCCAGCCGTTCGGTGAAGGAAGCCGAATACCAGCAGCAGTTGGAGCAGGAGCCGCAGAATCAGGATCAGAAAGCCGAAGAAGAGCGAGAGAATGCCAAGTGGAAGAACCTTTTTTTTCATACACAAGATGAAACACCTTTTCGCAAGGTGCGGTTATGCATTGTACAGCGCGAGGATACACTGGAAACCATAGCTGACCGTTATCAGCTCAGCACACGTGAGCTTCAACTGTATAACAGATTGGCGGAGCATCATGTGGAAGAAGGACAGGTATTGTATATCCCTTGATCCGGTTGCTGAAAAATGCACGGCGGGTGTTGACTATAGTCAATGGGAAATGTATGATGTGGTATAGTTATTGAAAGACTGAGATCGGGAAGAGTAGGCAGCAAGCCCTTCAGAGAGTGGAATTGCAGCGCTGTGAGGTTCCGCAGGAAGCTACTGGCCGAAGTCACCCGGGAGTCGCCTGTTTGAACGGTTCCTCATTTAATTCCTACGGAAGATAAGAGGCTCACGGTAGAATAAGGCCGGTCCGCAACCGTTATCTGCATAAAGTGTCACACCATGTGTAATGGATCAGTGGATACATACACAAGGGGTGAAACAAAGGTGGTACCGCGAGAGAACAGCCTTTCGTCCTTTGAGGATGAAAGGCTTTTTTTATTTGCCAATTGAAAAATCATGGAGGTATCCTGATATGTCAGAACAAGACAACAAGACAACCTTGGAAATGCCAACAACGTACGATCCAAAATCAGCAGAACAAAAATGGTACAAAACGTGGATGGAGAAGGGCTATTTCCGCGCTGGGCAACATCCAGAGGCAGAGCCTTTTACAATCGTTATTCCACCACCGAATGTTACAGGTATGTTGCATATTGGACATGCTCTTGACTTTACTTTGCAGGATATTATTATTCGCGCCAAGCGGATGCAGGGGTATGATGCCTTGTGGCTGCCAGGGGCAGACCATGCGGGTATTGCTACCCAAACAAAGGTAGAGCAAAAGCTGCGTGAAGAAGGCCTGACACGTTATGATTTGGGCCGTGAGAAGTTTTTGGAGAAAGTGTGGGAGTGGAAGGATCTTTATCTAGATAATATCCATAACCAATGGGAAAAGATGGGCTTTTCTCTCGATTATTCTCGTGAGCGTTTTACGCTGGATGAGGGACTGTCCCAAGCGGTACGTGAGGTATTCGTTAAACTGTACAAGAAGGGTCTGATTTATCGCGGTAAACGTATCATTAACTGGGACCCTGCTGCACGTACTGCATTATCGGACATTGAGGTGGAATACAAAGAGGTGAACGGAAATCTGTATCACCTGCAATATCCACTGAAAGACGGTAGCGGATTTATTACGGTAGCCACTACACGTCCTGAAACGATGCTGGGCGATACAGCTGTAGCTGTACACCCGGAAGATGAACGCTACAAGCAAATGATCGGCAAAACGCTTGTGCTCCCAATCATCGGACGGGAAATTCCGGTCATTGCGGATGACTATGTTGATAAAGATTTCGGTAGCGGCGCGGTTAAGATTACACCGGCTCATGACCCGAATGACTTTGAAATGGGACAACGTCACCAGCTGCCACAAATTACGGTGATGGACGAAACGGGAACGATGAATGCCGAAGCAGGCAAATATCAGGGCCTTGATCGTAGCGATTGCCGTAAGCAAATCGTCGCTGATCTGAAAGAGCAGGGCGTACTGATTCGTATTGAAGAGCACGTACACCAAGTAGGCCACAGTGAGCGTACAGGTGTAGTTGTAGAACCTTATCTGTCCACACAATGGTTTGTGGAAATGAAGCCTCTGGCAGCTAAAGCGATTGAAGTGCAGAAGGCTGGCAACGGAGTAAACTTTGTACCGGATCGCTTTGAACGTACTTATCTGCATTGGATTGAAAATGTGCGTGACTGGTGTATTTCCCGTCAATTATGGTGGGGACACCGTATTCCGGCTTGGTACGATGAAGAGACCGGAGAAGTTATTGTATCGGCGGAGGACCCTACAACTTTGCCTGAGTATGCTGGCAGAAAGTTAAAACAGGATGAGGATGTGCTGGATACTTGGTTCAGCTCGGCTTTATGGCCGTTTTCGACACTGGGCTGGCCTGAGCAGACAGAGGACCTCAAACGCTACTATCCGACTAATGTCTTGGTTACAGGCTATGACATTATTTATTTCTGGGTATCGCGTATGATTTTTACCGCGTTGGAGTTTACGGAAGAGATTCCGTTCAAGGACGTACTTATGCACGGGTTGGTTCGTGATGCGGACGGTAGAAAAATGTCCAAATCCCTCGGCAACGGTGTTGATCCGCTCGACGTGATTGACCAATATGGTACCGATGCCATGCGTTATATGATTTCCACCAGTAGCACGCCTGGGCAAGACCTTCGTTTCCGCTGGGAGCGTGTGGAGCAGGCCCGTAACTTTGCCAATAAAATCTGGAACGCGTCACGCTTTGCGCTGATGAATCTGGAAGGCGTCACTTCGGCAGATATAGACATTACTGGTGACTTAAGCACTGCTGATCGTTGGATTTTGCATCGTCTAAACGAAACTTCACGCGACATCACGCGTCTAATAGATGCTTATGAATTTGGCGAGACAGGCCGCCTTCTGTATAACTTTATTTGGGATGATTTGTGCGACTGGTACATCGAGTTTGCGAAGCTTTCCCTATATGGCGAAAATGCAGAGGCGAAAAAGAAAACGCAGTCCGTACTTGCATATGTATTGGATCGGACACTGCGCATGATTCATCCGTTCATGCCGTTTATCTCTGAGGAAATATGGCAGCATCTTCCGCATGAGGGAGAGACGATTACACTGGCCGCTTGGCCTGTTTATGATCCTTCTTTTGAGGATAAGGATGCAGTTGCAGAAATGAATTTGCTGATCGACGTAATTCGCGCTGTGCGCAATATCCGTGCTGAAGTCAACGTGCCGATGAGTAAAAAAATTGAATTACTCATAAAACCCGGTGATCAAGCCGTTCTCGATATCATTAACCGCAATGGGGAATATGTACGTAGATTCTGTAATACGTCTGAATTCGACGCGGGATTAGAATTCACCGTTCCAGATAAAGCGATGACATCTATAGTTAGCGGCGCAGAGCTATACCTGCCACTGGCCGGACTGCTTGATATTGCCCAGGAAATTAGCAGACTGGAAAAAGAACTTCAGCATTTGAACAGTGAAGTGGAGCGCGTGGAGAAAAAGTTATCTAACCAAGGCTTTGTGGCGAAGGCACCAGCTAAAGTCATCGAGGAAGAGAAGGCCAAGCAAGCCGATTACTCAGATAAGCGCGCTAAAGTTATCGCACGTATTGAAGAACTCAAGGGATAATTTCACTCACAATAAAATGACCTGAAGGTGAAGATGATGTCAGATACGATCAGGGGCGGAGACACGGCTCCTTTACAAAGCTATGATGAAGCAGTGGAATGGATTAACGGCTTGATTCCGTTTGGTATCAGACCCGGATTGGAACGAATTGAACAGCTAATGAGTAAATTGGGTGATCCGCAACGACATCTGAAATTTGTGCATATTGCGGGAACCAACGGTAAAGGCTCAACTTGTGCTTTTCTGACCTCTGTGCTACTGAAATGTGGGTACGATGTCGGAACTTTTACGTCTCCGTACATCACCCGATTTACGAACCGTTTTCAATTCAATGGGACCGATATTCCCGATGAAACGCTGGTTTTGCTTGCCAATCGCTTGTATCCGTTGGTGAAAGAAATCGCAGATAGTGAATTGGGATCACCTACAATGTTTGAGGTATCGACAGCATTAGCTATTTTATACTATGCTACGGTATCTTTCCCAGATGTTGTGGTATGGGAGACAGGTCTCGGGGGAAGGATGGATGTAACTAATATCGTGAATCCAATCGTCTCAGTTATTACGAATGTCGGCTATGACCATACGGATATTTTGGGAGATACGCTCGAACAGATTGCAAGGGAAAAGGCCGGTATCATCAAACCGGGTGTACCTGTCGTCAGTTGTGTTTCCCAACCCGAGGCTATTCAGGTCATACGTGAAACGGCGACAAAGCAAGGAGCTACCTTGTACCTGGCAGGAGAACAGTTTACGTATGAACGGCTAAATGGGGATGAAACAGCTCAGACCTTTTCATTCGCGGGGCCCTTCCGACATATGGAAATTGACATCACGTTGTTAGGCGAGCACCAATGTTCTAATGCGGCAGGAGCTATGATGGCACTTGAGGTCCTACGTCAGTATATGGCTTTTGTGTTGGATGATGCAGAATTGCTGGAGGGCTTTAGGCAAACTGCCTGGGCAGGGCGTCTCGAACAAGTCAGTACCTCGCCGAGGATTGTCCTTGATGGAGCTCATAATCCAGAAGGAGCACAGACGCTGGCCAAGAGTCTTCCTCAAGTGTATTCGTACAAAAAATTGGTTTTAATGATGGGAATGCTGTCAAACAAGCATCATGAAGCATACTTGCAGCATATACTGCCACTAGTGGATACGCTTATCCTGACCGAGCCCGATTTTCGCCGCAAAATGAATGCCGCTGAATTGGCTCATCTCGTGGAGAAGCTGCGGCCGTCTTATGCCAAAACGGATTTAAAAATAATTGTAGAAGGTGACTGGAAAAAGGCTCTAGGCCTGCTTCAGTCACATACGGAAGCGGAAGATCTGGGGGTGGTGTCCGGCACGCTGTACCTTATTGCGGATGTACGGGCTACCCTTATGTATCAAACCGATTCGGAAAAAGGTTGGTGAAATTTGTTGATTACTTCGGAACATGTTCATTTTATCGGTATCGGCGGCTACGGGATGAGCGCGATTGCTCGGGTCATGCTGGAGATGGGTTATACCGTGACTGGCTCAGATGTGGCATCACAGGAGCTGACAGAAAAACTGGCGGCAAAAGGCGCAAAAATATATATTGGACACACACCTGAGCATATTGCAGGCGCGGATATCGTCGTCTATTCAACAGCATTGTCACGTGACAATGTGGAGCGGGTGGCAGCGGAGGAATTGAATATTCCAACTCTGCATCGTTCGCAGATGCTGGCTCGCTTGCTTAACGAACGTAAGGGAATAGCTGTTGCGGGTGCGCACGGTAAAACGACAACCTCTTCCATGATCGCTCTGGTTATGGAAAGATGTAACGTTGATCCAACGTATATTATTGGCGGCGAAATCACGAATTTGGGGACGAATGCCAAAGCAGGTAAAAGCGAGTTTGTCGTTGCTGAGGCGGATGAGAGTGATGGTTCTTTCCTGCAATATCATCCTTGGCAAGGCATTGTAACCAATATTGAAGCGGATCATTTGGAAAATTACGATGGCGACTTTAATCGTCTGAAAAGTGCCTATGTACAGTTTTTGAGTCAAATTCGACCGGATGGGGCGGCTATTGTATGCGCAGATGATCAGAACATCCGGGAAATGTTGCCTCAGCTCCAGACTCGGGTCATTACTTATGGAGTGGAGCATGAAGCGGATTATATGGCGACAGATATCCAATTAGGTGACCGTCGATTAAGCTTTACTATGAGCCGTAAAGGAACAGCACTCGGAACGATCGAACTATCAGTGCCGGGTAAACATAACATGTATAATGCGATGGCTACTGTGATTTCCTGTTTGGAAGCAGGGATTCCATTCGATCAAATCGCTGCTACTATTGTAGAATTTCACGGAGCGAAGCGTCGTTTTCAAGTACTAGGTGAAAGCAATGACATACTGATTATTGATGACTATGCACATCACCCAACAGAGATTGAGGCTACGATTAGCGCAGCGAGAGCGACTGGCAAGCGTATTATTGCTGTATTCCAACCGCAACGCTATAGCCGCACCTTTTTCCTGCTCGATGCGTTTAGCCGTGCGTTTAGCGAGGCTAGTGAAGTCATCATTACCGATATTTATTCACCAGCGGGAGAAAAACAGATTGAAGGCGTGCATTCTTCTAAGCTCGTGGATTTAATCGTCCAAAACAGCAATGCTAATGCAATCTATTTGCCGACCAAAGAAGCCGTGATCGAGGAGTTGAAAGATCGATTACAGCCGGGTGATCTTGTGCTGACGATGGGAGCGGGAGACATCTGGAAAGCAGGTGACGCGTTAGCGCGCCATCTTCGCGGACAGCAAGTGTAATACGTATAAAAATGAGCTGTTACGCCAATGAATTACATTTATTCAAGGGTATTCCGAACACGACTGTGTTTCGGGATACCTTTTTTTTGTAATGCTGGGGCATATATTCTTAGCTTGACTCATACAACAGACTATGAGGAAGTATGGGACAAGGAGGGAGTGCATCCATGAACAAGACCAAGATGACATTCCGGTTCGACCAACAGTTGCCGGAGACAAGCCGGGAGGATAAGCTACAGGTGCTTCCGTACAATAACGAGTCGATTACGAACGAACAGCGTGAAACGATTAGAGGAATGAATAAAAATGCTGTAACTACGCAAGAAGCAGAGCTCAATGAGCCTGAGGATCTGAATAAACGCATTTCAAGTCGGCGCTTTGCTCCGACATTAAGAGTACAAGAGGGATGGGATGACCCCTTTGGCCGTTCGGCGGCTTCTTGGTCAGATGCGGACGTTCTACCAGATAGCCTAGAAGAGAATGAGGAAGCTTATCATTCTGGCCAAGAGTACAGAAAACGTCCGCCCCACCCTTCTAGATGGAAACTGGTTGGTTCTGTAGCCAGCGCACTGGTGACCGGGGGGATGTTTGGATATATTATGTTGTTACTGTTTAACGGAGGAGGCATGGTCCCGGGAGCAGATCCCTCAGTAGAGGAGGCTGTACCGGTCTTTAAAGAATCCGTTGGTGTGGATGCAATATCTGCAAAAGAGAATTCTGTCCCTGTCACTGTCATAGAGGCTCAGGTACCTCCACAAACCTACTATTTGCTGCAATATGGGGTTTTCAGCACTCCAGAACGGGCCTTACAAGCAAAAGAAGAACTGTTGAAGGCAGGCATTGCAGCAGGAGGGGATACCGAGGACCAAAACCGGGTATATGCAGGAATATCGCCGGATAGGGAGCAAGCCAAGTTACTCAGCAATCAGTTGAAAACACAAGGAGTCGAATTGTATGTTCGTGAGCTTGAATTGCCTGGATTCGAAAAAGCGGCTTACGGAGGCGAAGGTGATAAACTCACTGGCTTTTTTCAGTTAAGTAGTTCATTGGTAGGTAAGTTGAGCGGACTTTCCTCAACCTTGCTGGGAGAAGGAGGTCCGAATACGGTGCCAGCCTCCGACATGAAGGAGCTGAACGACCTGCATCAGCAGTGGACACAAAATATCACTGCACTTCCTACCGGTCTTCCAAAGGAAGCGGTTGCTTCCGCAACCTCACTTGAAAAGGCGATGAACAGTGCGATCTCTGCACTTGGGGAATATAATAAGAATACAGCCAAGGAACACATTTGGGAGATTCAGTCCTCCATGATGGAATATGTTTTGCGTGAGAAGGAATTTATCCAATTCATAAAACAATAGACTAACCATATTTTCCGGCAAGGAACTGGAAATAGTTCCCCATGCCGGATTTCTGTTTGTATTGCAGTACAAATCACCGTATAATAATGAAGGTGTCAAAAAATGGCGAGGGAAGATCAGGATGAAAAAAAATGTAGGAATGCTTATACTGTTTTTGTTGCTCGGTTGGCTCTTGGGTGCATGGATTGCCAAAGCCCTTCAATCGATCAAATTCCTTTCCTTTCTGACCCACCCCACTAGGATATCTTGGTCGCCGAGAGCGGACCTGGATATTATCAGCTACAACATAACGATAAATTTTGAATTGAGCCTGCTTAGTCTGATCGGCATCATTGCCGCGTTCTGGCTGTACCGCAGGCTCTAACTGATGAAAAGGAGCTTCCCTTATGGACGGGAAAATTACGCCCCGCATTATTCTGGCATCGACTTCACCAAGAAGGAAGGAATTGCTCGCATTTTTGAGAATCCCCTTTGAGGTGGTGCCGAGTCATGCGGATGAGAGCACGCCTGAGAGCTGGACGCCTCAGCAAATCGTGGAGACCCTTGCGGCACGCAAAGCCGAAGCGGTCGTGAACACCGCCACTCAGTCGAAGGAAGCCGGACTGGTGATTGGCAGTGATACCATTGTCGTGCTGGATGGTTCGGTACTGGGCAAGCCTGCCGACCATGCGGACGCGGTTCGCATGCTGACTGCATTGCAGGGAAGAACACACCGTGTGTACACCGGGGTAGCCTGCATACATACCGGAACCGGCGAAATGCTTGTCAGACATCGCCAAACGGAGGTTACAATGAAGCCTCTGAGTCAAGAGCAAATTGTGGCATACGTGAATACTGGTGAACCGTCTGATAAAGCAGGAGCGTATGGCATTCAAGGCATGGGTGCTACGCTGGTGGAATCTATTCAGGGTTGTTATTTTAACGTCGTAGGATTGCCGCTTTCCTTGCTGTCGGACATGCTGTCCGATTTTGGAGTGAATGTGTTGCGTCCATAAAGGGGATAAACATATGCTGGAGTCGCCAATACTGATGCTTCGCGACCTCCCCCATGAAGAACGACCAAGAGAGCGCATGATGACATATGGGGCGGATGCCTTAAGCAACGCGGAGTTGCTGGCAATACTGCTGCGTACAGGAACGCAAAATGAGTCTTCGGTGCATTTAGCGCAGCGTATTTTGCAGCAGGCAGGAAATTTGCGTCAACTGGTGGATATGAGCTTGAGCGAGTTGACCCAGATTAAGGGCATTGGGGATGCTAAAGCGATACAGCTAAAAGCGGGTATCGAACTGGGGCGTCGATTAGCATTGTCTCGCCATTTGGAGACCCCGGTGATTAGTTGCCCGCGGGATGTGGCAGATCTGCTGTTTGAGCAGCTTCGTTATTTGCAGAAAGAGCATTTTGTATGCTTGTTCCTTAATACTAAAAATCATGTCATTGCTCAGGAAACACTATCTATGGGTAGCCTGAATTCTGCCATCGTGCATCCTCGTGAAGTATTTCGGGCAGCAATCAAATGCAGCAGTGCTTCAATAATTTGCGCTCATAACCATCCGAGCGGTGATCCGAAGCCAAGCCCGGAGGATGTTCAGTTGACTCGCCGCCTGATGGAAGCGGGCAACATCGTGGGTATCGACGTGCTTGATCATATTGTGATCGGGGACGGGACCTTTGTAAGTTTGAAGGAACAAGGTCTGATATAATATAATATTTAAATCAAACATTTAAACACGACCGGATAATCCGGCCTGAATAAACCGTTTATACATGGATAACAGATTTCAGGGAAGAGAAAAGGAGATTACATCATGCTGGGTGGCTTTACAAAAGATTTGGGAATAGACTTGGGGACGGCAAACACGCTTGTATACGTAAGAGGTAAAGGAATTGTGGTTCGTGAACCATCTGTAGTTGCTTTGCGTACAGATACAAAAACCATTGAGGCTGTTGGTGAATCTGCGAAAAAAATGATCGGTCGCACACCGGGAAATATCCGTGCGATTCGTCCGATGAAGGACGGTGTCATTGCTGATTTTGATACAACAGCAACGATGATCAAATATTTTATCCGTCAGGCGCAAGCCCAACGCTCTTTGTTTCCACGTCATCCGAACGTGATGGTTTGTGTGCCTTCAGGCATTACTGCGGTGGAGCAGCGTGCTGTTGAAGATGCGACGAAGCAAGCAGGTGCAAGAGAGGCATATACGATAGAGGAGCCGTTTGCAGCAGCAATTGGCGCTGATCTTCCTGTATGGGAGCCAACAGGAAGTATGGTTGTCGATATCGGTGGAGGTACAACCGAGGTGGCAGTCATCTCCCTGGGCGGGATTGTAACAAGCCGCTCCGTGCGTGTGGCAGGTGATGAAATGGACGAGTCCATCATCCAATACGTAAAGCGTCAATACAATCTGATGATTGGTGAACGGACTTCAGAGCAACTGAAAATGGAAGTTGGCTCAGCTATGCCATTAGAGCAAGTGGAAACCTCGGAAATCCGTGGACGTGATCTGGTAACAGGTTTGCCGAAGACGATTACGATTACTTCTGATGAAATTAGCGAAGCATTATCGGATACAGTCAATGCAATCGTGGATGCGGTCAAAGTAACACTGGAAAAATGCCCTCCCGAGTTGGCAGCGGACATCATGGATAGAGGAATCGTACTGACTGGTGGTGGAGCACTTCTGCGTAATCTGGACAAGCTGTTGGCAGGTGAAACCGGAATGCCGGTGATCGTAGCAGAAAATCCTCTGGATTGTGTGGCAATCGGTACAGGCAGAGCGCTGGAAAATATTCATTTGTTCAAATCGCGCAGCAGTTCTGCCGTCCGTTCCAAACGTTGAATCGGGGGTGTAGGAACTGTTTAAGCTGTTTGGCAATAAAAGACTATTTGTTTTATTGATCGGAATCGTTCTGTTTATTGCCCTTATGGGGATTACACTTGGACAGAGAAATTCCTTAACCTGGCCCGAGAAGTTCGCCAGAGATTCAATTGGCTTTGTGCAAGGTATCTTTTACAGGCCCGCTTCAGCAATAGCGGGCTTCTTTGAAGATATCGGAAATATGCGCAGCATCTACGAAGAAAATGAACGATTAAAAATTGCTGTGGCAAAGCTGACTCGTGACCAGATTCAGACCCATAATTATGTTGAAACAAATGCCAGACTGCAGAATGAACTGAAGTTCACCCAAACGCAAAAGGCGAAAAATAATTATGATTATCGCGTTGCTCAAGTGAACAGCGTCAGCAATGATTCCAAAACGCTTGTGATTGATATTGGTGAGAAGGACGGAGCGAAGGTTGGTCAGGAAGTCAGTTCGCTTGAAGGATTTGTAGGAGTCATTAGTCGTACGGGGAATTTTACGTCCACCGTTACGTTGTTGACTACATTGGATCCTAAAAATCCGAATTCTTATGCCATTGCAGCGACAGTCTTGGGCAAGGAAAATCAATCGTTTGGTATGATTGAAAGCTATGATCCGGGTACGAACAGATTTCAAATGACTCGCATTGAAGAAAAAGACCCAATCGCAAAGGGCGATCAGATTATTACATCTGGTGCAGGTGGGAAATTCCGCAAAAACCTAATGATTGGAACGGTAGAGAAGATTCAGGTTGGGGAATTTGGCAAAACACGGACAGCGATTATTAAACCGGCAGCCAGCTTTGTGGATTGGAAAGAACTGCTCATCCTTTATACTCCTGAGGTACCGGAATAATGAAGATGCGCGGTCAGGTTCTAATACTGCTGCTGTTTGTACTGTTTATAGCTGAAGGGACGATTCTTCCGTGGCTTCTTCCGGATAGTTGGCATTCAAGAATGGTTCCGAATTTTGTATATGTCGTGATCTTGTTTGTGTCTGTGTATTACAGCCGTCATACAGCATTGGTGCTAGGTATTGTTTTTGGACTTATTCATGATGTAGTGTTCTACGGGTTTATCATTGGGCCTTACTCTTTTGCAATGGGGTTGTCTGCATACTTATTGGGGCTTGTTTTTACAGCTCGACGTGCGCCGATGCCTATTATGATGGCAGCCGTGTTGATTGGTAGTTTCCTGCTGGATTCTATGCTTTTTGCTATTGATCAGCTGTTCCAGCTGAATCATCAGACTTTCAATTGGGCACTTGCTCAGTATATGATTCCTGATTTATTTATCCATTTTCTGTTCGCCCTCATCATTTATGTCCCGGTTCGCAAGCAATTGCAGCGTTTGGGTACCCGTGTGAAAAAGGAAGAGGCCGTCTAGGTCTTTTTACACACATTTTGTCCGGGTTAGCAGGGATTTGACGTCCCGGGGACGAAATGATTGAGATAGGAGGGACAGGCTAATGGCGGTGAAATCGAATCATGTCACGATTAAAGGCATCAAAGATGGCCTGGTATTCCTGCTGGACGATCAATGCGAGTTTGAGGATTTGCTAGGTGAGCTGCGTTTTAAGCTGGAGCACAGTCATCAAAATATTTTAACAGGCCCGATCATTCATGTGGATATTAAGCTGGGAAGCCGAGAAGTGACAGAGGAACAGAAGGAAAGTATTCTGGAGATCTTGAAGCAAAAGGGGAATTTGCTCATCAGGTCTGTAGAATCACCTGGACTGCCTGTGGAAGTGCAGGGAAAGCCCCCTATTCACACGGTGACAGGGATTATCCGTTCTGGTCAAGTGCTTCATCACAATGGGAACCTACTCTTTTTGGGAGATGTAAACCCGGGTGGAATTATAACATGTACTGGTGATATTTATGTCCTCGGCGCTTTGCGAGGCATGGCGCATGCAGGGATGGAGGGAAATAGTGAAGCGATCATTGCGGCTTCCTATTTTGCACCGACACAGCTACGAATTTCCGAAATGATCAGCCGTCCACCAGACGAATGGGAGACACGTGAATCCGGTATGGAATTTGCGTATCTCAAGGATGGCGCTATGCAAATAGATAAAATGAGCAATATTGTGCGTCTGGGCCGCGATTTTAACGTGTTCAAAGGGGTGTAGCACATGGGAGAGGCTATCGTCGTCACTTCAGGAAAAGGCGGCGTCGGCAAAACGACGACGTCGGCCAATATAGGAACAGCGCTTGCACTGCTCGGCAAAAAGGTATGTTTGGTGGATACGGATATCGGGTTGCGTAATCTAGACGTTGTGATGGGTCTGGAAAACCGGATTATTTATGACCTTGTTGATGTAGCGGAAGGTCGTTGCCGTTTAAATCAGGCACTGGTTAAGGACAAGCGTTTTGAGGAGCTGTATATGCTGCCAGCCGCTCAAACCAAGGACAAGAGTGCTGTTACGCCGGAGCAAGTTAAGGATATTATTTTGGAGCTTAAAAAGGATTTTGAATATATATTGATCGACTGCCCTGCGGGTATTGAACAGGGCTTTAAAAATGCCATTGCCGGGGCCGATCAGGCCATTGTTGTGACCACCCCGGAAAATGCAGCCGTACGCGATGCAGACCGGGTAATTGGTTTACTGGAAAGCTCACATGTGGTATCACCCAAGTTGGTGGTTAACCGCATTCGCAATAGCATGGTTAAATCCGGAGATATGTTGGATATTGATGGGATTTTACAAGTGCTTAGCATAGACCTTATTGGGATTGTGCCGGATGATGAAATGGTAATTAAAGCCGCTAATACAGGGGAGCCTACCGTTATGAATCCAGATTCACAGGCCGCGATTGCTTATCGTAACATTGCGAGACGAATCTTAGGCGATACAGTGCCCCTCATGCAGCTGGACCAAAAGAAAAGCGTGATGACACGCTTTAAGAAGTTTTTTGGTATGGGTGGATGAGGAAAACAGGAAGTTATGGCTGGTAAATTGCTTCCACACTTCCTACGTAAGCTTCCATTGGTTCTAAGGTAGGAACTGTAGTCGTATTCATTTGTAATACTAGACACTTAAATAAGTGATAATCTTATTTAAGTGTTTTTGGTTTTAGGGTCACTACATAAATATCATAAATACAAAACATATCCGGTGCGCTAGCGCCGGTTTTTTGATTTTTAGGTGCGTAATCCCGAACCGGACAACATAAGTTGAAGCCCGTCCTCATAAGATGTATCAAACATACCTCGCTGAGGGGGCTGAACAGGATGAATAAAAATTCCGGAATCAAGCAGCGCAGAGAAGAACGTATACAGCAGCTAATCGCGGGAAGCAAAGCGGAGACGTATCCCTCTGGCATATATCAGAACAGGCACGGGGATAAAGATATGAAGTCGATGCCTATAGTCAGTGCCAACTCGCCCAGAGACCCAGAAACTGAGTGGAAAAATGAGCGGCAACGCTGGCAGCAATCTTTTGGGACGAATCGTGGTCCGTCTTTTTGGACTTCCTTTTGGCGAAGATCAGTCATAGCAACGGTGTTATTTGGAATGGTATGGGGAATGTTTCGTTGGGATATTCCCTATGCAGTGAATTTGAGAATGTTTATTGCGGATGCCTTGAATAAGGATATGGATTTTGCAGCCGTCGGACAATGGTATGAAACTTATTTTGACGGAGCACCTTCCTTTTTGCCGATTTTTGGCGAGGAGCATGAAACGCACAAGGTAGACGCAAGTCGAAAGGGCTCTCCACCGATTGAAGGCAATATAACACAGCCTTTTGTACTGAGCCTTAAAGGGGTAGAAATTACGCCGAATGTTACCGATAACGGGGCAATCGCTGTTAAAAGTATAGATGCAGGTCGAGTATTAGACATATTAAATCATCCCAAAAGCGGGATTTCGATTACAATTCGACACACTGGCGGTATCACAGCAACTTACGGAAGGCTTTCCCGCTCTACCTTAAAAGTGAACGACTGGGTTCAGGAGGGAGATGAGATCGGTGTACTGCCAGCAAGTCACAGCGGCAGCGAGGCGGCGACTTTGTTTTTGGCAGTTCAAAGAGGGGATCAATACATTGACCCGTCGGAAGTGGTAGCCCTTGATTAATGTCCGAGGGGTGACCTTATCACTACATCCACTGTTTGTATTGGTTATGCTGACCTCTATATTAACGGGACATTTTATCGAGATCATAACTTTATTTACATTGGTATTTATTCATGAGCTAGGCCATGCGACAGCTGCTTCGTTGTTGGGTGCGCGGGTGCTTTCCATACAGATGTTACCCTTTGGAGGAGTGGCGGTCATTGAGGATCAGGGGAAGCTCAATGCGTGGAAGGAGATTGTCATTGCGCTAGCGGGGCCCCTGCAAAACGGAATCATGATCATCATCCTTTTGTGGTTCAGAAATGTGAGTGGACTGGAGTATGATTATGTAAATTATATCATTCAGGGGAATGCAGTTATTGCACTGTTTAATTTGCTGCCCATTTTACCACTTGACGGTGGAAAAATATTGCAGGCACTGATTAGCTTATCTTGTTCTTATCACCGCACATTAGTGTGGACTTTTAGAGCCAGTATCGTAACGAGTTTGCTATTTTGTATATATGGTATTTCGCCGTTGTTAAGGCAAAATGGACCTATCCATTTAAATCTGCTGGCGGTAGGGATTTTTTTGCTTTATTCTAATATTGTGGATTATCGGAATATCCCTTACCGTTTTATACGGTTTTTGCTGGGGAGGGACGAGCTTTTTTACCGCGAAGTAGCTAAGGGAAGTATTGCCTTACCTATTGTATCCCTGCCAGTGAAACATTTGGAGCCTATTTTGCGTCTTTTCAGAAGAGATCGGTATCATATGGTTTATGTTATGAATGAACAGGGACGGATTGTAGCCGTACTGCCGGAGCAGCGTCTTATTCGCTCTTATTTTGCGACACGCCCGCCAGATGGTGGAGAACCCAAGCCCAAATAATGTTTTATGAGTTAAGGAAGAGGCTGTATCCAGAGAGGTTGAAAAACCATGAAGCAAATGATTGTACAATGCCAGCAGCAGATGACCCAAATGGCGCTGTTGGAAGAGGGACGATTGGTTGAATATGCGGCTGAACTACCGCGAAAACGGGGAATTCTAGGTTCTTTTTTCAAAGCGAGGGTGGTCAATGTGCTACCAGGTATGCAAGCCGCCTTTGTTGACATTGGACAGCGAAAGAATGCCTTTTTGTATGTAGATGACGTACTTCATGCTCATGTGGACAAGCAGCCGGAGGTAAAGCCATCCATTTCTGAAGTGTTAAAGGTAGGGCAGGAAATTGTAGTGCAGGTATTAAAAGAGGCTGTTGGTAGTAAAGGAGCCAGGGTCACCACTCATTTTTCACTTCCGGGTCGCTGGATCGTATATATGCCCCGTGCTGATTATGTGGCCGTATCTAAGAAGATCGAACGTGAGGGCGAACGTACCCGTTTGAAAGCAATGGGAGAGCAGCTACGCACAAGTGAGGAAGGACTCATAATCCGTACCGTTTCGGAGGACATGAGCATAGAGGCGATTGAAAATGATTTAAATCAACTGCGTAAGCAGTGGGTGGCTATTCAGCGTAAAGCTGGTGAACACTCGGCTCCGTGCGAATTACACCGGGATTTAAGTATTGTTCAGCGGTTGATTCGGGATGTGTTTACACCTGAACAGGATGAACTGGTCATTGACAGTGAAGAGCAAGCAAAGGATGCAGAAATAATGCTGCAACAGATTGGTCCTGCGAAAGCTCATGTAAGTATATTTCGTGGTCCAGAAGAAACAATTTTCAAAGCTTATGGCATTCATGAGCAGCTGGAACGCGATTTTGCGCGAAAGGTATGGCTGCAGGGTGGTGGATACATTGTCATTGATCATACGGAGGCATTAACCGTCATTGATGTGAATACCGGGAAGTTTACGGGAGGCAGTAATCTGGAAGAAACCGTGACCCGGACTAACATTGAAGCAGCTGAAGAGATTGCCCGCCTGGTACGTGTGCGTGATATCGGTGGTATCATCATCATTGATTTTATTGACATGGAACAAGAGGAGAACCGTCGGGAAGTATCCTCTGTGCTGGAAGCAAGATTGAAGAAGGATCGGACCAAATCTTATGTTGTCGGTTGGACGCGGTTAGGTTTGCTGGAAATGACCCGCAAAAAAGTGCGTGAGGAAAAGACGCTCGTGTAGAGCGATGCGTAACCAAAAATCATTTTAAAACTAAAGGTTGAATGTGTACAAAGCTTGTGCTACAATCATTTAGTATGTGTGATGCGTAAGATTGGCTGCACATGCTGTAACCGCTCCAATCAGGTACTGAAGTGCAGTATCCTAAGGGAATCTGCCACCTGCTATTAGGCGAGTCTGAGACATAAGGAGGTGCAAGCAAATGTACGCAATTATCGAAACAGGTGGTAAGCAATACAAAGTTCAAGAGGGCGACGTATTGTTCATCGAGAAGTTGGAAGCTAATGATGGTGAAACTGTAACGTTCGATCGTGTTCTGGCAGTGTCCGGCGACAATGGCTTGACAGCAGGTACACCGCTTCTTTCTGGAGCTTCTGTAACAGCTAAAGTTGAGAAGCATGGTCAAGGTCAAAAGGTCATCGTATACAAATACAAACCTAAAAAGAACTACCATGTGAAGCAAGGTCATCGTCAACCGTACACGAAAGTGACGATTGAAAAAATCCAAGCGTAAGAGGGTGCGATAAGTGATTATCGTGCGTATTACACGACTGGAGGATGGCAGCATACAGGGGTTTTCCGTTAAAGGACATGCGAATTTCGCTAAATCTGGCGAGGATATCGTATGTGCTGGCGTTTCGGCGGTAACAGTAGGAACTGTCAATTCGATTGGAGCTCTTACGGACGTTGAGATGGAAACGGAAATGGAAAACGGCTTTTTAAGCGCGTATCTTTCTCCTGAAAGTTATCATGATGCGAACGCACAGGTTCAACTGTTGCTGGAGTCCATGGTGATTATGCTGACAAGTATTGCTGAATCATACGGTAAGTATATTCAAATAGAAAATAATCAAAGAAGGAGGTAGACATCATGTTGAAATTGACATTGGATCTTCAATTATTCGCATCGAAAAAAGGTGTAGGTTCCACAAAAAACGGACGTGACAGTAAATCGAAACGTCTTGGAGTGAAACGTGCTGACGGTCAAGCAGTTACCGGCGGTAGCATCCTGGTTCGTCAACGCGGAACGAAAATTCACCCGGGCACGAACGTGGGCATCGGTAAGGACGACACTCTGTTCGCGAAAGTGGACGGCGTTGTGAAGTTCGAACGTTGGGGCCGTGATCGCAAAAAGGTGAGCATCTACCCGATCGACGTTGCTCCAGTAGCAGCTACTGTAGAAGCTTAATAGCGGCTTAGACACGCTGAAAAGCCTCCGGCACTTTTGTCGGAGGCTTTTTTGCATGATGGTAATGAACTGGAAAGTTAGTCTGTGCTATACTGGATTAAGGTTCTTTAATAATCCATTTAATTTCGCAGAACGGAGAGAAGCCATGTTCCAGCGGATAAGAGCGCCTTATCTGGCGTTGGGTTCCATTCTGATTCCTTTGGTTTTTTCACTGCTCTATCCTAAAGTATTAACGATTATCTTATTAGCAGTATGGTCTGTAGTTGCTGCATGTTTTGGTATGTGGTATACGCAAAGACAGGTTGAATATGAACGGAAAGCTGCTTTGCGTTCTTTTGAGCGTACAGCGATTTCAATGCTTAACCATCATCGGCATGACTGGATGAATGACTTGCAGGTGCTTTATGGATATATTCGTATGAATAAGCATGATAAATCTGTTGCTTATGTGGAAATAATAAAAGGGCGCGTGGCGGAAGACAGTAAAATATCTAAGTTGGGTATTCCCTCACTGGTGTTTTATTTGCAGTCTTTTCGCGTGAACGCCGGTAATTTACAGTTGTCGGTACAGGTTGAGGAGCAGTTAAAGTTAGACGCTGTCATGTCTCCCGAAGACGGCGAGTCGCTTGCCTCGGCCGTCATAGAAACGGTGCGTGCGTATCAATATGGCGGGGGCCGGTCGTCCTGGGGAGAAGTGCGCAGATTGACACTTTTTTTCGGTATGGATCAGAATGATGTTATCGTCCGTTTTGAAGGAAGTGACATACCTGCGGATTTGAATATCCTAAAGCAGGTCAGATCCGTACCCGGAAGTAAACGCATTCGAACAGAGAAGCTTCCTACGGGCGAAATGCTTCAAATTCGGATGCAGTGCCAGACATAAGGAAGGTGTAACCATGTTTGTAGATAAAGCGAAGATTTTTGTTAAAGGCGGTGACGGTGGAGACGGATTAATTGCGTTTCGCCGTGAGAAATACGTTCCTGAAGGTGGCCCAGGTGGTGGTGACGGAGGGAACGGTGGTGACGTAATTTTCCGTGTAGATGAGGGTTTGCGTACCTTGATGGATTTTCGGTACCAACGTCATTTTAAAGCCCAGCGTGGAGTAAAAGGTCGCAACAAAAGTCAACACGGAGCCAATGCGGAGCACATGATCGTGCGTATACCACCGGGAACGGTCATCATAGATGATGATACTGGTGAAGTAGTAGCAGATATGACACGTCATGGTCAACAAGTCGTCGTAGCTAAAGGAGGACGCGGAGGACGCGGAAACATCCGTTTTGCTACGCCGAGTAATCCAGCGCCTGAGTTGGCTGAGAACGGCGCAGAGGGACAAGAACGTTATATCACGCTTGAGTTAAAAGTAATGGCTGACGTAGGCTTGGTCGGGTTCCCTAGTGTTGGGAAGTCTACCTTGTTGTCGGTTGTATCTTCCGCAAAACCGAAAATTGGGGCCTACCACTTTACAACGATTACTCCGAATTTGGGCGTTGTGGATGTGGGTGATCATCGTAATTTTGTGATGGCGGATTTGCCTGGTTTGATTGAAGGAGCTCATGAAGGTATTGGGCTGGGACATGAATTTCTGCGGCACATTGAGCGGACGCGTATTATTATCCATGTCGTGGATATGGCTGGCTCCGAAGGACGTGACCCGTTTGAAGATTGGACTAAAATTAACGACGAATTGAAGCAATATAATGCAGCATTGGCTGAGCGTCCGCAAATTGTGGCGGCCAATAAAATGGATATGCCAGAAGCTGAAGAAAACTTGGCTCACTTCAAAGAGCAGATTGCTTCTATACGTCCTGATCTTGAAATCATGCCTATTTCCTCACTGACACGTCAAGGTGTGAAGGAACTGCTCTTCCGGGCTGCTGATTTGCTGGATCAAATACCGGACGAGCCAGTTGTTGAGGAAGTAGCAGAAGTCAATGAACGTAAGGTATTTAAGCTGGATACAGCAGAAGACGATGGCTTTACAATTGTACGTGAAAACGACACATTCGTAGTGCAGAGCCCTAAAATTGAGCGCATGATGAAGCGCATGCAGTTGAACTCGCATGATGCCATTTTGAAATTAGCAAGAACGTTACGCCACATGGGTGTGGATGCTGAGTTACGCAAGCGTGGCGCCAAAGATGGTACATCTGTACGCATTGCTGATTTCGAGTTCGAATTTGTTGAAGGCAGCAGCTACTACTAAAAATCAAATAAAGGTCTAAAACCTGACGGTTACTGTACTATAGGAAACTCTATAGAAGGCAGTAGCCGTTTTTTGCATTGTTAGCTTGCCGATTTTCATGAGTTTCGATATAATGTCCTCTATACAAAAACATAAGTCTTTGAGGAGAGGACGTTCTTGAAAGAGCGCTATTACTTGGTACGGGAAGATATTTTACCTGAAGCTATTGTTAAGACCATACAGGTGAAACTGCTGCTGGCTTCAGGAGATGTTAAAACCGTGCATGATGCCGTGGAGCAAGTTGGGCTAAGCCGAAGCGCCTTTTATAAATATAAGGATGGCATACATTTGGTTAACCAGCTAGAGCGTGAGCGAATTGTCAATATCTCTATTGATTTAGAACATCAATCCGGAATGTTGTCCAGGGTGCTTGGCAGAGTGGCTGATTTCGGAGGCAATGTGCTGACGATCCAGCAAAGTATTCCACTGCAAGGCAGAGCCAACGTAGTTATCTCGGTAGAAATGTCCAGACTCAGTGAAGAGTTGGGTGTTCTACTGGAGGGCTTGGAGGACATCTCTGGAGTCAAACGTGTTCGCCTGATTGGGCAAGGTTAAGGCAATACAGTTCATTAGATATAAGTTTGCGGGAGGGGAATGGATGAAACCGGTCAAAGTAGGATTGTTAGGTTTAGGGACGGTAGGGACGGGAGTCGTTCGAATCGTAGAAGGCAATCAGGAAGATTTGAGCAGACAAGTCGGTTCACCGATCATCATTGAAAAAATAGCTGTAAAAAACATAGAAAAATATCGTTCCATTGAAGTGGACACGGCCAAGCTTACTGAGGACCCATGGGAAGTTATTCGAGACCCTGAAATTGATGTAATTATCGAAGTCATGGGCGGGGTTGATCAGACGAAGGAGTACATTCTTGAAGCGTTGGAGCGGGGTAAACACATCGTAACAGCTAACAAGGACTTAATGGCTTTGCACGGTTCTGAAGTATTGGCAAAGGCGCAGGAAAAGCAATGTGATATTTTTTATGAAGCTAGTGTAGCAGGCGGTATCCCGATTATTCGTACACTCATTGAAGGTTTCTCCTCCGACCGTATTACCCGCATTATGGGGATTGTGAACGGTACGACCAACTTTATTTTAACAAAAATGAGTCAGGAAGGAGCCTCGTACGAGGAAGTTCTCAAGGAAGCGCAGGAGCTTGGGTATGCTGAATCCGATCCGACCTCAGACGTGGAAGGACTGGATGCAGCTCGTAAAATGGCAATTCTCGGCACGCTTGGTTTCCGCTCTAATGTAGAGCTCAAGGATGTAAGTGTCAGCGGCATTTCAAAGGTAACCAGTGAAGATATTGCTTTTGCTAAAAAACTAGGATATGAAATGAAATTGCTCGGCATTGCAGAGCGTCAGGGTGATGAATTTACGATTAATGTTCAGCCGACCATGGTACGCAAGCAGCATCCATTGGCTTCGGTGAACGGGGTATTCAACGCGGTGTATGTGCATGGTGAAGCAGTGGGTGAAACCATGTTTTATGGGGCGGGTGCAGGTGAAATGCCGACGGCAACATCGGTTGTAGCTGATTTAGTAGCTGTAGTGAAAAATCTCAAACTTGGTGTCAATGGGCTGAAAGCCATCGTTCCTTACAACCCTAAAAAAATTAGTAACGACGAAGATGTGTATTTCAAAAACTTCGTGCTTCTGCATGTGGATGATAAAGCAGGGGTGTTGGCACGGATTACGCAAGTATTTGCTGAATTTAATGTCAGTCTGGCATCTGTTGTGCAGCAACCGAATGAGGTTAACCCCGATGCTGAAATTATTATCGTGACTCATTTAGCCAGTAAAGCGAGTATGAAAAAGGTTTTGGAGCATTTTGAAACTTTAGACGTAATTCGTCGCATCAAGAGCGTATATCGAGTAGAGGGATAGTTAATAAAAGCAGGAGGAATTGTCTGTATGACCGTTTTAAAAACAGCAAGAGTGCGTGTGCCTGCGAGTACGGCCAACTTGGGTCCCGGCTTTGATACATTGGGCATGGCATTGTCCTTATATGCATGGATTGAAATGAAGGAGGCCGAACAGACGGCTTTTCATTTATACGGAGATGAAATGAATGGTGTTCCCCAAGATAAAACTAATCTGATTTTCAAGGTAGCACAAATGGTTTTTCGGGAAGCAGGTGTATCTGTTCCTGAGCTCGATATTTCGATGTACTCGGATATTCCGCTCACCCGCGGTTTGGGTAGCAGCGCTTCTGCTATTGTGGGCGCCTTGGTCGCTGCCAATACGTTGATTGGCTCGCCTCTGCCGAATTCCAAGCTGTTCGATATGGCAAGCGCCATTGAAAAACATCCGGACAATGTTGGAGCTTCCCTGTTTGGTGGTATTATTACAGCGATGTGGGACGGCGAGCATGCTAGGCATTTACGGCTTGAACCAGATGCCAATCTGGAGGTTATGGTAGTTATTCCAGATTTTCAGCTGTCCACGTCAAAAGCCAGAGAGGTTCTACCCGCTCATGTATCGTTGAAGGATGCTGTATATAATATAAGTCATGCTTCCATGCTGGTAGCAGCATTGGCGTCGGGACGAACCGATTTAATCGCCGAAGCGATGCGTGATCAGCTTCATCAGCCTTACCGCGCGGCACTTGTGCCAGGTATGACAGAGATCTTGCAGGATGCGCACCATTATGGTGCTTTGGGTGTGGCTCTAAGTGGGGCTGGACCAACGTTGCTGGCATTGACAGATCGGCGGGAAAATCGGAAAGCAGAGCTGGAGCAGTATTTAACGGATACCATGAACAAAGAGGGGATCACTGCTTCTGTTTTAAAATTGCGCCCTGAGAATGAAGGAGTTAAAGTATATACAGAAGGGAATACTCTCCCTTTTATGGATATGATTAAAGGGGAACTTACGATATGAAAAGAATTGCACTTCTTCCTGAGGGGACTGTTTCTCATGAAGCGATTAAGTATTTGTTAGGAGATACGTCCCATGAATTACTTTTTTACAAACATATTGCGGACGTATTTCAGGCAGTAGACAAGGGTCAGGCAGACTATAGTGTAATTCCCATTGAAAATACGATTGATGGCTCTGTAAGTTTGCATATGGATTGGCTTGTACATGAAGTAGACATTCAAATGCAGGCGGAATGGGTATATCCTTCAATTCAAAATCTTATTGGTCATCGTAGTGAATTTACGAAGGATTTGGACAAGCTGGATTTGAGCAAAGTGGTCAAAATTATGTCTCATCCTGTGGCGCTTCCCCAGTGTAAAGAATTCATACAGGCTTCCGCTCCTCAGGCCGAGTTGGAGAGTGCAGGAAGTACGGCAGAAGCCGTCGAAATTGTTAAACATAATCCCGGTAAAGGCTGGACCGCTCTCGGAACCAAGCTTGCGGCTGCCAAACACGGATTGGATATTTTGGCCAGCAAAGTGACGGATCACGATAACAACTTTACCCGCTTTGTCTTGATCGGTCATCAACCTATAAGTCTCCCGGGTACGCCTGAAGGTCAGCGAACCAGTATTTTGGTCACGCCGCCGCAGGATTTCCCGGGAGCGCTGCATCAGGTTTTATCCGCATTTGCATGGCGCAGGTTAAATCTGTCCCGTATTGAATCGCGTCCGACCAAAAAGCAATTGGGGAATTATTATTTTTACATTGAAGTTTTGGAATCTCTGCATTCCGTGCTGCTTCCGGCAGCCTTTGCAGAGATCGAGGCTTTGGGGTGCCATGTACGTATTCTTGGCTCTTATCCAAGCTACAAGTATGTTGAAGCAGCGATCGAACCTATTTTAAAGGAACATTAATCGGAGGTGTGGTTTTAATGGCAGAACAATGGATCTATCTGGATGGGCAGCATGTGACTAAGGAAAATGCAAAGGTTTCCGTATATGATCATGGTTTTTTGTACGGAGACGGTATATTTGAGGGCATTCGTATCTATAACGGGAATATTTTTAAATGTAAGGAGCACTTGGATCGTCTGTATGATTCTGCTAAATCCATTCAGTTAAACATTCCTTTGTCTCCTGATGAAATGTTGGAAGCAATGGCTGAAACGATTCGTCTTAACGAAATGCGTAACGGATATATCCGTCTGATTGTATCCCGAGGTGCAGGAAATCTAGGTTTAGATCCTCTTCGTTGTGCGAAGGCGAGTGTCATCATTATCGTGGAGCAGCTCGCCATTTACCCGGAAGAAGCTTACTTGACTGGCCTGAAGACAATTTCTGTCTCTCAGCGTCGCAACATCCCAGACGCTTTGAATCCGAAGATTAAATCATTGAACTATCTCAACAATATCCTCGTGAAGATCCAGTCTAACTATGCTGGTGTAGGTGAGGCTATTATGCTCAATTCCCAAGGGTATGTGACGGAAGGCTCTGCGGACAACATTTTCATTGTCAAAAACGGAGTGCTATATACACCTCCTTGCTATTTGGGGGCGCTTGAAGGGATTACTCGTAATGCTATTATCGATTTGTGTGCTAAGCTTGGATACCCCCTTAAGGAACAACCTTTTACACTGCATGATGTATATGTTGCGGACGAGGTGTTTTTTACAGGAACTGCGGCAGAAGTTATTGCAGCTTATGAAGTGGATGGTCGTACGATCGGCTCCGGCGTTGCTGGCCCAGTGACTTTGGAGCTCTTGGCTGAGTTCCGTAAGATTGTGGATCAGGATGGCTACAAAGTGTGGCAGGACTAAAATAAAACCGAATCCTTTTAACTGAATGCTCGCGTGAGTATTCGGTTGAGAGGATTTTTTTGTTTGTATGGGGTCATTCGCCCGGGAGGTGCATAGGATGTAATAACAGAAGCCGGGCGTTTATCCCGCCCGAACGAAAGTCTAGGAGGTTTGTGACCTGTGAAAATACACATCGTCAAAAAAGGTGACACTCTGTACTTGCTGGCACAGAAGTATAATGTGACGCTGGAGAAAGTTATTGCCGCCAATCCCCAATTGGCAGACCCTAATCAGTTGAGTATCGGCGAGAAAATTAAAATTCCAACAGACCCTGTTACGATGGAAACACAGCCGTCAACGGTATATCAACACAAGGTTAAGCAAGGAGATTCATTGTGGAAATTGTCCAAGGCGTGGAATGTACCACTTAAGCTAATTATTGATGCCAATTCCCAGCTTAAAAACCCGAACGCACTTCTGGTTGGAGAAACAGTTAATATTCCACACTACAAAGAAGAGACGTCTGATTTTACTGAGAATAAAAAAAATACCGCAGTCAAAGAAGAGATGACACAGCCTAAACCTGAATCCCCAACCGAGCAAGAACTTACCCAGCCCAAGGCGGAGTTGACGCAACCTAAGCAGGAGAATATGCCTAGCCCCAAAGAAGAGATGACACAGCCGAAAGAAACAGTGAATCCTCCTAAGCTTCCTGAATTAAAACTGCCTGAAGTTCCTATGGCACCCGTAAATCCTGCTCCACCTCAAATGCAGCCCATAGTTACTCCACCTGCTCCACCTCAAATGCAACCTATAGTTACCCAACCCATCGCATCTAAGCCACAGCTTCCTACAACTATTGTGAAGCAACCTGTAGCTGAAAAATTTTGCGGCTGCACAAAATCGGAGCCGATGGTAAATTCCGAGTGGTCGATACAACAGCCGACATTTGATTATAGCCCACAAATAAATGCAATGCCGAACTCGTGGTATCCGGGGATTGAGTCTCCTCAAACTTGGGGGAATGCGCCTATAAATACCTCCTTAGCAGAACACGCCTCTCCTACTGTAGTTTCTGATCAGGGCTATCATCATGATTGTGAGCATCCATGGTGCTGGGGGCCTGTGCAGACACCACCTATAAATGCCCATCCAACACCTTATCCTGCCTATTCAGATTGCTGCGCCCCTGGATATTATCCGAGTCATGAGGCGTCTGAAAATGCATCCTACCCTGTCTATCCTCCATTTATCCATCAAGGGCATCCGCAGCAGTATCCAGAGAGTACAGTCCAGGGCAGTCAATGGAGCCAGGCATGGGGAGGACCTCCATATGGTTCGCCTGCGGGTGGGCACGTGTCCGACTATAGCCAACTACAAGGACAACAATCTGCGAATTCCCCTTATCATCCGTTTGCGCATGGGAATGCACCTATGTATCCATTAGAGGGATATACAACACCCTATATGTTTATGCCAGACTGTGGATGCCGGGAAGAGAACGTCCAGTCGGTACCAGCAATTCCAGCAACGCAGGAGATTGGTAACAATCTGACTATTGCATCCCAAAATGAAGTTGGCTCTTCTTCTAAACCAAAGGATCGTAGCGTACGTAAAGGTAAATCAAAAGACAGCTCTGGCAGTTCATCCAAAGAAGAGACATCCAAAGCCAAGGTTTCTAGTAAAAATGGTACTAATAAAAAGCAAAAATCCCGTTCCTCATCTTATAATGCTCGTTCGCGTAAAAATCCGTGGATTAAGGACTGACCTGGCTATATGTAAAAGGAGAGGAACCTCCTGGTAGTGCCCGGCTTTATTATTCATTAAGAGGAAGAAATGAATGTTAAAGAGACTGTTATTCTGCTTGTGGGAATAATGGTCTCTTTATTTAAATACAGTGATTTTAAAGATGAGAAAATAATTTAAAAAAGGTGTTGCCTATTAGCGTAATTTTGTGGTATATTCTTATAGCTGTCTTTTGCAAGATAGTTAGCAACACGAAAACAAAGCAGAATTGATTAAAAAATTCTTTTGAAAAAAAGTGTTGCAAAGACTTAGAAAACATGATATATTATTTAAGTCGCCGCTGAGATGCGGTGGTGAAACAGAGTAAGATATTATGTAGGTTTGATCTTTGAAAACTGAACAACGAGTGAGTAAAACGATTTTGTTCACAAAATCAAAACAAGAGATATTTTATCTCGTCAGTTTCAACATGAGCTTATCGCTCTTTCTATAAACCAGCTTCGGTTGGTCTTTAATGGAGAGTTTGATCCTGGCTCAGGACGAACGCTGGCGGCGTGCCTAATACATGCAAGTCG
>NZ_JANAVN010000045.1:0-599 GCF_024213565.1 Paenibacillus sp. Lou8.1
ATGTATCGTACAGGCGATTTGGCAAGATGGATGCCGGACGGCAACATTGAATATTTGGGTCGGATGGACCATCAGGTAAAAATCAGAGGTTACCGGATCGAACTGGGCGAGATCGAATCACAGCTGCTGCAGGTGGAGTCGGTACAAGAAGCGGTCATTATGGCACGCACGGACGAAACGGGCCAAACACAGCTCGTGGCGTACTACGTGGCGAGTCAAGAGCTTGGAGCGGGTGAGCTGAGACAGGAGCTGGGACAAGAGCTGCCAAGCTATATGGTGCCGTCGTATTTCATCTGGTTGGAGCAGATGCCGCTGACACCGAATGGTAAAATCGACCGCAAGTCCCTGCCAGCACCAGAAGGAGGTTTGCAAAGCGGTGCGGATTATGCAGCACCACGCACTGTAACAGAACGAGCACTCGTAGCGATCTGGCAGTCCGTCCTGGGCGTGCCAATCGTTGGTATTTTAGACAATTTCTTTGATCTAGGCGGCGATTCGATCAAGGCGATTCAAATCGTGTCTCGTGCGTTCCAGGCAGGCTACAAGCTGGACATGAAGGATTTGTTCCGCTATCCCATCGTCGCAACGCTGGCACCGCA
>NZ_JANAVN010000046.1:0-580 GCF_024213565.1 Paenibacillus sp. Lou8.1
TAGCACGGGGATACTTGAACCGTGCGGACCTGACAGCCGAGAAATTCGTGGCCAATCCGTTCGTGCCAGGTGAACGACTGTACCGCACAGGTGACTTGGCGCGGTGGATGCCGGACGGCAATGTGGACTTTATCGGGCGGATGGATTATCAAGTGAAAATCCGGGGCTACCGGATCGAGCTGGGCGAGATTGAAACGGCGATCCAGCGGGTGCCGGGCGTGCGTCAAGCAGTAGTCATCGACCGGATGGATGAGCGTGGACACAAGTACTTGTGCGGATACATCACGGGAGAAGCCGAGCTGCAGATCGAGGAGGTACAGGCCGAACTGGAAGCCGGGCTGCCAGCGCACATGGTGCCAGCACGTTTGATGCGACTGGAGACGATCCCCCTGACGAGCAACGGCAAAATCGACCGCAAGGCCTTGCCGGAACCGGAAGGAAGTATTCATACCGGTGCAGCCTATGTGGCACCGCGTACTACGGTGGAGCAACTACTGGCTGCAGTATGGGCCGGAGTACTCGGCGTGGAAGCGGTAGGCACGCAGGATAACTTCTTTGAACTGGGTGGCGATTCGATCAA